>JBBRGJ010000057.1:0-18306 GCA_038240835.1 Bacteroidales bacterium | reverse complement strand
ATGAAATATCTTGCACCAATTTGTCCACCTAGACCAATTCCTGAAGCGTTATTGCCATCATAATCATGATGATTATTTGCTGACCATACGTAGAAACCTAAATTTAGACCTGCATAAACATCCCATTTAGATGGAATTTGCAGGATGCGATTAAAGTGATAGTTTGCATTTCCAGAAAAACCCATAATGCTTCGATTGTAATAGTTGTTACTCCAATTTTCGCGGTAGTTACGATAAGAAAATTCCAATCCTAACGAAAAGTCATTGCCTACGCCAAAATCAGCTCCAATATATACAGGAACTCCCCAGCTGGAAAAACCAACTCCGACGTTTAAATTTGTATTGTTTCTTGCCTGTCCAAAAGAGAACGTTGCAATCATAGCAAATACGATAATAAATAGTACTTTCTTCATAATTTTTGTTTTTAATTTGTAATTGATAATTTGTTTAACTGATAATTTGTGATTAATAAGAGATCCTTTAGTTGATTTAGATTTAAAAACACCCTCTGAAAAATTCAGCTTTCTATATCTTAGCTTCTTTCTACAGAGGGTGTTTTAGAACGTCGTTATCTTTGCCTTCTTCCGATAATAATCCGAAGTAATATCGCAATAATTGCTATGAGCAGCAGAAGATGAATAAGTCCA
Organism: Bacteroidales bacterium; assembly: GCA_038240835.1. GTDB lineage: Bacteria > Bacteroidota > Bacteroidia > Bacteroidales > WCHB1-69 > JBAXTE01. The sequence continues at coordinate 17,659 of JBBRGJ010000057.1, read as the reverse complement.
CTTCCGTTGAAGATTAAAAATCCTGTTGCCCAACCAATAACCAATAAAATTGCGATGAGTGTTAATAGATTATTCATCATTATTATTTTAAACGTTTACTTGGCACAATGTCAATGATTACAGTTCGGTTGTAAAAGCGTTGTTCAGGCAATTCATTTTCGAACGGTGATACATTTTCATCTTCACCAAATCCAAATACGTCAAACTTAACGTCATTTCTTCCTGCTTTGCTCAAGGCACTTTCCATAATTTTTCTCACATCGTTGGCACGTTCTTTTGACAACTTCACGTTATATACATCGTTTCCAATAACATCGGTATGACCGTGAATGATTACTTTTCCGTTAATCGGAATTTTTGGTGTAACTACTTCAGAAAGATACTTTTCATAAATAGAGATTGATTTAGAATCGTCGTATTCAAAAAGCACGCTAAAGCGCATTCCTTCTTCGTTTGCTGTTGGAGTCCATAAAGCAATTTGCACCATGGTGTCTTTTTTAACAACAGTACCACTTTTTGTCTGACCAGTCATGGCTACTTTGTAAAAACCTTGAGAGTTTGAACCCAAGATAGATTTTCCAGGGATACTTGCTTCAGAGTTTGTAAAAGGACCAAAAGACTTTTTATTGTTTTTATCATCTGTGATTTCTAGGGTCCAAGAAGTAATTGGTTCACTTTCGCCATTCACATTAATATTTACGTAACTATCTAAAGGTGCTTGTTGTACTCCAAGAATTTCTACTGGTTTTAGAGGAGCATCAGGTCCACTTTGAAATTCCATTAGAATTTCGGGAAAACTACTCTCAACAGTAACACGGCGGTCACCTTGACGGAGAAGTTCAAGTTCTCTAGTGTCTCCTGGTTGTTCTGAAGGTATTTTAGGTTTGTTTTGACCTTCTATGCTGATTCTTGACGCTTTAATGTTAAATATGTTTACCAAATAGTTCTTCACCGATGTAGCCATTAACTTAGCATCTTCAGGACCTTTTTCGGATGATCCAACGAGCGTGATTGACGATGAAGGACTTTTTCCCATTCGGTCGCCAAGAATATTGATTACGTTATAATACGCTGTCATTTGACGGTCGGAGCGACCTGTTAGTCTCTTAGGCAAGAATACTTCCAGTTGTTCTTCTTTAAAGGTTTTAACTTCTTCTTTGGTTAACAATACATAACGGTTAGGAATTTCAGTAGATTCTAAGTCGAAAAATATGTAATTTCGGATTGGGAATGTCTCTCTCACTCTACGTTCCGTTGGAATATTTTCGGGAGAATATACTGCGAAGTTTGCCCTTGAAACGATCTTGTTCTCTGGTCTGTAACCAATGGTGTACATTGGAGTCATTAACTCTTTTTTCAAATTATCACGATCTAGGTCAAAATAGTAGATATCATCGCTGTTGCCTCCATTACGATTTGAACTGAAATATCCAGTTTTTCCATCTTTCAAGAATAAAATCCCAGAATCATCGGTATACGAGTTAAAAGGGAATTTAAGCGGTTTTGCTTTTTCCAATGACCCACCGTTGTTAATGGCTACACAAATATCCAAACCACCATATCCTTGATGTCCATCCGATGCAAAATAAAAATTACCCTTGGCATCCACGTATGGATATCTTTCGCGGTTAAACGTGTTTACATTCGGACCCATGTTGATTGGAGTGCCCCAGCTATCGCCTTGACGATTGCAATAGTAGATGTCAGTTTCGCCAAAACCACCAGGCATATCGGATACAAAGTAAAGACGCGAACCATCTGAAGTTAGGAATGGATGTGCCACTGAATAAAGATCACTGTTGTATTCGAAAGGAACTGATTTTGTCCATTTGTCATCTTTTAGTGTAGAGATAAAAATCTTGTTTCTTTCAATCATTAACGACTTTTTGTCGGCACCTTTTAAGTATTTTTCTACACGAGAAATATACATAGTGTCTTGATTTTTAGAGAAACAAGCAGGACCATCATGATACTTTTTCGAAATGTTTTTCCCACTAAATGGTTTTACATTTGTAAAGGTAGAATCATTGCTTCCTTTTTCCGCAAAGTATAGGTCCAGATAATTAGCTCCAGTCCATCCATAAATCTTAGAGTGTCCGGATGTTTTACGATTGGAAGCAAACACCATCCCATTTTTATAAAAAACGGGGCTAAAGTCTACTTTGTCGGAGTTCACAGATGTTACATTACTCAACGTAATTGGCTCATTAAAAGCATTTTCAACGTTCACTACATCAATAGAATTGCTGTAGAATTTACCACGAGAGTCCGATGGCACCAGTTGATTGTACTTTTCGAAAGCTGCTTTTGCCTGAGTATTATTTCCATTGTTTCGGAGCACTCGTCCGTATGTTAGATAGAATTCTGGATTGCTGTATGTGCCTGCTCCGTTTACTTTATCGTAAGCGTCTTGAGCTTCTTTATACATTTCCATTTTGTAATAACATTCTCCCAGCTTGTAATAAGCGTCGATGTTGTTGTGTTTCACTGCCTCTTTTTCGTATCGTTTGGCAGCACGGAAGTATTCCCAACGATCGTAAAGACGGTCTGCTTTTTTGGTTTGTGCATTAGCCGTAGAGTAACACAATGCGGCAATGACGATTAATGTATATATCTTTTTCATATTATTGTTTATTTATGAATTTGTTCAATTGTTATGGATTAAAAGAATCGGGGACTAGACATTTTAGTCTTGTTACAACTGATGTCCCATCCTATCATAATCTCATGAGTACCAGCGCGATTATAACTACCTGTACGATTTAAGTAATAGTCGTATGAGTAACCAAGACGTAAAGCAGGGGTAATGTCAAACTCTATAATACCGATTAACATATTGTCCATTCCTGCAAGGTTTACTCTTTTGTCGGCTCTATAACCGGCACCAATAAACAATTTTTTAAAGAAGATAAAAGAAGCATCTATTTCGCCAACGATTGGCGCAGATTCTACATATTTAAACAACAACGAAGGACGGAAATCAACGGATTTGCTTACCGGTATCACTACTCCAGAAGTAAGGAAATATTGTCGGTAAAACTTCGCATTGCCAGCACCTGCAGCCTCTGTAAATCCAAATCGGGATTGTAAAAGGTGATTGGCACTTAGTCCAACATAAAACCTTGTATTGTAAAGATATAAACCTGCATTTGCATCTGGTACCCAGTTAGAAGAGGTGTTGTTGGTAAACGCTGGATCTAAATTATCATCTACATTTATTTCGTCCCATGCGATGCCAATTTTATTCATCATTCCAGAAACCCCAAACGAAAGTTTGGTGGTTTTACTTACTGGAAGATGATAGGCAAACGTTAGACTTGCACCTGTGTTTGTCATTGGACCCAAGTTGTCGTTATACGCTTGTAAGCCAAGTCCGATATTGCTATTTGGAATAGCACTATGAACGCTAAGCGCTTGAGTAGTGGGTGCATCGGGCATTCCAGTCCACTGACTTCGATGCACCACTGATCCCGAGAAGACTTCTCTGCTTCCGACATAAGCCGGGTTAATATAAGCAGGGTTGAAAAAATACATGGAGAATCCTGCATCTTGTTGCGCCATAGCACCCCAAGAGATTAAACCCATCACTATTGTTGTTAATATTTTTGTTTTCATTTTATGAATTTTTGTGTACATATTTCTTTTTATATTCCGTAATTATCGTTTAATGAAAACCCAACCGCGTTTTTCGATACCACCATAAGTAATGATGTAATAATAGGTTCCATCTGGCAAATCATTGTTGTTCATGTTTTGACCTGTCCAACGAACACTATTGTTGTTGTAGTTGTCGCCACTCCATACTTCACTACCCCATCGGTTGATAATTAATACATTATTATCAGGATAACAATTAAGCATAGGAATATTCCAATAATCGTTCAGGCCATCTCCGTTTGGAGAAAAACCGTTGAAAAATTCGGTACCACATACCACATCCAATATTTGAATAGCTGTGTCTGATGTACATGAATTTGTAGCAATCAACATCGCCAAATAAGATCCTGCACCTTCATAAATATGGATTGGATTCGCAACAATTGATGTAACTCCATCTCCAAAATTCCATAAATAAGAGGCTGCATTTGTGGATGTATTTACAAATGAATAGGAAGTAAAATCGATCATGCTTGAAGTAAAACTTGCTACAGGCAGTAATGTAATATTTAACGCAGTAATCACAATACTATCACATCCATAAACCGAAGTCAATGTATCTGTATAAATACCCACAGAATTTCTATACGCACCTGCAAGAAAAATACTATCGCCATCACAAATTGTTGCAGATGTATTTATTGCATAAACAGGATTTAATGTAAGCACTGTTCTAATAATACTATCACAACCTAAAATGGTGTTGAGTGTATCTGAATATGTTCCAGCTTGAGTTCTGAATGCTCCAGCAAGAAAAATACTATCGCCATTACAAATTGATGTAGATATATTTATTGCATAAACAGGATTTAATGTAAGCACTGTTCTAATAATACTATCGCAACCTAAAATTGAATTGAGTGTATCTGAATATGTTCCAGCTTGAGTTCTGAATGCTCCAGCAATGAAAATACTATCGCCATTACAAATTGATGTAGAAACATTTGTCAAAGAAGTAGGCGTTACTTGAATAAACAAGAATGCAGTATCACATAAAGAAGGAGTTCCGTTATCACAAACAATATAGGTAAGTGTATCTAATCCGTTGAATCCTGTGTTAGGCGTGTAATTAATGTTGTTCCCATTTACTACTGCCAATCCGTTAGTAGGCGTTTCATAAATGGTTGTTGTCATTGGATCGCCGTTAGGATCGGTATCATTGATTTGTACATTTACAATAGAAGTTCCACTGTTTTCGCAAGTGAATATTGTATCATTTATAGCAACAGGAGGACTATTGGGCATAATTACAAACACTATTACCGTATCGTAAGCGATACAACCAAAAGTGGATGTTACCTTTAATGCGTAAGTTGTGGTATCTGTTGGATTTGCAATAGGTTGTGCAATAATTGCCGAACTTAAAGCTGTAATTGGGGTCCAACTGTATGTGTTCCCAACAATTGGCAATGTGCCAATCATTACATTGCTCCCAAGATTAATCACTTTGTCCACACCTGCATTAGCAATTGGCAAAGGATTCGCAATAAGAGATACATAAATAGAGGTATCGTTTGTTGAATTGGTTAACGTATCTACAGGACTATTAATTATATTAGTACCTGATAGAACTACAGATCCATTTCTGGCTAACAATTTACCTTCAATGGACGAACCAGTGTTCATGGTAATGGATGTTAACGCAAGGATGTTTCCTTTAAAAGATGTTCCGTTACCAATGGTTGCAGAACTTCCTACTTGCCAAGTAATATTCTTAGCTTGAGCTCCGCCTGCAAGTATTACGTTGCCACCGGCTCCGCCAATAGTAGTAAAATCTGATGCAATTTGGAAAATCCATGTTGCATTAGGATCCCCTTGACCATCGAGTGTTAAATCGCCTGATTGAATCAAAAGGGTAGAAGTAGATTTATAAATACCTGGGGCAAGTGTTAATCCACCTTGATCACCAGCAACTGTAGCAGGTGCAGGTGCGGTTGCGCCTTCAGCAAAAAGATATGCATTGGTTAAATCAAGTTTGGCTTGGGTTAGCATAGCTGCTACTCCCGGAGGAGCAATGTCGTCGGAAGCATAAATTGCACCATTCACAACTGTTGCAGGAGGAAATCCTGTAATTGATGAGCGAACACCTGGGCTTAATCCAACATTCATTCCGTTAATTACGCTAAAACCAGTACTTGTGATATCAATTCCAGCTAAGATTCCAAATTCATCAGCCATATTAAGATCAACAACGGTTCCACTAATTGCGGAACAACCACCAGTAACAACAACATTATAATTACTTGCAGTGTCAGAAATAAGTACAGGGTTAATTCTAAGAGTATCAGAATTGGCTCCTGAAATATTTCCACCATTGACTATATTCACATTTCCTTTTCTCCATTGGTAAGAAAGATTTGATCCTGTTACCACGATTGAAAAGAATACTGAATCTCCAACACAAACAGTTTTATTAACAGGTGCTGTTACTACTACTGGAGCGACATCTATGGTTAAACTCACACTGATAGAAGTATCACTTGGAGCACATGTTCCGCTTACAATTACATTGTAGTCGGCCGCAGCATCCGTAGCAGTTGCAGGATAAATATTAAGTGAGGCTGAATTAGCTCCTGAAATGTTCCCACCATTTGCTAAATCAACGATTCCTTTTCTCCATTGGTACGTTAAACTAGTTCCTGTAGCAACCACCGAAAAATGTACGGTATTGCCAGCGCAAGCACTTTGACTGGTAGGTTCGGTAGTAATAACTGGAGCAATGTTTACGTTTAAAGAAGCATTTGCTGAAATTTCAGCTGGAAGTAATGATCCACTAACAACTACATTGTAATTATAAGCAGTATCGGAAATAAGAACTGGATAAATCACAAGGGTATCAGAAGTAGCTCCTGAAATACGTGAGTTATTCACTAAATTGACGGCACCTTTTCTCCACTGATAGGTAAGATCAGCGCCCGTTGCAGAAACAATAAACATGGCTGAATCACCAGCACAAACAATTTCGTTAATTGGTTGTGTAACAATATTGGGTGCTGAAAGAATTGAACAACCAGGAGGCATAGTTGCCGTAATTGCAACTGTTTGAACAATTCCTGTGGTGGTTAGAGCTCTTCCGTTTATTGTTGCTCCGGTATTTAAATTCATTGCACCACTATTACAAATAATGGTTCCGTTAAAAATAGAATAATCATTGATGGTTACAGCACCGTTAACCATCCAATAAACATTTTCAGGTTTTGTTCCATTGGTCAATAAAACTTTTGAATAGGTACTTGTTGCAAATGCACCATACGTTTTAATCACAAAAACAGCATTAGGATCACCCATTGCATTTAAGTAAACGGTATCGGTAAAAGTTACTGCACCATTCATCACATAAGTATGTGGAGTTAGCACCAAGTTGTTTCCAAATTGTGCAGGATATAATAATTCGATATTATGAGGTAACGCATTTACATAGGTATAAGCACTAAGTAAATCGATAGCAGCAGCATTTGTTGAGCCATCAGGAATAGGGTGTATGGTTCCTGTTACATCTAAAGGATTAAAACCTGTTGTTAAACCCACATTGGTTCCAACGTCTCCAATAATATTAGAAACTCCAGCATTTGTTACTGGACCACTGGCCGAAAAAACAGTATAACATAATGCCGATAATAGTGTTGGAGCTATAGGTCCGTGAAGCACAGGACTTCCACAACCAACTGGAGTGTAAGCCATTACGCCATCAAGAGTGACTGCGCCTGCAATAGAAAGAGCTCTACCTTCGAGGGTATCGCCAGTATTCATGTGAATAGCAGCATTGTTGGCAATAATGGTCCCTTTCATCGATGTACCTGAAGCCATATTTACTTCGCCTTCTATTTTCCAAAACACATTACAAGCTTGCGCTCCATTAATCAATTTGATTTTGGAATCAGCAGCAGTAGAAAATGGTCCTTGAATTTGAAAGACAAATACGGCACCTGGATTTCCTTGAGCATCCAGCGTAAGTGTTCCACTCAATGTGGTTGCTCCAGTGATGGAATAAACCCCTGTATTGAGGGTATTACCTCCCAATAAATTTGCGGGGAAAAATCCTGGAACTTGACTATTAAGTTCCCCATAGGCAATGAGTAAATCGGCGGCACAAGGTGCACTTAAGGCATCACCTGTGAATGTCATCACCCCATTTACATTCCCAAAACCAGTCACAGCCCCGTTATTCGTGCCTACATTCCCTGTAAGCTGCGAAATGCCGGTATTAGACATACCTCCTGTGGTGGTAAAAAGCACAAAATCAGAGGCAGAGCCTAGATTCGGGGCCGTTTGTCCAAACATAAAAGCAGGCATTAATAATAGCACTATTGCCATTATTGCATTGTTTAGTTTTTTTTTCATAACTATTTGTTTACATTATTAAAACTTACACATGAGAATTCTATGTTCTTGTTGAACATTCTCAAAGTTTCTTTCATACTTTATTGAATGATATTTTTCAGAATCACTAATTAAAGTGAAGAAATAATCTTACGCAATTCTTCCTTTGTTTTTCCAAGTTTTTCTTCAATTCTTCCTAACATTTCCTCTTTTTTGCCTTCTTCAAACAATAAATCATTGTCTGTTAAGATTGCAAACCGTTGTTTGAGTTTGCCTTTTTGTTCGCTCCATTTTCCTTTTAATTCTTGCGTGTTCATCTTGTTTGTATTAAGTTAATAAATTTAATACAAAGGTCGGCATAGGCAAGCCGAAATATATTACATCTAATATTAAAAAAATTACATAAATTCCACTTTTAGAAGACAAAATCACAACCTTGCAAAAAAATAAAGGCCGTTGCAAAAACCTAAATCACGGTTTTTTGCTACGACCTCAATATGCTATAAATTGTGGTTTATTTAAGCAACAAATCAACTCTTCTTTTTTCTTGAAATCTTGATTGGGATTTTTATTGGAATTTTTATTTTTAAGAAATTAGGAACTGGCATGGTGTCTCCCAATAAGTACCCCCAAGGTTTAAGCGATTCAACATGATCGAATATTACTTTCAGAATTGCCGTAAGTGGAATGGAGATAAACATTCCGGCAACTCCCCACAATGCTCCGAAGGCCAAAATAACGACAATAGAAACCAACGCATTGATTTTTACCTTAGAAGCCACAATTTTTGGAACAATAAAATTGTTGTCGATTAACTGAATGATGTAATAAATTACCAACACATACACCGCATACCATGGCGAATTTTCGGTAACCAGTGCAATCATCATGGGTAAAGCAACTCCGACAATTCCGCCAATGTAAGGAATTACATTGAGCAATGCACCTATAACTCCCAAAAGAATAGCATAATCAATTCCAAGCATTAAAAGTCCGGCGGTGTTTAATATGGCAACAATAAGAGCTTCGAGCACTAATCCGACAAGATACCGTTGAATTACATTTTTAATTTTACTAATGACAACACGAACTTGAGTCTGTCTCTCTTTGCCAAATAATTGATTTAAAAACTCAATCAGCAACGGTTGATAATATAAAATCATAAAAATATATACCGGAATGATAAACAAAACAACCAATGAACTACCAAAACTCATCAAGGTGGATCCAATAGCCGAATTGCCATTACTCATCATGTCGTTTTTGGATTCTGTAATCCAAGCGGTAATTTTTTCGGGTTTAATATTGAAATATTCCGAAATCCATCGGGTACTTTGATCAATTAATACGGTAAATTTTTCGACAATGATGGGCCACGAATCGCTAAATTGGCTAATTTGAACATATAGAAAAATACTAAATGCTGCAATTAGAGCAAAAGAAAGTATAAGCGTAATGGTGATGGCCACTATCCTATTTATCTTTTTTCGAACCATCAAATCCACCACAGGGTGAAGCAAAACGGCTATAAATGTAGCAAAAAGTAGCGGGACAATAATTGACTGGCCGATGAAAAGCATCCAAACAAAAGCAACTATTCCTACTAAATAAATGGATGTTTTGATGAAAATTGAAAATTTAACAGGACTAACCATTGTTTAATAGATTATTTAAGATTTGTTTATAATAACTCAAGTTTTGCATGGTATAGCTAAAAGTTTATGCTGGCACAAAGTTACACAAAGAAGCACAAAGTTACACAAAGGAGAGAAAAAATAAAGAAATATAAATCATTGAAATTATGTGTATTATTTTTTATAATATTTTCTAAGTACATAAATTTATGGGCTTTAAACAATATGCAAACCTTAAATTAATTGGTTTTTAAATTAAAAAGTATTCCAGGAGATATTTCCCATTACTGTTCTTCTTCAACTTCTTTGGTTGGAACAATAAATAGAGGAACTATCGTCTTGTTAAGCACGTCTTCGGTTACACTTCCAATCAAAACTTTTTCAAGCCATTTCTTGCTGTGCGAACCCATTACAATAATATCAATATCCAATGTCTCCACCGTTTCTAATACTTCTGCTGACACATTTCCCTCTTTAACTAAGGTGTTAATCAAAGGATCTCCCAAATGTTTCACAAGAGTATCCAAAAAATATTGTGCTCCTTTTGGAAGTCCTTCGGTATTAATTTGTTGCATAAAATCCTCGGTACTAAAACCCACATATCCCATAATTGGAGAAGGTTGATTGGTTAAATAATAGCTACTACCTGCCAAAACATGAAGAAGATAAACCTCTGCATTCATCGATTTTGCCATCATGTAACCAGCTTCTGCAACTTTTTGCGATGTGTGGTCATAATCAACGGCGATCAATACTTTTTTCATCGGTTTAAATTTTAAATTTAACTCCGAGTTTGTTTTAATAACTGACATTTTGTTTGATTTTTAGGTTTATATTTTGAATTGATTTAATGTTGAGATTTTAATTATTTTGTCAATCAACGTTAATGTGTTTCTTTAAATGAACATTATTTGTAAATTATATTTCTGTGTTTTTCCATGGTAAGTCGCGCCATGAGGTAACTTACCGTTGATTCGGCTCCTTGATTTAAATTAACATTAAACTCTTCCAAGCCATCATAGCATCCGCCCGTGCATGGGTTGTAAATAATTTGATGCAAGCGGTTCATTCCTAAAAACCAATTGAATGCAATGGTCATTTTATGAAGGTATTCTGCATTGTCATAGGTTTCATAAAAGGTGCTTAGTGCCATAATGGTATATGCTACATCGATGGGTTGCTCGCCAAATTTTTCTGCTTTTTCCCCTTTTTTCAGCCAATTGTTGTTTGAAATTACCTCAATTCCCTGTTCGTTAAAAATGTGAGATATTAAAAAATCTAACGATTCGATGGCAACTGCTTTGTAATTTTTTTCACCCGTTATTATTCCGGCACACAACATGGCTTCGGGAAGTACACTATTGGCATACGTCATGGAATCTTCGTACCATTTCCAAGAGCTACTCGACTCATGCAAATACATTTTATAAATTCGGTCGGCTAATACTTTTACCAGCAAATCGTTTTCTTCCACTTTATGAACGCTCCGATAATAATACAATCCCTTAATAATGAATGAGATGGATCGTGGAGAGTGAATGGTGTGAACAAACGTAAGCGAAGAGGTTATTGTTTTTTCTGCTTTTTCTGTGATGGAAATGGGTAGGATCTTTTTCTTAGAAACTAAAAACCCCAACGCCCAAATAGCTCTTCCAATGGCATCTTGTAGATTTTCTTCTTGATTTTGGCTTGTAAATTTTCCATTTTTATCTACATAATTCAAGAAATCACCTTGTGGTTGCAAACAATACTGCATAAAATCGAGGTACGTTTGAATATAGGGAAGGTCGGTTTCTTCGGAAGTTAATTCAAAATGCATGCAAAGAGCCACCAAAGCACGTGCGTTATCATCTAACGTGTAGCCAGTTTTCAGATCAGGATGGTTGATTTTTGAAAACTGAATAATGCCCCTTTCCGTTGTCATTTTCTGAATGTGGTCGAGATTAATTGGAGGCCAGATGTATTTGGGTAAAATGGTGGAATGTGTGACTTTTTTAATAAGCAAAGCATGTTCAACCGCAGAGTTTTCCCAGGATGTAGGAACAATTCTTTTCAATGTATTGTTGCTAAAGTTTTTGCGTAAAAGGTCATCATTCAACAAACGATTAGCGGCCTCAGCTAACTGTTCAGAGTTTTTAAAATCGATAATAAATCCAGTGTTTTTGGTCATTACCTCTTTGGCGTGAGGAATTGGAGTTGAGATAATGGGACAGGCACAACTCATGGCATAAGCAAAAGTACCACTTACCGCCTGATTGGGATCGTTGGTTGTAAATAGGTAAATATCTGTTAGTTGCAAGTACTCCAATAAATCGGGTAATGCCAAATAACTGTTTACAAATCTCACATGCGACTCAATTCCAAGCTCCTTTACTTTGTTTTTGAGCATTTTGCGATATTGTTCTCCTTCGTATTTAACCACTTCAGGATGTGTTTTTCCTAAAACTAAAAACATCACATCGGGATTTTTGGCAACAATGGCAGGCATGGCGTCAAGGGTTGTTTCAATGCTTTTGCCTGCACTTAGTAACCCAAACGTCGAAAGCACTTTTTTGTCGGTGAGATTGTATTTTTCTTTCAGAAATTTCTTGCTTAAATGTGGAACCAAATGGGTGCCGTGGGCAATTACATTAATTTTATTTTCATCCACACCATAATCGTCCATTAAAACTTTAGCCGAAATTTTAGTCATAACCACCATGTAATCACACGCATTTGCCATAGCGATTACGTTCTCTTTTAGCTCCAAGGTAGGTTTCGGAATAACGGTATGAAAAACCAAAATTACTGATTTTTTAATATCTTTGATCAGCTTTTGGAAAGATGCTGCATTCTTTTGATAGAATCCAAATTCATGTTGAAATAAAACCACTTTTATCAAATCGTTCTGATTGATATCACTTGCCAATTTGATGTATTCGCTTTGGGCAGAAGTAGTAAGCACATAATTCACCTCATTGGGGTACTCATATTTTGCTTTCCCTGATTCCAGCGCACAGACTTTTATCGCAAACGATTTCCCGAATTTATAATTCAGCGTAGCAATCAAATCCTGCGAATAGGTCGCAATTCCGCAAACTCTAGGTGGATATGATGTAACCACTAATACTTCGGGAAGTTCAACCTGACTTTTCACGCCCACCACTTGCTCCCAATTTTGAGACACCCTTTCTAAGTAATCTAAATCGGTGTGTATTGGGGTCAACAAGTCAATATTTTGACCTTTGAATTGTGCAGTTTGCGTTGGTTTGTTTTTCATTTCTTTGGTAATTTAAAAGTTTTTATATTGAATGGAACTTGTCCTCTATTCTAGAAAATCTACCTATTCTAATTCTTAAAACTTAGTATTTCTTCCAATAGTTTGTTCAAATTTACGGAGGCACAAGCAATTCGCTCATCGGCAGCGCCGTAGTAGATAAAAAGTGTCTCTCCAAACAATGCAGTTCCAGTAGGAAAAACTACATTGTTAACATCACCGTTGGTTTCCCATTCATATTCCGGGGCAAACAGAGGATAAGGCAATCGAGCAATCTCTTTTGATGGATCTTTTAAATCCAACAATGCAGCACAAGCTGAATAGATAAGACCTTGGTCGGTTTCATGAACTCCATGATAAATAAGAAGCCAACCATGTTCTGTTTCTACAGGAGGACAACCACCACCAATGTAGTTTATTTCGTGATCATGGATTGGATCCATTACAATATGTTCTTCAAAATTGTTGAAGTAGTTTTCCCAAAACTCTGGAGTAAGATCTTTTAGGTTTTTTACAGAAACCAGTTGAATCCCTGGTCTGATCCTATGAAGAAATACCAAATTTCCATCTATTCGGCGAGGAAAAAAGACAACATTTTTATCCCAAAGAATAATTTTCTTGTCAGGATTTTCTTCCTGATAATAGAATTTGTGGTTTTTGTAATAATTTTCGTTCACCTTCCCTGCGACTTCCGCTAAAAATACAAATTTATCGTAAGAGATGTTTGGAACAATGAGCCCTTTTTTTGTAAAGTTTTTCAAATCTTTTGATGTAGCTATGGCTCCACGTGCATTGGCACTATCGTAACCCGTATAGGACATATAGTAGGTAGAATCAATTTTAACAATTCGAGCATCTTCAACCCCTTGTGATTCAAATCCTAATTCGGGCACGATAATCGGGTTGTCCCAACGTTCTACCAACGTCAACGGGCCATTAAAACGGCAATAACCAATGGTGGAGAAATTACCATTTCGCACGGCGCGATAAAACATGTGAACACTATCGCCAATCCGAATTACAGCTGGATTCAACACGCCTTGATTTTCAAATTCCAACAGTGTTTTTTTTAATACAATACCCTCTTTTTTTACTTTCATGAGATTTTATTAATTCAATTTGTTTGAGAGGTCAAGTAGAAGACATAAGTTAAAGGAGTTTATAAGGAAGTCCAAATTCACCACTAAGCGATGCAGTGCGATGCGTTGAGCCTGCCTGCCACGACTTGGCGTGGTCGAAACGAGCCTGCCTGCCACGTTCTAAGCGTGGGTTGAACTGGCACTAAGAACATTTATCTACCAGCATGTTAGGTTTTTTTTTGTCACACTGAACAAAGTGAAGTGTCTACACCCAAGGCCTTCTTATTCTTGCTACTTCCTTCTGTGTTTTTTCTTCCTCTTCTTATTCTTCATTGCACTTTTCACGGAAAATATTTTCACTTATATCTCATCTCTCTTCTTCTTGTTTTCAATTCTCAATTCTTCTTTAAAATTTTCCCATTCTTCGAGACTTGCCGTTTTTATGTTGGTGTTTTTATCTATTAAAAATTCATTATCATGAACGAGGTCACTTATTTCAGTGGATTTACCAACATTAGTCTTCTTTTTTTTATGCAAGACTTTTAATTCCAACTCTGTCTTTTTTTCATCATGATGAGAAGATGATTTTTCGGGGTTTTTCGAAATTTGATTTTTTAAAGCAGTCATTGCTTCTTCCAGCTCATTTCTTGCCTCAATAAAATTTTCCTCAGCTTCTTTCAAGTTTTCGCGGGCATTTTCTGCTTTTTTGGATGGAAAATCGTTGGATTCAGGTCTAAATCCTTTAATTGTCATGTGCTTAGACTTTGTTTTGTTGTTCATGATTCCTATTTAAAATGTGTCTTGAAACTTATATACAAAGGTGGCATGTTCAACACCAAATAGTATTACATATATTAAATTAATAGTTGTATAATTCACACATTCAAGGAGAAGTAAATTTCCAGAGTGGAAATCATGCTGATAGGCGAACTACTTTCGTTCTAAATTATTGAACGAATTAGTTTGTTCATTAACATAAGTCAATTATTGAATAAAAAGCAACATCGCAGAAATTATCCACAGTTTTGGAGGATAAATAGTCTTTGCAAGAAAATTCAGTGTTTGACCCCGATTCAAAGAATCGAGGGTTTGCAATAAGATAACGTCAATCCGATAGAAATCGGATTTGAGGTGATATATTGAGCCTGTTGAAATACTTTCGCAACAACGAATTTAGCGAGTTTACTAGTGTAAATGCGATGCAGTGCGATGCGTTGAGCCAGTCGAAACGAGCCTGTCTGCCACGACTTAGCGTAGACTGCCACGACTTGGCGTGGTCGAACTGACCTGAATTCGTTATTATAATAACCCTGCCCGCCTCTTGTATGGCAATGCTCATGTATAGGCAGGCGGGGGAAAAGTTGGCGGTATCGGATTGGCGGTATGAAATAGTTGGGGATTGCGGGCTAAATACCTGTCCAGTTACACCAAACTTGATGCGTGGCAGAATACTTGCATAACCACCTAAACCCCAATGTTTTATACCGCCTGTTGAACTAAATCCCGCAAAAGCGGGATAGCTCTCAACAAAAGTAGGCATTTTTTTCAATTATTTCGTAAAACAACATTATTAATCCAAAAATTATGTTGTATGAGAAACAAAAGATCAATGCCTACCATTATTGAGCAGGCTATTTTATGTGTTGACGGTTTTGAAAAAATCTACAAAACCTTTGAACAGCAAGTCATTCTAAAAGGACAAAGCAAAAGTACGTTGCAAAATTACATTCGTCGTGTTGCATTGGTGTCGTTGCATTTTGGCTCTTTGCCCGATCTTTTGGATGATGACCAAATTAATGAATACCTCACCTCACTGGCTCTCGACCCGAAATCGCCATCACGTAGTAGCTTTAAACACGCCGTTTATGGCTTACGTTATTATTTTCGCATGATTGGACAAACCAAACGTGCCATTGCATTGCCTTCATTAAAACATGAAGCAAAGTTACCAATTATTTTGAATCCATCGGAGCTTAAAAAACTTTTTGCTGCACCTACTTTGTTAAAACATAGAATCGTGCTTACACTTATTTATTCGGCTGGTTTGCGAGGTCAGGAATTGATAAATTTAAAGTTGTATGATATTGATTTTGAACGTAAAACCATTCACATCCGTCAAAGCAAGTATAAAAAAGATCGTATCGTTCCGCTTTCAGATGTGATGGCAATAGGTCTGAAATTATATCTTAAGGTTGAAAAACCACATATTTGGCTGTTTAACGGCAAAGAACCCGATGGTCGTTACAGCGTGAAAGGGCTGAGTTGGGTAATGAGAGAAGCGTTGAAAAAAACCGATATTGCTAAAAACGTTAGCCTTCATTCCCTCAGACATAGTTATGCCACGCATTTGCTCGAACAAGGGGTAAACATCGTCACGCTTAAGGAGTTATTAGGGCATGCCGACATAAGCACCACCATGATTTATCTTCATGTTGCCCAATGCGATGTTCAAAAATCGCATAGTCCTTTGGATACACTTTACAATAGAAAAAAATGAGCCGAACCGATTACGAAATAGCTGATGTAATTGAACGATTTGGCAACCAGTTTCAGGAAAGTTATCATCCAAACGAGTATCAACAAAGAGTGCTTCGAGCGTTATTGCAATGCCGTACATCCTCTTTGGGTGGACATAAGGACGAATGCGATTGTTGTGGAAAAGTCCGAATTAGTTACAACAGTTGTGGAAATCGTCATTGTCCAAAATGTCAATCGGCTAAGCAATCGTTTTGGATCGAGGACTTGATGGAAAAAACGTTGCCAGTAAAGCATTACCATCTTGTTTTCACGGTTCCTCACGAACTAAATACCATTGCAATGCTCAACAGTGGCTGGTTTTACAATCGCTTGTTCGCAGCAGTTTGGGACACATTACGTACGTTTGGATACTCTCATTTCGGTGTTGAAAGCGGTGCCGTGTGCGTGTTGCATACTTGGGGACAAAATCTGAGCCTCCATCCACACATACATTGTATTGTTCCGGCAATGGGTCTCACATTAGCAGGCAACATGAAGCATATTGGCAAAAATGGAAAATTCCTTTATCCGGTAACCCAATTGAGCCCAATGTTTCGCGGAAAACTGATGGAAGCAATCAAGAAGGAACTGATTAGAAAATCGTTGTGGCAAACTCATAAAACGTTGATGAACGAGGCTTGGAAAAAACCATGGAACGTGCATTGCGAACCTTCGTTTGGCAAACCCGAACAGGTGATCAAGTATCTCGGACAATATACTCATCGAGTAGCCATCAGCAATCAACGAATCCTCGATATAAACGACCATGGAGTTACCTTTTTGCACAAGGATTACCGTGATAATGCAAAGCAAAAACCAATTACATTGTCGGGAATTGAGTTTTTACGTCGTTTTTGCCAACACTTTTTGCCCAAAGGTTTTGTAAAAATCCGCCATTATGGCATTTATAGCAGCAGATTTAGAGCCGAACAACGGAGGCAAAACTCGAAAATGATTATCAAACCAAAAGAAACTTATCAAGAACGACTCAAACGACTAACTGGCTACGATGCTAATAAATGTCCGCATTGCAAAAAGGGAATTATGCACGTGGTTGAAGTTCTACCTCGAATCCGTTCGCCTTGCAATAAGCCGTTTTTAAGCGTAATTCCAGTTGCCTTTTAGTCCATTTTTTAAATTACTGCATTCGGCGGTTCGCTAGCGTATTGCCCAACTTTCAAAAACTAGAAAAATCA
>JBBRGJ010000056.1:0-19352 GCA_038240835.1 Bacteroidales bacterium | reverse complement strand
CCCATTTCCACCACCAATATCAAAAAAAAGTTCTTTTGGGGAATATTTTTCGACCAAACTAAGGATACATTGATTCCTATGTTTAAACCAAAAACTATTCTCTTCAATTTGAAACCACTGTTGATTTCCACCTTTTGGATATGATATTTCGCTCTCCTTTTTGGCAAAATGGATTCCGTCTCGCTCTACAAGTTCGTCGGAATAATTATCTAATATGCTCATCTGTTTATATTAATTAACACACAAACTTACAATAAATATATGAATAATTAAAATTCTAAGAGACATTTTATTCTTCATCGGACTGATTGAAGGTAGTTGCCATGATTGAATTTGCAATTTTAAAAAATAAAAGTTACTTTTGTGCAAATAAGCACACTTAAATAGCGAAAAAAATCTCTGATTTATTTGAATAATTTTCTCTTTCGCTATGTGTAGATATTACGATTCTAACATTATAAAATATATTTACGTATGAAAAAAATCACTCTTTTATTTTTCGCCATCACCACTTCAATTAGCCTATTTGCGCAGACGACACCTTCAGGTTTTGGAATTAAATTTGGTGGATTTGTCCGCGAAGATGCCGTGTACGACAGCAGACAAGTAGAACAACTTAGGGAGGGATTATTTCTATTATATCCATTAAATAGTAATTTTGATAAAAATGGTGCAGATATTAATGCAAATTCTTCGTTCAATATGATTGCGATTGGCGCTCGATTGAGTGGTAAAATTACTGGTCCCGATGTTTTTGGGGCAAAGACTTCTGGACTTTTAGAAGGAGAGTTTTTTGGAGCCACCAATGCCAGTATTAACACGTTTAGACTTCGACATGCATTTGTAAAATTTAATTGGACAAAAACAGAGTTATTGTTAGGACAAACTTGGCATTCGTTGTTCACCGATGAGTGTATTCCAGGCACGTTAAATTTCAATACTGGCGTTCCATTCCAGCCATTTAGTCGCGCCCCTCAAATTAGGGTAAAATATGATATCAGCACACGAATTAGAGTTTCGTTGGCCGCTTTAACGCAAAGAGATTTCACAAGTACAGGTCCTGCCGGAGCTGGTTATCAATATCTTTCGAATGCTGTAGTTCCAGAAATAACATTGGGATTAAGTTACACACGTCCAAAAACAGACAGCACTTCGCTCATTGGATTTGGAGTCGTTGGAGAATTTAAGCAACTGCAACCCCGTTTGGTCACAGCAGACACACTTCGCACCCATAAAAAGGTTCAATCCTTCGCAGCATCTGCATATTTGCAATTCGAGAACAAACGATTTGGGGTAAAAGTAAAAGCAACTTACGGCGAAAATTTATACGACCAAACCATGCTAGGTGGTTACGCCATAAAATACGATTCAAACTCATTAGCGAGCACTGATTGGGATTACACTAACATTATTACGGGTGCAATTTGGATGGATGCTTTTGTGAACTTTGGAAAAATAAATGTCGGAGTTTTTGGAGGTTACACTCAAAATATGGGATCAAATTTCAACATTCGTAATTGGAACACTTCAAACTCATATTATTCTCGTGGAAGCAACATTGCATACATATATCGTATTGCGCCAAGAGTATCATACACAGTTGGCTCACTCAGATTTGGAGTAGAATATGACAATACAGTGGCTGCTTATGGCAACAAACGGAACAGTTTGGGAGTAGTTGAAGCGGCAGATATTGATCGTGGAATTACACTCAAAGAGATTGGCAACCATCGGATTTTGGGATTTATTCAATATAATTTCTAAGTTTGGTTTTTTTTTGACTTTTACCTTCGACCCACGCCAAGTCGTGGCAAACTTCCTCAGGATGAATGAAAGAAGTAGAAATAAAAAACTTTATTCTGAAACGGTCATACTGAAACTTTATCCAAATTTTTTTGGGAAATATAGAGTTCATGACAGTGAGCAGATTTACCGACCTTCACAGCTGAAGGTGTTGATTATTAATGCTTTTCTGAGCGTCATACTGTCACGATAGCTATCGTGATAATCGAACTATTAAAGTGAGAACTTTTTAAAGCCCTTTTTACAGTCCTTCGACAGGCTCAGGATGACTCGAAAAGTAGAAAACTCAGAAATAGTTTTTTCAATCTGTCATTGGTAGCCTTCATCCAATAAAAAATTGGAAATAAAGGGTTAATGACAGTGAGGAAATACATTGATATTCTAAACTTAACATATTGAAAATTAATAATTTAATGAGTGTCATACTGTCACGATAGCTATCGTGATAATCGAAGTATTAAAGAAAGAGCATTTTTGGAAGTGCTTTTGAAGTCCTTCGATTAACTCAGGAAGACTCGAAAAGTAGAAAACTCAGAAATAGTTTTTTCAATCTGTCATTGGTAGCCTGTCGAAGTATACATAGTGTAAACTTTTGAAGTCCTTCCCTTCGACTAGCTCAGGGAAGGCTAGGCTCAGGATAACTTTGAAATAATAGGCAAGTTATCCGCTTTTTTAGAATTGAAATTGGAAAGAGGCGAAGATTCCAAAATTGCTTTTTACATTTTCTCTGTGCGAGAGTCGCCACAATGCGTCTACTCGTATGAATTTGAAGATATTTTCTACGCCCACTCCTGCTTCGTAAAATGGAGTTGAGAGTTCTGTGAGTCCAGCGGGAAAGAGGCTGTAATTCTTGTTTTTGTTATCTAAACTGCCAATCAGTCCTTTGAAATACCCCACTTCTCTCCATTTAAGTTTTCTCATCAATGGAATTTTATTCAGGATTAATCCATCAAAATGGTGCGTATAACTTAGACTAAGATATTGATCACTAATAAATTCGTAGTAGTTCATGGTATTAAAAGACATTGGGTCAAAAAACCAAGTCTCGTTACCTTCGTGCATTTTCAAGAGAGGATATGGGAGTTTTGTGAATATTTTGCCAACTTCTAAATAATATTTAGACCAACCAAACGTGCCCACATTAAACCAATGTTCGACGAATAATTTAGCTTTATGAAACTCAAAATTTCCTCCAAAAAGATCTGGAATTCCGTAGTTGTATTGTAAGGTAATAATTGGATATTTCGTTCCCAAACTAGCCCTAAGGAATTCACCTGCAACAAAACGCTCTTTGTATGCGTATCTGAGTTTCAAAATAGCTTCGCTGGTCGTTATATTCTTAATTTCAGATGAATATAGATTATTTTGCAAAATAAAACGGCTATTATCTAGTGGGAAAATATCTCGAAACAAATAGGTAATTCTTGCAGAAAATCCATTCAACCATTCTCGTTCATAAAAGAGATGATATTGGTCGACCATGGAGAGTTTGTTTACATCACTTCGACGAAATAGGGAAGCAAGCAAAAAATCTTCTCTAAAAGCATTATCGCTCTGCCCTAACTGTTCCATATCGTTTTTTATTCCCCCACCTATAGAAATTCGAGGAAATTTTTCGAACAGATAGAGAAAACTTCCGGCATATTTCAGACGAGTATCTTTAGTTCCATAAGCAAGATGAGCACTTAGTTGAAGTGTTTTGCTAAAATCGTTGCTCGTTCTTCCGCCAATACGAATTCGGGTGCCTTCAGTTTGATTAAAACTCAAAAAGGACATATAGGGACCAATTTCAACTTTATTCCATGTTTTATATCCATTGATTACCGTTTCAACAATTTCGATGTATGTTTTGACAATAGGCAGAGATTTTAATGTATCAATCATATAATAGATTGTTCTCTCGTCCTTGGATAGACTATCATGCCTAGTTTGTTGCCAATAAGTTTCGCTCCTATTCAGCGCACTGTCATTGGTAATTACATCCATGGGAGTATTATAAAAAGCGTCCGATCGGGGCATTTGTATCACATGCGATTTGTAGGAAGTAGTTTTATGTCCATAAAAACCAGTCGTACTTTTCGCATTTTCAAAGGCATTAAAATCCACAACTACATTATCGTTAACAATTACCCAGTGGGTGCTATCAATTTTATCAAAGGATTGTTCTATTTCTAACCCATTTATAAAGTTCAAATTGGCTTCTTTAGCCACATTCATTTTGATATTCTGAACCGCCCACGAAGTGTCTGCCACCCAAAAATTCCCCGAAAAGGTAAGCTCTTGAGGACGTTTGGGTTTAAAAGAGATGTTATACGACCATTTGGAATTAACCTCAGCACTATCGGTCAGATAATATCGATAGAAACTACCTCCAAAATCGGCAATGGGACTTACAAAACTTTTGTCGAAAAGCGGAATATAGTTATTGTAAATATTGATATTAAGAAAAAGGTCGCCCATAAACTGGCTAATACTTTGGTTCTCTAATCCCGATATTTTAAGTCCATTGATATACTCTTTTGAAGTTTTTGGATTTTTGCGGAGATAAACATTAGAGATCGTTTCTGATAAGAAAAAAGGCAAATAAATTTTCCCATTGACGGTAGAAGTATCTAAATAATCAAAGATAAAGTCAAATTTTCTGAATGCTTTTTTCTGAGTAAATTTCTCATCGATATTATTCATATCAAATTGCACCTTGTTATATGCCTCATATTCAATGTAATCATAATCAAAAGAGTTATTCTTACTTTTAAATTTGATAATACTATCCAAAATCCTATCCGCAGGATTGCCCGAATATCTAACCACAAATTCGGACAATTTGGTACTATTGGGGACAAGATAGACTTCGATTTTTTGGAAATGAGCCGTATTTATTTTAATTCTTTGCGATTGGTAACCGATGCAACTCACAATCAGGGTATCGGAGGTGGATTTTGACTGAATAGAAAAAACACCCTCAAAGTTTGAGGTAGCCCCATTATTAGTCCCTTTCAATATTAGATTAACAAAAGGAATGGGCTCTTTAGTATCGCTCGCCATCACATTGCCCATGATTTTTGTCACTTGGGCAAAGGCAACGGATAAACTGGTTGAAAAAACCAATAATAGGAATACTATTTTTTTGCGCATTTTTTTTAAAACATTGATAATATTATAAAAAACAAATTTAGACTTAAAAAGTTTAAATAAAAGTTATTATAATGTTTTTTATGATATTTAAATGCAGAATGATATCAAAACAGAAAAAGCTAAATACATGTTTCAATTCGATTTTTCTCACAATTGACCTTGGCTAAATAATAATCAATATTGTTAATTCGTTATTAACTAAATATTTGGACAGCTATAATTTCATCTAAAAGGTTTCCAAATTCTATTTTAAAATGATGGTTTTGATTAAAAACGCTTCCGCTGAATTTGGCGGAATCCACGATATGGTAATTGATTTTATTAGATGAATCATTCCAAAGTTGCAGAACCACTATTTATAGAATTTTTCCTGCATGAGTTTTCCCGATTCATCCCACATTTTCCAGTGGCCTCTCTTTTCTCCATTATGGTAATACATATCGTAACGTTGGGTTCCCTTTTCATCCCAAACTATCCAGTTTCCGTCTTTTATATTATTGATAAACGAAGCAATAGCAAGCTTTTCGCCTGATTTAGACCAGGTAATCCAAATACTGTCGCGCAAACCGTTCTTATAAAATCGCTCCTCTTTTATTTTTCCATTATCATAAAAAACCAAAGTTTTTCCGTCAGGCTTCCCCTCTTTTAGCGAAATGGTTTGAACCAAAATGCCGGTAATACTGGTGTCCTTGTAAATTCCCGAAAATGGTTTTCGACCCTCGAAGTATAATCCGTCAATAATTTCAATTTTTTGCGCTCCAGCATATAATCCTGCGGATAAAAGAATGGCCGTGAGATAGGTTGTTTTTTGCATGTTGATGATAAATTAAAAACAGCAAACTGATTGATTGTCTGCTGCTAATCTGATTTTAAAAGAGATCCGATAATTAAAATTCGGGTTCAATAACAATGTTTTTATCCACGGTAGAACCTAGGGATGTGTTTAATCTAATTTCGCTCTTTGTCTTGTACGAAATCATGTTTACATTCAACGTATGAACACCGGAAGATAAATTTGAGATGAAGTAATTTCCATCCAAATCAGTATATACTTTAATATCGGTTCCTAAAACCGTAACACAAGCTCCTGCGACACTTTCCCCTGTTTTTATATCTACAATTTTTCCGCTTACGGTTGCATTCTTATTATTAGTTGAAGCGTTGCTTTTGTTCCCGTTTTCTGCAATTGCAGACCCTAAACTTATGATTAATACTACTGTAAAAATTAGACTTTTCATTTTTATTGTTTTTATTGTTTGTTTGATATGGCAAAGTTAGCATCTCTATGTTAACTCAAAATAAAGCCAGTCTTACTATTAGGTTAGGGATTTATTTAGTAGCTTTTTTGACGAGAATTGAACAAAATACACTTAAGTATCACTATGTCAGTCGATAAATATTTTATTAAGCAAATTGAATTTCAAAAATATGCGATAATCAGTTAACCGAAAGTTAAAGTCGGGGTAATCTTTAGTTAGTACTAAATTTATTGCTTTGCACTGTGATAATAAATAAACAAAAAATGAGAAAAATTAAGACCAATATATTATTAATCAGTATATTGATAATTCAAACATCGATATCGCTCGGACAAACAGGCTCAATTAAAGGAGTGATTATTGACAAAAAGACAAAAGAGACAATTATTGGCGCCAATGTCTATATTGAGGGAACAACGGTAGGATCTACCACCAATCTTGATGGACAATATGAAATTAGAAACATGAAGCCAGGTATTTATACGATTATCGTCTCTTTTATTTCGTATAATCAGCAACGTTTTGAAAAAGTAAAAGTGTTTGAAAATCTGGCGACTGTCGTTAATGCGCAATTGGAAGAGTCTATTACCACAATTTCAGAAGTGGTGGTGAGTGAAACTCGAAAAAAAGACACGGAAGTATCTATGATAAGTAGTATTAAAAGTAGCGATGCAGTTGTCTCGGGCGTTTCTTCGCAACAAATTGCAAAGACTACCGATAAAGACGCTTCTGAAGTCGTCCGGCGAATTCCGGGTGTGACCATTATCGATGATCGTTTTATTGTGGTTCGAGGGTTGAGTGAACGATACAATACCGTTTCCCTTAATGGCTCTGGTGCCCCAAGCTCCGAATCGGATGTTAAATCATTCTCATTTGATGTGATTCCAAGCAATGCTATTGATCGGATTATGGTCTTCAAAACCCCGTCACCGGAAATTCCTGCTGATTTTGCTGGCGCTAATATTCAAATAGATACTAAAAACTCGCTAGACAAAAATGTTTTTTCTTTTTCTTACAATACTGGATTTAAAACTTCAACCACTGCAAAAACATTTCGAACCTACGATGGTGGAGCAACCGATTTTTGGGGCTACGACGACGGGACAAGGGCAATACCGTCAATAATTCCATCCACTCATGATTTTCAGCAAATCATCAATAATCCCACGGCAGAAAACAAGCAACTCCGCACTGATTTTGGACGGGCGTTCAGCAAAACATGGGAAAGCTATGCCACCAAAGCACCCATCGATCAAAGTGCTTCCGTTTTCTTTGCACGAATGTTTAAAGTAAAAAAAATCCGTATATCAAACCGTTCCTCACTTTCGTACAGCAACAGTTATAACTATGCCGAAAACGCATTAGCTTCTTACATAAGCTACGATACTATTAACGACAAAAGCGTTTCTTCCTATCAGTTTTATGATAAAGTGTATAGCCAAACCATAGCAATTAATGGGATGATGAATTGGGCTTTCTTAATTAATAATCATCACACGATTGAATTTAAAAACTTATTTAATCAGCAAGGTGTGACAAAAACCACCCTGAGAGAGGGGGTCGAATATAACCGTGGCGTGTATGTAAAATCTACCGAACTTGGCTACAGTGAGCAAACATTATACAGCGGTCAACTCAATGGGCTACATAAATTTTTCAATGAGAACACGACCGTAAACTGGACTTTAGGTTATTCCTCTACGCTTAGAAAACAACCCGATATTCGCCGTTTGACTCAAACACTTGGCTTTGATCAGGATGTGGAAAGTCCGTATTATAACCAATATTCATTGTATTTTCCAAACCGGGCTGATCCTGAATTGGCGGGCAGATTGTTTACCGACATGCGTGAAAAGCTTAAAACGTTTGCAATTAATTTGGTGCAAAAAATAAATATCCTGCAATCATTACAGCCTCGTATTAGGATAGGAGCTTATTTCGAAGACAAAGACCGTGCGTATAATTCTCGCCTTTTCGGATTTGTACGCAATAGTAGTACTCCATGGGATTTAGGTTATAAACCCATTGACGTGGTTTTTTCGGACACCAACATCAATACAAAAAGAGGCATTAGATTGGATGAAGCCACCAATCCATCGGATTCTTACACCGCACAATCTCAACTGGAAGCTGGATATTTGATGGCAAAATTTATTGCATTTAATAAAATTACCATTTCGGGAGGAGTAAGAATTGAGAACTATGCGTTAATTCTGTCTTCTACAAATACCAACTATTCTGAATATAAACAAAATTACGATACTCTGAATCTTTTTCCTTCTGTAAATATTAGTTATCAATTTAATAAGAAAAACCTTTTACGCATAGCATACGGAAAGACCATCAACAGACCTGAGTTTCGCGAAATAGCCCCTTATATATTCTATAATTTTGAAGAAAAAGCTGGAATATATGGAAATCCGGAATTGAAATCAGCCTACATTCAAAATTTTGACTTCAGATATGAAGCATATCCATCAGCTAATGAGATGATAAATATTGGTTTTTTTTATAAGAAGTTTTTTAACCCGATTGAAGCGGTTGCCATAAATGCAGGGAGTGGAAAAAATATAACATTTAAAAATGCTGAAAGTGCTGGAAGCTTTGGAGCGGAATTCGATGCACGAAAATCATTAAAATTTATAAATCCTTCAAATCGCCACTTTAATTGGATCAACGATATTAGTGTAGTGCTTAATGCTTCTTTAATCAAAAGTAGTGTAACCGTAATTGATCCGTTAGAACGGAATAAAAACCGCCCGATGCAGGGACAGTCGCCGTATATTATTAACACAGGACTTTTTTATCAAAACGACTCCGCCCAATTTTCGGTTACTTTATTATATAATGTTATTGGATCTAGAATTGCATTTGTGGGCACAATTAACGATCCTCATATCTACGAAATGCCTCGTAATTTATTGGATTTTTCAATTGCCAAAAAATTTGGGCACCACTTATCTGTAAAGTTTGGCGTGAAAAACCTGTTAAACCAACATATTGTCTATCAGCAAGAAGAAAATGTTTATTTGAGTAGTTCACCAAACACATTATCGAAAAGAATACAAGAAACTAAAAGTTCCATTCCAGGAAGTCAATTTAATTTGGGAATCACGTATGTGTTTTAAATGATTTAGATTACTACAAATTATGAAAAGAGCCTTTAGAAGATCTAAGGGCTCTTTTAGCTATAGAGATGAACGTATCATAACTTTAATTTTATATAGAGTAGTCATGCATTATACAAACATAACATTCCGTTAATCGTCACTTTATGTTGTTGTTGTAGTTTTGTTTCAGATTAAAACAAATTTATAATCTAAAACAAAAAAACAAAAAAAATGAAAAAAAAATCCTTTTTAACCGTGTTTCTCCTCGGAATTATCATGAGCATAAACGCTCAAATTACAAATCCATTTTTTGACCATGTAAATTACATTGGCGCATTTGATGGAGTTAATAACTGGACTTCTGGATGGGCAAACTTTAACCCAGATGTAGTAGATTACCCGACTACTACGGCTACTCTTATTGACAGTATTTATACCAACACTACGCTAAACGCCTCGACCGTATATAAACTGATGGGATTCGTGTATGTAACACAAAATGCGACACTTACAATTCCTGCAGGAACAATTATTCGCGGCGGCGATGCTACTGCATCTCTTATTGTTGAAAAAGGTTCAAAGATTATTGCTCAGGGAACTGCTACAAATCCAATTATTTTCACCTCAAATAATCCTGCAGGTTCTCGTGCTGGTGGCGACTGGGGCGGAGTGGTATTATGTGGAAATGCAATCAATAACCTTGCAGGAGGTTCAGGAATAGCAGAGGGTGGAATCCGCTCCACGTATGGCGGAAATGATAATGCAGACAGCTCAGGTGTTTTGAGCTATGTTCGTATTGAATATGCCGGCTATGCGCTTCAGCCCAACAAGGAAATCAACGGACTCACTTTTTATAGTGTGGGCAATAAAACCAAGATCGATCACATTCAGGTCTCTATGGCTAACGATGATTCTTTCGAATGGTTTGGCGGTGCGGTTAATGCTAAATATTTAATTGCTTTCCGCGGACTTGATGATGATTTTGATACTGATAACGGATATAGTGGAAACGTCCAGTTTGGAGTAGTTTTGAGAGACCCAAATATTGCTGATATTTCTCAATCAAATGGTTTTGAGTCGGATAATGATGCTAGCGGGAGTACTAATTCCCCAAAAACTTCTGCAACTTTTAGCAATATTAGTGTATTCGGTCCCCTGGTAAATGGTTCCGATTTAGTGAATACCAACTACAGAAGAGCTATGCATATCCGGAGAAATTCAGCGTTAAGTATTTATAATACATTCTTTGCCGGCTATCCTTATGGTTTGTGCATCGATGGAGCACTTACAGAAGCCAATGCTCAAGCCAACGAACTTAAGATAGAATATTCAATAATTGCTGGAGCTAAAAGTGACAAATTCTTCAGTATAGGAACCACTGGAACTACTGCTGCCGATTCATTGGCTCGATTAGCAGCAGTTCATAATTACTTTTTTGCTACATCTCGACACAATGATACTTTAGCTACTAATAGTATGTTACAGATTGAAGATCCTTTTAATCTTACAAATCCAAATTTTCAACCACAAGCTGGCTCACAAGTAATTAATCGTTCAATTTGGCATGTTCCTCAATCTATTAATGTAAATCAAGTTGTTTCTGCTCAAAATATATACCCTAATCCATTTATCAACAACATTACGATTGAATTGAATGTTGAGAAAGCTGGCATTGTGAATATCGACCTTTATGATATTACTGGAAGAAAAATTGACCAACTGTTTTCTCAAGAGGTTATTGTTGGAAAATTCTCTATAAATCACACATTTCTCGGACTGAAATCGGGAATATATTTCTTAAAAATCAGCCAGAATATGAGCGCTACCATTTCAAAAATAATAGCTCAATAATCTATCTTTGTTTTGTGAAAGGAGCTTCGGGAATGAAGCTCTTTTTTTCATTCTCTTTATATCATAAATAATCCAAAAAAATTGCAACTTTGCACTCAATATTTTATGATTAAAACGGATTATCCTGTTACTAATTCACACTTTCGGAAAACTTACTTTGTTCATATGTACAACCTAGGAAATTGTGAATACATTTCTTCCTGTCTATCAAACATCGGCAACTTATATTTTAGGCAGGAAAATAATGAAAAAGCACTATCCTATTTGTTAGGATCTACTACAAACCGAAGGACGGCGCGATACAGGGCGATGCGTTGACCCATTCGGAACGAGCCTGTTTGCCACGATTTCGGCGCTGGTCCTGATTCGCCGCAACGAACTTGAAGGGAAGGGCATTCACAAGGGTTTCACTATAATACTTCGATTAACACGATAGATCGTGACAGCATGACATTTTTTAAATAACAATTTTGATATTTGTGCTTTCTTCCACTCAAATGGAAGTAGAACAAAAAAAAGAGATATATTTGCAATAAATAAGAGATAAATGATAGAAAACAGTGGAATAAAAATACTTTTGGCAGACGACGACGTAGATATTATCGAATTTATCCGATATAATTTAGCAAAAGAGGGCTATCAAGTCTTTTCTGCACTCAATGGCAAAGAAGCTTTGGAAAAGGCGAAATTGGAGATTCCTCATTTAATAATTTTGGACATCATGATGCCTGTCATGGATGGAATAGAAGCGTGTCAGGAGATTCGCAATGTGCCAGAACTCAACAATACCCTCGTTACGTTTCTAACAGCTCGCAGCGAAGATTATTCTCAACTAGCCGGTTTAGAAGCAGGTGCCGACGATTTTATTCAAAAACCAATTAAACCAAAAATATTGGTTAGCAAAGTAAAATCTTTATTGCGAAGACTCAACACTGGGAGTGACAAAGAAGGAACTTTATCGCTGCAAACCATTGTGGTAGACAAAGAGAAATATACCATCACATACAAAGACGTAAAACATAGTTTGCCCAAAAAAGAGTTTGAATTGCTAGCACTATTAGCATCCAAGCCGAATAAAGTTTTCAGACGTGAGGAAATTCTCACAGAAGTTTGGGGCGATGACGTAATTGTAGGTGACAGGACTATTGATGTACACATTCGCAAGATTAGGGAAAAAATGGATATTGGCATTATTAAAACGATTAAAGGAGTAGGGTATAAATATGAAGATTAGACTCTAAAATATATTTTAGACAATTCTAAATCATCCATTTTCAGAATATTTTTCATGAAATAATACTATATTTGCAATCCTTTATTTCACTAAAAGAGAATCAATGAAATCAACCAATCATAAGCAACTTTCTCTAAGCCTTGCCTTAATCGTCTCATTTGTTGCCGCTACTATTTTGTTTTGTTGGTTTTATTTTTTCAAAAAATTCGATGTAGTTTTTATTCTTGCCTTTAGCGTATTAATTTTTGGCACCATCTACTTTTTTGCAACCTATTTTTTTCAGGTATACATGGTCGAAAAAATTAGGTTGATTTACAAGAACATTCACAACTACAAAATTTCAAAAAAAGAGAATGAAACTCAGCAACGAATTATTTCCAAAAAGTCTTTAGAAGAGGTAGATACCGAAGTCAAAGCATGGATTGAGGAGAACAAAGAAGAGGTTGCCGAATTAAAAAGACTAGAACAATATCGTCGTGAGTTTTTGGGCAATGTTTCGCACGAACTCAAAACTCCGCTTACAAATATTCAAGGATATGTACTCACTTTATTAGACGGTGGAGTGGACGATGAGCAGACGGCAAAGTCCTTTTTACAAAGAGCAGAACGCAACATCGACCGGATGATTGAGATTATAGATGATTTGGAAGAGATTTCGCAATTAGAATCGGGAATACAGATTCTTAAAACAAGCACGTTCGATTTAGCATCACTCACTCGCGAGGTAATCGATTTGTTGGAAACCAAAGCAGAAATCTTTAATATAAAACTCACCTTTGCAGAGCCTTATGAGTTTCCAATAAAAGTGTCTGCCGACAAAGAAAATTTAAAAAAAGTGCTTGCTAATTTGATTGACAACTCCATAAAATACGGTCATAATTCAAAAGGAAAAGGAAAAACCAAAATTAGTTTCTTCGATATGGATGAGTATGTATTGGTCGAAATTACCGATCAGGGCATGGGTATTTCGGAAGAGCACATCCCCCGTTTGTTTGAACGATTTTATCGAGTAGACAAAAACCGATCGCGCGATGTGGGCGGTTCTGGTTTAGGATTGGCCATCGTAAAACATATTATTGAAGCTCACCGACAGTCGATTAACGTAAGAAGCACTTTAGGCGTAGGTTCTACGTTTGCTTTTACGTTGAAAAAGGGGTGATTTTTATTTTTGATTCGTATCTAATGAAGCCTATCAACTTCCGATCAAAAAATCCACCACACTGTTCGACCAATAAATCGCACCATATCGGACCAAATCAATAGTTACCACACATTGTTTTACCGTCGTAAACATTTTGAGTAAAAATTTGTTATTCCCATTATATTTAGATTTAAAAAGGGTGAAGTTTCAAGGAATAAATTAAATTAAAAAGTTTGCAATCATATTTTTGTTAATTTTGCATCATGAAAAAGAGTCGATACCACATGCTATTAAACTTTGTATTCATTATTGGAATAGTGATAAGTTATTATAATGGCATGAGCTCTGATATGTTTTCATTCCCTTCTGAGCCTAAGACTGAATGCTCTTCCAATTCAATTAGTTTGAATTCAGATTTTGATTTCAACGAAGACGATCATGTTAACCCTATCAGCAATATCTACTTTTTTTCTTCACATTACATTTACCCATTAGAATATAATGGCAATAATCTGATTATTGAATCCATGCTATCCCATTGGCAGCCTCCCAAAGCATAACCATTTTTTTCTGAATTCATTATCCTATTTTAAAATGATGATTTATTTGTTTTTTCATTAAACAAGAAGTTTACATGAATTTCAGTAAATTGTATGTCAATCAAACAGTTTCATGATAGGAAACCGATTATTCTGGAAATTTAATCTTTAAATATCATGAAAAAAAACCACTAAAAACCTTAATCACAATTTATGAAAATCATCATTTCAAAAGACCGATTGTTAATACTTAATAGATACTATAAAATAACTCGATTTTACTCATTTTTAAAAAACACAGCCATTAAAGGAGGAATCGTTATTGCATTGTTTATTGGAATAATATTAGCCCTTGAGTACTTTTTTTTAGACTTCAATGCAATTTTAAACTCTTTGGTGGCAACCTATTCACCTCAAGTAATATTCGCATTTTTTCTCACTTCCGAGACGGTATTAGGTCTTGTGCCTCCTGAAATATTTATTGCTTGGGCCTCAAAATCAGCTACTCCATGGTTCTTCCTATTTATATTAGCAACCATGTCATACCTTGGGGGAATTATTGCCTATTTTATTGGAAAATCTCTATTTTTAATTCCTTCTGTAAAAAATCACATAGAAAATAAAATTGCACTACATATCGCAAATTTGCGAAAGTGGGGCGGATTATTCATTTTTATCGGTGCGATGTTACCACTGCCTCACTCTATTGTAAGTTTGGCTTGCGGACTTATTAATTACAACTTTAAGCACTATCTACTTTGGGCGTTATTTCGCTATGTCCGATTTGCCACTTACGCATTAGTAATATTTAAAATTTTATAATAACATGAACTGGATCAAGCGATTATACAATTGGGTTCTGAGTTGGGCAGAATCAAAACATGGAGTTGTTGCTCTATTTATTTTGGCATTTACAGAATCCGTTTTCTTTCCCATTCCACCGGACATTCTGCTCATTGCTTTGGCATTAGGAGCATCAGCAAAAGCGTTTAAATATGCATTTATCACAACTACAGGATCGGTGATTGGAGCCTTTTTTGGCTACGCCATCGGTTATTATGCTTGGACCTCTTCGGATGGCAGTTTCACCCCCTTTGCCAATTTCTTTTTCAACAACATCCCTGGATTTTCTGTCGAATTATTCAACGACATCAAGCATCTGTTTATTGAATGGGATTTTTGGGTGATTTTCACGGCTGGGTTCACTCCAATTCCATACAAAGTGTTTACAATTACGGCGGGAGTTTTCGATCTCAACTTAATCATGTTTATCTTTGCCTCACTCATTAGTAGAGGAGCTCGCTTTTTCTTTATTGCTTTTCTAATATGGAAATATGGGCCATCAATAAAGAAGTTTATCGACAAATATTTCAATTTTTTAGCCATCGGATTCACCGTTCTTTTAGTGGGTGGATTTGCATTAATAAAGTATATTTTTTAAAATAATTAATTATGATCATAGACAGCTATATTTGGATTGGATTTATCATCTTCGTTTTTGTTATGTTAGCATTAGATTTGGGAGTATTCCATCGCAAATCGCACGAAGTAAAAATTAAGGAAGCACTTATTTGGAGTGCCATTTGGATATCTTTGGCATTAATTTTCAACTACGGAATCTATCTTTTCTTGGGAAAAGATAAAGCCATTGAATTTCTCACTGGTTATGTGATAGAAAAATCATTGAGCATCGACAACCTTTTCGTATTTATCATGCTCTTTACCTACTTTAACATAGAACCAAAATATCAACACAAAGTCCTGTTTTGGGGAATTCTTGGTGCATTGATTATGCGGGCGATTTTCATCTTTGCTGGAGTGGCTCTTATCAGCATGTTTCATTGGATTATCTATGTGTTTGGAGCTTTTTTGATTTTTACTGGCGCAAAAATGCTTTTCCACAAAGAGGAGAAAATTGATCCACATAAAAACCCCTTGGTTCGCCTCTTCAAACGCTTTTTCCCTGTTACAGAAGTCATGCATGGAGGAAAATTTTTTACCAAAATTAATGGAAAAACCTTTGCCACTCCTCTCTTTGTTGTTTTACTCATTGTTGAGTTTACAGACTTGATTTTTGCAGTTGATTCTATCCCTGCTATCTTAGCTATCTCTTCGGATACATTTATCATTTTCACCTCGAATGTTTTTGCCATTCTTGGACTACGCGCGCTCTATTTTGCCTTGGCAGGAATTACTAAATATTTCCACTATCTCAAATATGGTTTATCAGCAATATTGGTCTTTGTAGGAGTAAAAATGGTCATTGTTGGGTTTTATAAAATCCCAATATTATACTCCCTCATCACCATCATTGGAATTCTTGTAATTTCAGTTGTGTTATCCATTATATTTCCAAAAAATGAAGCAAATTCAATTGAAAAATAAACAATCCTAGATTTCACAAATTGCAAAAAGATCACATTGGCAGTGAAACAAAAGCTACAGAATTGAAATCGACGATTAGTTTAGATATATAGGAGTATCGATGGACAAAGGTGAACTTGAAAAAAATCACTGACTAAATTGGACTTGTTTTGATTAAACCGCAGACTTCAGCTAGCATGGTCTGTGGTTTAACTATTTTAAGGTGTAAAAAGAATCACATTTTCAAAATATCAATCCCTTCAACGCAAAGCGAATCCCACGGGTTTATTGTAATTTACTAGTCAATACAATGATTATTCTCAAATAATAATTAACTTTGCTCTACCTAAATTTATTCACATGATTAAGAAGATAAAAATAACTCTATCAATTCTTTTGCTGATTGCATGTTTGGCTAGTTGCAACAACAAACCCAAGGAGAACGAAGTGTGGATAGAAGGTGAAATTACCGGAGAAAGTTTTCCTTGGATTATCATCGAAGAGCTTACTCCAAATGGAGTTCAGAAAATTGATTCTGTGGCAGTAATCAATCAAAAATTTAATGCGAAGATAAAAGTGGACGAAATAGGATTTTACTTTTTACGTCGCAGTGCAAACAATTTTATCAGCATCGTATTGGAACCGGGAACTATTTTTAAGATAAAAGCTCCTGCCGACAGTTTGGGTTACCCAACAGAAATTGTGGGATCATCGGAAAATAACAAGATGCTCGAACTCAATCACAAGCTGGATGATTGTTACCGGGTGACCGATTCATTGAGCAAAATTTTTAAAGAATATCAATACTCAGAGAAGTTTGACTCCGTTAAAATCACCATTGATACGGCTTATTATCAGATGTTTAACGCGCATAAAATCTGGTTGGAAACGTTTATTCAGAATAATCCAACTTCTATTACAACCATAGTGGCTTTTTATCAAACCATTGGTCGTCGCTCATTTTTCAACGCCAAAGAGGATTTTTCGGTCATGGAAAGTATTGATAAAAACTTACAGTTGAAGATGCCAAACAATAAGCATGTAGCAAAATTTCACGCTCTGTTTTTGGAGCAGAAAATATTTGAAGACCAACGGTTAAAAAGTGAAATAGCGCTCGAAAAGGGAAAAATCCTTCCTAATATTGAATTACCAAACAGCAAAGATGAGCTGATTGATGTTTCCAAAATAAAAGCACCTCGCAAATTAATTCTCTTTTGGAACATTCAATCGTTGGTGGATCATTCCGACAGAGGGCTTATAAAATCAGCCTTGCAGGGATATAAAGTAATTGCAATATCGTTTGAGCAGCAATATGAACTTTGGCAAAATTACGCACCCAAAGAGTATCCTAACTTTGTTCATCTTATCGATTTAAAAGGACTGCAAGGCTTTACCGCACAGACGTTTAATATCACCAATACAAATATTCCATTTTACGTAATTGTAGATGGTGAAAATAGAATCATTGCTTCAGGAAAATCGTTAAAAGAGTTACTAAAAACAAAATAACCCCATGAAAAAAAGCTTAATTATTATCGGAATTTTCATGTTTGCCAATTTAGTTTTAGCCCAAGAAAAAAACTACTTTCAGCAACGTGCAAACTACAATATTAGCGTTACCCTAAACGATGCAATGCATCAATTGACGGGTTTTGAAAAAATCACCTATTACAATTTATCTCCCGATACATTGACCAAAATCTATGTGCATTTGTGGGCAAATGGATATTCCAATAGGAACACAAAACTGGTGGAACAGCAAGTGAATAATGGGAATACAAAGCTATTTTACGCATCGCCCTCGCAACGGGGATATATCCGGAATCTCGACTTTAAGATAAACGGAGAACCCGCAACCTACTCCAGTAAAAAAGACGAATCAGATATTGCGCTTATTGAACTTGCAAAACCCTTATTACCTGGTGACTCACTCACAATAGAGACTCCGTTTTTAGTGAAAATACCTGGAGATTTTTCCAGAATGGGACATCAAGGACAATCGTATCAGATTACCCAATGGTTTCCAAAAATTGCAGTTTACGACACAAAAGGCTGGCATCCAATGCCTTATTTAGACATGGGCGAGTTTTATAGCAACTTTGGATCGTACGATGTCTCCATCACATTGCCCGAAAACTATTTTGTAGCAGCCACCGGTGTGATGATTGAAAACAACGAGGAGAAGAACCGAATTGAAGAGAGAGTGAAGCAAAGTGAAACATCGATGTTTGATGAAACCAATTATCCAATCTCATCCACCACGCTCAAAACAGTTCGATTTTATCAGGACAGTATCCACGATTTTGCATGGTTTGCTGATAAACGTTTTTTGATTAGTCGGAAAATGGTCACCCTTCCTCTAAGTCAGAAAAAAGTAACTGCCTATGCATACTATTTACCCACAAGCAGAGACATTTGGAGAGATGTTCCCAATTATATTGAAGAGACAATTTTATTTTACTCACAAAAGTTGGGCGAATATCCATATTCAAGTTGCACTGCTGTGGAAGGCGCTCTGGCTGCCGGTGGAGGGATGGAATACCCAATGATTACCGTTGTAAATACATATGACAAAAAAACCACCAAACGAATAGTTGTTCACGAAGTCGGTCACAATTGGCTTTATGGAATTATTGGTTTTAACGAGCGAGAATATCCTTGGTTGGACGAAGGATTAAACTCTTTTTATGAAAATGAGTTTTTTGAACAAAAGTATCCTAAAGCTCACCTTTTGGATGATTTTAAATTTTTGGAATATTTCAAGACAAACCAATATCCTGATTTTTACGCTACCTATTTTGCGTATCTTTTCACACAGTCACAGTTTGATTATCAACCCATTGGACTAACATCCGAAGAGTACTCAATGATTAATTATGGAGTATCCGTATACTATACTCCAGTAATGATGTTTCG
>JBBRGJ010000055.1:0-19410 GCA_038240835.1 Bacteroidales bacterium | reverse complement strand
CGCACCCGCCTCGCTAATCCCCGAATATAAAGTTTCTAAATCGCATTTTGATTATTCTTGATATTCGAGGGCAGGCCGTAAAATCACCTCTTTTTCTTAACGCTTTTTTGACAAGGTCGGTCATAGATAGCATGCCGGTCTATTTTAAGACAGAAAACTATTTAACTCAAAAGAAACAGTTTTTGATGGATACTTTTGTCTTGACATCCCGCCGTGCGGGATAAACTTCTGTAACCAATTTCAAGTCCCGTCAGGGACGTAATGTCGGTAAAAATTATAAAAAAACGATCATTGAGTGCTGTTAGGTACGTAACCGTAGAAATACCAATCAATTCAAATTCTTATAAGGTTACGTCCCTAGGGGACTCGTTTTAAATTGTATCATCTTTTTTTTTACCGACATCTTGTCCTTACGGGACTGCTAATCCCCGAATATAAAGTTTCTAAATCACATTTTGATTATACTTGATATTCGAGGGCAGGCCGTAAAATCACCTCTTTTTAATACGAGAATGTTTTATTATTAATCGGTCGTATTGAGCTCGACCCAAAAAGTGGGACTCGGTTCTTAACGCTTTTTTACCCCGAAATTCGGATCGAGGGTTTAATCCAACTAATTCAGATAGATATTTTTTCAAAAATCTCTACTGAAAAAGTTGGATTAAACAAGGTCGGTCTGAGATAGCAATATTCATAAATTATTTTTCCACTAAAGTAAATGAAATTTATGCTATATGTAAACATCTGTAATATAGTATGTTAATTGCAATCTAAGCAATTTGTTGCGGATTTAAGGTAATATATTCAGCGTTTAATTTCTAATTAGATTTTTCAGTGACTGCTTTTGCGTCTTTATAATATTTGATGTTATACGAAAAAGTGAGCAATACATATTGTTGCAAAACATTGGTTCTAATATCTTCATAATACGTCTCTACAGTATTTCGTGAAATGTTGTTGTTCTGTTTTAAAATGTCAAAAATACTCAATCGTAATTCCGCTTTCTTGTCT
This sequence comes from Bacteroidales bacterium, assembly GCA_038240835.1. Taxonomy (GTDB): domain Bacteria; phylum Bacteroidota; class Bacteroidia; order Bacteroidales; family WCHB1-69; genus JBAXTE01. The sequence goes on along the minus strand of JBBRGJ010000055.1, from coordinate 18,399 downwards.
TTTAGAAATTTATATCCTACTGCAGCATTCCATAGTAGATAGTTTTGGTTGTAAGTTTTGGATAATCCACTATTGTACAAATGGTTAACATCAGATTGGATCACAAGCCATTTCCAAGGCATTATTTGGATTTTTAGTTTTGAATTTTGATTCAAGTAGTCGCTGTTTAACCCTGCTTGCAATGTGTTTGATGTATTATTGTAAGTGGTATTCGACGATACGATAAAATCAAATCGTTCACTAATGTTGCTACTTAAGGCAAATCCCAGTCCTGCATTGTAATTGTTAGAGAAATTTATTTGATTATTAACCATTCCGGGATTTTTGATGTACGATGCCCCAAAATTCAGACTTAAGTTAGATTTTATTTTGGATAAAGGAAAACTGTAAACGTTGAATGATCTTACATTAAAATATCCATCGATGTTGATGGGTTTGGTGAGTTGCGAACCTCTTGCTAACGTTATCCCATCGGCAATTATTGAATCACTAGTAGCAATTACGCTATTGTTAACCATGTAATCTTGAATGATGGAGTTGCTCAATAAAGCCATAAAAGAGGTTGCTTTGTCTGAATTTGATGTGGTATATCGAATGGTTATTGAGTTTTGCCAATCTTGTTTTAAATCTGGATTCCCAGTAGTCAATTGAAGTGGGTTGTAATTGTTGATTACATTTTGAAGTTGCGAAATGGAGGGTGCTCTATTCGAACTGCGATAGTTGAAGCGGATATTTTTTTTCTTCGAAAATTTATATTGTAATTGTAAATTTGGAAGAATACTATTGAATGTTTTGTTTATGGAGTAAGCGTAGGGAAATATTTGATCTCCATTTAGTTGTGCAAGTTGGTATGACAATCCTGCGCTCATGTTTATTTTGTCTTTTCTGTATCGGTAACTAGTCCCAAATGTGTGTGATACATATTCGCTGTTGTAGACATTGGAAAGAGTAGTATCAAAGAGATTGTATTCATTTAAGTACGGTGAGTAGTTAAATGTCTCTTTTTCCGATTTGTTATAGGTGTAATTTGTTCTATAGTTGAAATTCAACATGCCCAATTTGCCTACTGGTTCGGTGTATGAGGCATTGCTCGAAATTGATACTCCTTGCATGTTTCGATTTGAGAATTGATCTAAAAGCTCGATTGTGGTTGTGTCGGAGTAAAATTCAGCAAAGGTGTTAAGATAGTTATCACCACGGTTTTGGTTGTAACTTGGAGTGAGGGATAGTGAGAATGACCTTCCTTTTTTCTTGAAAGTATGTCGATAAAGAATGGGTGCAGAGATATTTGCTCCTGTTAGATTTGATTTAAAATCATTGTTGGTGATGCTTTGTAACAATGAAATTATTTGATTTTTCCCATCCATATTGCTCGCTGCATTGTTTTGTTGGAACGAAACTCTAGGCTGAAATAATATGGAGTTTAAGGAGTCAATTTTCCAGTCAATCCTTAGGTTTAATCGATGGTTCAGGTTTTTGCTATTGCTTTCTTGTTGCTCTTCATACGTGAATCCTTCGTTTACGGAAGTTGCATAATATCTGAAGAGATTTTCGTTTGCAAGATTATCGGAATAGTTAATAAAGTAACTTCCCGAAAAATTGATGTTTTTCCATTGATTTACATAATTGACACCGAGTGCTTGCGTGGTGGTAATTCCATTTTTCTGATTTACTAAAAAGTTACCCGCGTCATTGGGCTGTCCACCTCCACCTTTTCCTCCTCTTTTGCTGCCACCACTACTTTTAGTGCTACTCATTACACCTAATAAATCCTCAGAAGAGAAGTTCTGTTCGTTTACATTGTTTGAATTTAGCAGAATTGCAAATCGTCTTTTCTCTTTAAAGAAGTTGAGGTTCATTCCGGCTTTCCACTTGTTGTCAAATCCATACCCAGCGTAAGCTTTTCCAAATGTCCCATTTCTAAATTCAACTTTCGTGACAATATTGATGGTTTTGATTGTATTCCCATCATCAAAACCTGACGCTTCGGTTTGGTCACTTTTTTTGTCGAATATTTCAATTTTATCCACTACTTCTGCGGGTAGATTTTTAAGGATTGTATTTGCATCATCGCCAAAAAACTCTTGTCCATCGACTAATACTTTTTGTACATTTTCGCCATGTGCTTGTACTTTGCCATCTTGAATGGTTATTCCAGGCATTTTTGTGATTAAATCTTCTATGTTCGCATCCGGATTGGTTTTAAAAGCGCTGGCATTTATTTGGGTGGTGTCTCCACTCTGAATTACCGGTGTTGCTTGAGCAACAATCTCTACTGCGTCTAAATTCATCGCTTTTTCAAGGAGTGTTATTTTTCCTAAATTTATGGGACGATTACTCCACTCTTTAGCGATGTATATCTCTTGAAATCCAATAAAAGTGATGCGAATTAATATTGGAATCCGTTGCTTTAGTTCTAAGTTGAAATATCCATTCATATTGGTGGTTGTCCCAGATATTATCGTGGAATCTTTTGTCGATAAAAGAGCAACATTGGCCCCAATAATTGTTTGATTCTTATTGTCAAATATTTGACCATTGATGGAGGCGTTTTGTCCGTTTAACGACAGCACAGAAGTGAGTAGTAATGCAAATAATACGCTAATATTTTTCATGTTTTGACTTTTTAATCTTGATTTTCTTTCAAAAAATGACATACTTTAATTGATGTATATGATTGGCAAAAGTAGGCAAAGTTTTATGATTAGATATTTTTTGCTCTTTTTTGTGATTGTTTTATAGATTATTGGATTTATTGATTGAAAAATATTGTTTATTTATTTGTTTTTTTTATTACTTTTGAGATATAAAATTTACAAAGATGAAAAAAATATTAATTTTGGTTGCTTTGTGTGCGTCCATGACTGTTTACAGTCAAAAAAGCACGTTTCTTTTTCCCAATTACGATGAGGTGGTCACTCATTTTTTTCTAAACTATTCGGTCGCTGATGTGGTTAGTCCGAAGTTGCTCTCTTTTGAAAAATCTCCCAATGGATGGTTTGCCGTTGTGAAAGATTGGTCGGAGAAAGAAAATGTGATTAAAAAGGAGTTGCTTTGGGATAATAAAAAAAATGCTTTTCAGAAAATAGCCTTTGACAAATTGATGTTCGAAGGTGAAAATGAAAATCAGATAAAAACGTTCAAACAAGCCTTCGGTCGTCAGTATTATTACATCTCGCCTTATTATGGCTATTCAGGATGGGACTGGGATGTAATTCAAGAATATAAAGATGCAAAAAACCTGAGCGATACCCTGTTGTATGCTTTGGGACGGGCTTATTCGTCGTATGCAAGCAACTTGTTGAGTAATAATAGTGGACTTGCAGACAATTCAAAAAGTTTCATATTGACAAAAGAGAAAAATGCAATGACTCCCAAACAACTCTCAGAATATAGAACGTACCGACATTTGGCCATTGCAAAATTTAAAGAGTTGTCGTTGCGAAATCCCGATTTTCAGACTATTGTTGGAGCTATAGGTGTAAAGTATTCCAATGAATATGTTACCTCTTTTCTCGATTTAAGGTTATATCAGAGCGAAAAGGAGGCGATGTTAGAGCTGGTCGATGGGTTGTATAATGACTTTTATATCTCCGTTGCTAAAAACTATTTAAACTCTTGCGAACCCAATACGATTTTGTTTACAAATGGCGATAACGACACCTATCCATTGTTATATGTTCAAGCAAAATTAGGATTTAGAACCGACGTCCTGGTTGTAAATATGAGTTTACTTCAAACGGATCGATACGTGAATAGTTTTCGCTCACCCATTTTGTCGGCACCTGCTATCCCATTGACTCTTTCGGTGAGTGATATTGAAAATGGGAAAAAGGATATTATTTATATTCAGGAAGATCCAGAACAAGAGGGTCCGTTGGAGTTGGCCTCGGCTATTAAGTGGATAAAGAGTGAGAAAACAAGCGTAACTTTGGGGAATAAGACCACGCTTACATTGCCGACTAAAAAATTTTCGTTTACAAAAGGAAATAGCAAAATGGAGTGGGAAATTTCGGATAATTACATTACGCTAAACCATTTAATTCTGATGGATGTTATCGCCACAATCAAAATGGAACGCCCTATTTCGTTTGTCTCTTCCATCTCTTCCGAATATCTTTTTGGGTTGTCTCGTTATCTCCAATTGAATGGTTTGGTGAGTAGATTGGTTATGGAGCAATCGGCCGAAGAGAATGATGCCTCCGGAGTGGTTGATGCCGGAAAAATGTATCGGAACATGATGACACGTTTTGATTGGAGTGGATTTGCCAAAGTTTCTAAATCAGAGAGTATTTTGGTAAGCGGTTATCGTTATACTTTTTATCGCCTGGCGGATGCATTGGTGCTCGAAGATAAAATTGATTCTGCCAAAAAAGTGCTTGATAAATGTTTAGAAGTGTTTCCTAATGAAATAACACCGTTTGATTATTACACAACAGCCATTGCCGAAGTGTATTATCGAATAAATCAAGTTAGTGTTGCCAATAAGGTGATCGAAAAAATCTATTTAAATCTCAAAGATGGCATTGTTGATACTTGGGGAGATGACTCAAAAATATCTTCCGAAGATAAAAATTCGATGTTAACCTATTTGAAAAAAGTGCTTGAAAAATATGAACAGTTTGATCTCCTAAAAGAGTTAGAGTAAATTTTTTTCTCGATGTTGCACAATCCGTTTTTTTTAGGGATTGATCAAACAACATTGATAACTAGTAAGAATATGAGCAGTCTATTTAGAAAAACAGAGGAAAGTTGAGTTTAATTGAATTTAAATTTTGATTTTTTTGATTTTTTTTGTTTCTTTGTAGATAATATTTATTAAAAAGAATTATCGATGAGAAATTTATTATTGTTAAGTAATTCTACCAATTATGGAGAAGCTTATTTAGGATGGGCAATGGCAGAAATTGAACTATTTGTTCAAAGTTACAAGATAGAAGAAGCTCTATTTATTCCATACGCAGGAGTGACTGTTAGTTTTGATGATTATGAAGCAAAAGTAGCGCGTTCATTTAAAAAAATTGGTGTTGCTCTTAAATCGATTCATCATTCAAGCGATCCCATTTCAGCGGTTAAAGAGGCTAAATGTATTGTTGTAGGTGGCGGAAATACGTTTCAATTAGTACATCATTTGCACGAATATAAAATCATGAGTGCAATTAGTAATCGTGCCCTAGAAGGAATGCCGTTTATGGGATGGAGTGCCGGTTCTAACATCGCTTCGCCTACCTTGAAAACCACCAACGATATGCCGATTATTATGCCTAAAAGTTTTGATTGTCTCAACTTAGTTCCTTTTCAAATAAATCCTCACTATCTCGATCAAAATGAGGTAATTGATAACATGATCAAGCATGGTGGCGAAACTCGTGAAGATAGAATTAATGAGTTTATGGAAATTAATCAACAAATTACAGTGGTTGGGTTAAGAGAAGCTTGTGCTTTGCGATTTGATGCTAATAGAATAAGCCTTAGAGGCGGGAAATCTCTTCGAGTTTTTAAATACAACCAACCTGCTAAAGAGTTTTCAACCCTTGATGAAATTCAATTTTTATTAAAATAATTTAATTCATTAATTATGAGCAATTTAACTACAAAATATCTTGGACTTACCCTTAAAAGTCCAATCATTGCTGGAAGCTGTGGAATGACAAATTCTGTGGAACACTTAATAGAAATTGAAAAAGCAGGTGCAGGTGCAGTTGTTCTTAAATCTATTTTTGAAGAACAAATCATGAGCGAAGCGAATAAAAACATCACGGATCAAAGCCTTGATTTTATGTATACTGAAGCTTTTGATTATGTGAAAAATTACACAGAAATTCATAAAATTGAAGAGTACACTCAGCTGATTCGGGATGCTAAAAAAGCCATCTCTATTCCCGTTATTGCAAGTGTAAACTGCACTACCGCTGGAGAGTGGACTAAATATGCAAAGAAATTTCAAGATGCGGGTGCGGATGCTATTGAGTTAAATATTTTTATTTTACCCATCGATTCATCCATTAATTCGGATCAATACGAAAATCAGTATTTCGAAATTATCGAGAAGGTTAAAAAACAAATTACAATTCCTGTTGCCGTTAAAACTAGCCTTTATTTTTCTGCATTTGCCAAAATGATGGAGAAAATGTCGTGGGCAGGTGTAGATGGTCTAGTGATGTTTAATCGTTTTTATTCGCCAGATATCGATATTCATAACATGAAAGTAGCCTCTTCTAATGTTTTTAGCAAAGGCGATGAGTATACGCTGCCACTTCGTTGGATTGCTATTTTATTCGATAAATTTAAAGCCGATTTGTGTGCCTCTACAGGTGTACACGATGGCGAAACGGTTGTTAAAATGTTGCTCGCAGGCGCCAATGCCGTTCAAGTAGCTTCTGCTTTGTATAAACCAGGTATTCCGGTGATTGCTGAAATGAACAATGTATTGGAAAATTGGATGAAAGAGCATAAATATAATTCATTGGATGAGTTTAGAGGAAAAATGAGTTACAAAAATGTTGAGAATACTTCTGCGTATCAACGCATTCAGTTTATGAAGTATTTTTCTGGAATTGAGTAGGGACAGTGATCAGTTATCAGTTAACAGTTATCAGTTAACAGTTAACAGAGCTAAGCTCGACCAAAATACATTTATCAGTTAACAGAGCATCCCGAATTTTTTCAAAAATCGAGGATCTACGAAAGCTCGACTTAAGTGGTACTTTGAAAAAGCAAAAGGATTTTCTTTGCTCCCTCTAGGGTCGGGGCAAACAAAGAAAATCAGTGAAGAGGAAGAACAGAGAACAGGAAATACAGTTATCAGTTAACAGTGATCAGTTCACAGTTAACAGTTATCAGAGCTAAGCTCGACCAAAATACAGTGATCAGTTAACAGGTGTATCCCGAATTTTTTCAAAAATCTCGGATTCTCAAAAACTGTAAAATCATAGGATTTTTTGTAAAGCGTGGCTAAAAAGGACCGTTTTTGTTTGGGATTATTCCGATAAAAAAATAGAGCTTGAAATTTTCAAGCTCTATTTTTTTTAGTTAGATAATGCAGAGATTATGATTCTGCAGGGGGTTTAGATTATTTGACAATGAACTTGGTGGTTCTAATTTGTTTTGAATTTGTTTGAATCGTCAATGTATACATTCCTTTTGACAAGTTGTTGATGTCGATTGTTTTGTTATTTACTCCTGCATTGGCTTTGATGAATGTGGTAGATATTAATTTCCCCGACAAATCATGGATGAAGATGTTGGTCTCTTCGGGTGAACTTAATGTAAAATCAATATTCAATTCTCCTTGTGCTGGATTTGGATAGAGCATGTTTGAAAAAATTTTCTGATTCTGTCGGATTGAAGTGGATAAAGGTTGCGATTTTAGTTGCACTTCGTCGATGTAAAGCATACTGCCAACGTTAGATGGAGTTGCGTACCAAGTGGATGAACCGATGAGAATAATGATGGTGTCGGGAGCTGTCATCGTGTGGAATGGAATTGAAAATTGTGTGTAACTTGTAGCACTATATAACATCATGATTTCCCAAGTTAGTGTTACTCCATTCTTTTTCAACTGAACACCCACAATTGCAGTGTCTATGCCTTGAGGAATGTATTTGTAATAACCAATAAGTGTATCAGCCATAAGTGTATATGGATTTCCTCCAGCAGGTCCCTGGTTTGTTTCGTAACCATTATATGTGGCGTATACGACATGACTGCCTTCTGCGATGGTTGTGATTTTGGCTGCATAATTTCCAGCATATTTATCGGTGGTTTTTAATACTGAAGCATTGAGCTCAGAATTGTAATAATTTAACCATTCAGCTGGTTTTTCAAATGTGAGATCGCTCCATAACTCAAAATTTGAATTCGGAATTTGCTGAGTAATCCCAGTTCCTATAAATGATATATCATCCATGATGACCCAACTTCCAGGTCTAGCAGTGTGTTCGTTGAATGGGTCGCTAGACGCAAATCCCACCATTGCAGTGTCGCAGGCAAATCCAACGGGAATGTTTAGTGGAAAACTAAAGCGGGTGTATGTGCTGTGTGCACCTTTTAAAAAGAACATTTTTTGAAGAACTGTTGCTCCGTTTAAGCTAAACGAAACCAAGATTAATCCGCTATCTGAAACATTGATATTGGATTTGAACCAACCCACAATGCTATCTGGTTTTTGAGTGTAAGGATAACCGCCTTCTGGACCTGATTCGCCATTTTTGCCAAATACAACGTAGCCTATAGATGTGTCGGAATTTACTATTTGAGTCTCTACTTTGCATGCATAAAGTCCTGTGTGAGCATCGGTGGTTTTGGTCACTGATGGGGTTGGAATTTCTCCATAGCGTCGGAGCAACTCTAGGTTGGCGGTAGCAGAACCGGTAGGCTCACTGATTATCATCGATTGCCACGTTTCAAAGTTCCCGTTGATGATAGATTGAGCGTTGTTAGCAAGTGGGTAAATTGACAAAATACATAAAAATGTAATAATTCTTTTCATAATCAGCCTCCTTTTTTTTAAAAATGAGTAACAAAGATAGTTAATTTTTGAATAAAATGCAATAGGAAAAGTGGGTTTTTTTGAAAATAATTCTTATTTCGGGTTTCTTAGGAGTGCTTTTATCCCTTCGAAGATCACCAGAAAAGATTTTGTCACTAAATTTGCAAAAAAAACGCAAATTTACCGCCAAAATCATAGCGGGTCGTAATACAAATACGAAAATAACTTTTTAGCGAAGTCTTGTCCCGTTTAATATCGAGATTTTGCTTGCTGGAGTTTATTCTGCAAGGCTTGACGTCAAGACAAAAGAATGAATTAAAAATTGGATCTTCGAAGTAAAGTGCTTTTCTGTATTAGGTAAAATCAAGTTAGATTAACATGAAAATTCACCAAGTTACGGATCAATCTTAAAAATTACCAATTTCCAATTGTTGTTTTTTGGTGAGTTTTTTCACCACCTCTTCATATGAATGATCAATCCACTCTTTGATTAATTTATCACTCACGGATCCATCGATGGAAATTGTGTTCCATAATTTTTTGTTCATGTGATAACCCATTGCAACGCAGGTGTATCTTTCTCTTAAATCAATGGCTAACTCTGGATCACATTTTACGTTGATTTTTGGGAAAGTGGGTTCGTCTAATGATATCAGAATAAACATTTTTCCCATTACTTTGATTACGAGTGTTTTATCGTCGAAAGGAAGGGACTCTTCAGTGAAAGGTTTGGAAAGACAGTAGTCTCTAATTTCTAGGATATCCATAATAATCAAATTTGTTTTGTAAAATCATATTTTGAGGGGATAAAATTAGTAAATTTGCATACTAAAACAAAATAATTTTCAAGTATCAATGAAGGCAACTACCTTTTCAAGTCGTAAAAGCATATTTATCGCACTGTTTATTTTTATGGGGCTTGTCTTCTTAGTTAGGTTATTCTATCTCCAAATCATTGATGATAGCTCGGTGTTGTATGCCAACAGAAATGCGTTACGTTATTTGGTTCAGCATCCCGCCCGAGGAATTATATACGATCGCAATGGTAAATTGATGACCTATAACGAGGCCACGTACGATTTGATGGTGATCCCAAATCAAGTAAAACAGTTAGATACGGCTGATTTGTGTAACATACTTGGACTTACTCCCGAGGATGTTAGAAAACGACTCGAAAAAGCAAATGCCTATTCTAGGTTCTCTTCTTCGATTTTCGAAAAACAAATTTCCAACAATGTTTACGGATACCTTGAGGAAAAACTATATAAGTTTCAGGGTTTTTACGTGCAATCTCGAACCCTTAGAAAATATCCGAATCCATCTGCTGCTCACACATTGGGCTATGTTGGAGAGGTAAATGATGTTATTATTGCCAAAAAACCATATTACAAACCCGGCGATTACATTGGTGTGAGTGGTATCGAAAAATCATACGAAGATGTGTTAAGGGGCAAAAAAGGGGTTCGTGTAACCATGGTTGATGTTCACAATCGCGAAAAAGGTTCGTTTAGAGATGGTCTTTACGATACCATTGCGCAAGCGGGATTGAGTTTGTGGTCGAGCATCGATCTTGATTTGCAAGCGTATGGCGAAAAATTGATGATGGGAAAAAAAGGCAGTGTGGTGGCTATTGAGCCAAGTACTGGTGAAATTTTAGCCATCGTCTCCAGTCCTTCGTACGATCCCAATTTGATGGTTGGAAGATCTCGGGCAGAGAACTATTTAAAACTACTTCGCGATTCGGTCAACAATCCACTTTTTAACAGAGCACTGATGGCCATGTACCCTCCTGGTTCGACATTTAAAATTGTAAATGCGTTGATTGGAGAGCAAGAGGGTGTTTTAACGCCGTCGACAAGATATTCTTGCGAGTTAGGATTTCATGTGGGGAATCTTACGGTTAAATGTCACCCTCACGCATCGCCTTTAGATCTGGCTCAGTCTATTCAAAACTCTTGTAATGCCTATTATTGCAAGGCTTTTAGAGCAATTATCGATAATCCAAAGAAATTTAAAAAAACCAAAGATGGGTATAATAATTGGCGGAATTATGTCCTGAAAATGGGTTTTGGAAGAAAATTTGACTCCGATTTGCCCTACGAATTGAAAGGAATTGTCCCCACCGCCGAATACTACGACAAAACTCGGGGCGTAAATGCTTGGAAAGCCGTGTCTATCATCTCTTTATCCATTGGACAAGGGGAGTTGGGAACCACGCCTTTGCAATTGGCAAACTTAGCAGCAATCATCGCAAATAGAGGGTATTATTTAACTCCTCATATTGTAAAAGCTATTGGAAATGAGAAGAATAAGAATTTAAGATTTGTTACTCCGAATGAAACGGGCATTGATACAAAACATTTTATTCCCATTGTTCAAGGGATGAAAGATGCGGTGTTGAAAGGGACGGCTACTTCGGCTAAACAGTTGGATATTCCTATTGCAGGAAAAACGGGAACGGCTCAGAACCCCCATGGACAGCCACACTCACTGTTTATCTGTTTTGCACCCATCGAAAAACCTAAAATTGCAATGTGCGTAATCGTCGAAAATGGCGGTTATGGCGGCGAAATTGCAGCGCCTATTGCGAGCTTAATGATTGAGTATTACACCAAACGTAAGATTTCTAAACCAGAATTAGAGCAGAGAATAATGAACATAAACTTGATACGCCGGTGATAAGAGAATATAAATCCAAAGGACTTTTTGCAAACATAGACAAACCACTTGTGTTTATGTATTTTGCATTGGTGTTTATTGGCATGCTCAATATCTACGCAGCTGTATTCAACGAGGATCATTCTAGTATTTTTGATTTCTCTCAAAGTTATGGCAAACAATTGGTTTGGATTGTTACTGCTTTTTTAATCGGTTTATTTGTCATTGTGGTCGATTCTAAGTTCTACACCACGTTTGCATTCGTTTTTTATGCCGTTGTTATCCTCTTGTTGTTTGTGGTCCTCTTTGTGGGAAAAGAGATTGCAGGTTCAAAATCTTGGTTGGGAGTAGGTGACTTTGGAATACAACCTTCGGAGTTCGCCAAAATCGCAACGGCCATGGCGTTGGCAAAACTGTTAGGAGAATCTAATCGTAATATCAATCAACGTGGAACTAGAATAATGGCTTACGGTTTTGTTGGGTTGCCTATTCTTTTTATCCTTTTTCAAAATGACACAGGTTCGGCCATCGTCTTTTTATCCTTCTTTTTGGTCTTTTATCGCGAAGGAATGAATGGAACTATTATTTGGTTTGGATTGATGGCAATATTTATTTTTATATTTACCCTTATTTTTAATCTGTGGTATGTAATGTTATTTCTGACTATTGTAGCCCTTGTAGTTTGGTACTTTATTCGGAAATATAGAAAAGGGATCATCACGCTTGCTTTTATTTATGTGTTGTCAATTGGGTTTACTTTTGGGGTTGAATATGTATTTACTTCTATGTTGCAAGACCACCAGCGTGATCGTGTGGAGATTTTGTTGGGATTAAAATCTGATCCGAAAGGGGTGGGATACAACGTTAATCAATCAAAGATTGCCATCGGTTCTGGTGGATTTAGTGGCAAAGGATTTTTGAAAGGTACACAGACAAAGTTTAAATTTGTTCCAGAGCAGAGTACCGATTTTATTTATTGTACGGTGGGCGAGGAGTGGGGCTTTTTAGGAAGTTCTACAGTGGTGATTTTGTTTTTATCACTGATTTCTAGAATCGTTTTTTTAGCCGAAAAACAGCGATCTCCATTTGGACGAATCTATGGTTATGGAGTAGCCATGATCTTGTTTACCCACGTTGTGATCAATATTGGGATGACGTTGGGATTGATGCCTGTCATCGGAATTCCGCTGCCTTTTATGAGTTACGGAGGCTCCTCTCTTTGGTCTTTTACACTATTATTGTTTATATTTATTCGCCTCGATATGAATAAAAAAGATATTATTTAATTTGAAAAATATGGAGAATCACTTGTTAAATATTGAAAAAAAGATATCGCAAAAACGAGTTTTAGTGATTGGCGATGTGATGATAGATGCTTATCTTTTTGGTTCTGTAGATCGTATTTCGCCCGAAGCACCTGTTCCTATTGTCAATTTAAATAATCGGAACAATAGACTGGGTGGAGCAGCCAATGTGGCGCTTAATATCCAAGCACTTGGTGCTAATCCAATTCTTTGCGCTGTGGTGGGGAACGATGACAAAGGGAGAGAATTTTTTCAAATCATGAACTCATTAGGACTCTCTACCGAGGGAATGATTATGAGTGATGATCGAATTACAACCGTTAAGTTTAGAATTATTGGAAACAATGTGCAACTTTTGCGCGTGGATGAAGAAATTGTTCATGAATTGTCCGAAAATGACAACCAAAAACTGATCACACATATTTCAAAATTAATGGAGCAAGATGTGATTGATGCCATTGTTTTTGAAGATTACGACAAAGGGGTTATTTCTAAATCGCTTATCGAATCTGTGGTTAAATTGGCTACTGAGAAAAATATTCCGATTACCGTGGATCCTAAAATGCGAAATTTCAACCATTATCAAGGGTGCACTATCTTTAAACCGAATTTGAAAGAACTGAAAGAGGGAACCAAAACAACCATTGATTTTTCCAACATTGATTTATTGGTGAACTTGGTAGAAAACTATATTGCCGAAAATAATATCAAAATGGCACTGATTACTCTCAGCGAACGAGGAGTATTGGTGGTTTGGAATTCCGAAAATGGATTTAATCATCAATTGATTCCTGCGCATCATCGCAATATTGTGGATGTATCGGGTGCGGGTGATACTGTAATTAGCGTTGCTACGTTGATGTACTGCCTGGGTTTGTCTCCCCAAAATATGGCGAGCATTGCCAATGTTGCCGGCGGACTCGTCTGCGAAGAGGTAGGCGTGGTTCCAGTTAATAAAGACAAACTGATGGGCGAAATTAATAGACTTAATTTACTTTCATAACACCTTCATGGGAAAAATCATCAAAAAGAAGGAACGTATCGCAAATATGTTCGACGAGATAGCGCCAGTTTACGACTCTACAGGGCATATTCTTTCGATGGGTGTGGATCGTATTTGGAGAAAGAAAATCAGGAAACAGATTGCTAAAATACCTATTTCTCCTCTTCATGTTTTGGATTTAGCCACTGGTACTGGCGATTTAGCGATTGAAATATCAAAAATCAACAACTCACAAATTGTGGGAATTGATATTGCAACCAAAATGCTCGATGTTGCAATTAATAAAGCGGATAAGAAAAATATTCACAACATCACTTTTATGGAAGGAGATGCCCTAAATCTTCCTTTTCCAGACAAATCGTTTGATGTGGTGACCATTGCTTTCGGTATTCGGAATTTCGAAAATGTAACCGCTGGTATCCAGGAAATTAACAGAGTGTTGAGATCAGAAGGATCCTATTTTATTATTGAATTAACTCGCCCAAAATCTATATTTAAACCATTTTACTTGTTCTACTTACGTTATTTGTTGCCATCCATTGGGGCAATTCTCTCACGCAAGAAAAGTGCTTACACGTATTTAAAAGATACGATTAGTGAGTTTGAACAAGATGAAGATTTAAATGTTTTTTTTGTCAACAATGGATTTGACCGTTGTCGCTATCAGCACTTTTCGTTTGGAATATCTACCTTGTACACAGGTTCCAAAATAGCCGATGTAGAACCCACTGTATTGTAACGAATCATAATAAAATAAGCGATATTGCGTTTATGTCAAAATGAAAAAATATTATAAAGTGAAAATAAAGAGTTTATTATTGTTGTTGTTAATCTTAGGAAATCTTGCTTGTTTTAGTCAGAAATCAACCCTTCTGAATCTTCCTAAATATGACCAAAAAAAGTATCATTTTGGATTCTTATTAGCATACAACCAATTTGATTTTACCATTAAACCCTATACAAATCTGAACTCGTTCGATTCGCTAATGGTGGTGGAGTCGCAACCTCAAAGCGGTTTTAATCTGGGCGTTATCTCTAATTTACGATTAAATGATCATTTCGATTTGCGGTTTACGCCCACATTGTCTTTTGGCGATCGGATTATTAATTACACCATCAATTATCAAGATACTATCAGTCAGGTGGTGAAGAAAACGGTAGAATCTACTTACATCGATTTCCCGTTGTTGCTGAAATTCAAATCTAGTAGAATGGGCAATGCGAGGGTTTATATCCTTAGTGGATTAAATTTTAGCATCGATATGGCCTCGCAAGCGAAAAAGAAAAATGAACTAAAAAATGATGTGATGATTAAGCTGCTCCGAAACGATTACTCTTTTCAAGCGGGAGTAGGGGCGGACTTCTACCTAACTTATTTTAAATTTGCCGTAGAATTGAAAATGGCGTATGGTTTTAGAGATTTGATTCAGCGTGAAGGTAATCTTTTCTCAAACTCCATCGAAAGGCTAAATTCTAAAGTGATGCAAATATCTTTTTTGTTTGAATAATACATAGACTATCGCATGAAACATGAAATTGAACTCTTTATTCCCGCTAATTTGTCCACCGATCTCGACTATATTAAACGAGCTATCGCTGAGAAATTAAAAATATCGAAAGATGATATCGCTGATTTAAAATTGCTTAAACGTTCAATCGATGCTCGACGCAAGCCGATCTTGTATCTGTTGAAATATGAAGTATATATTGGTGAAACAATTTTCAATTCGCCTATTTCAATTTTAGAAAATTTACCCGATGTGTCTGAGGCTAAACGAGTAATCGTGATTGGCGCTGGACCTGCCGGATTGTTTGCAGCGCTTAAGTTGATCGAGTTGGGGGTGAAACCTATTATTTTTGAACGTGGAAAGGATGTTGGAAATCGCAAGTTTGATATTTCAGATTTGAATCGAAATTTAGCAGTTAATCCCGAGTCTAACTGGTGTTTTGGCGAAGGTGGAGCTGGAACTTATTCCGATGGAAAATTATACACCCGGTCGACTAAACGTGGCGATGTATCGTCTATTTTATCTTTGTTTGTGGCGCATGGAGCCAACGAGGATATTTCTGTGGATGCACATGCGCATATTGGCACGGATAAACTTCCTTCCATTATTTCGAACATCAGACAAACGATTGTTCGCTGTGGAGGCGAAATCCATTTTAATACTAAAATAATCGACATTGTTACGGCGGACAATCAAGTGACTGCTCTAATTGATGGCGAACAAAATAGACATTCCGCAGAAGCATATATTCTTGCCACCGGTCACTCTGCCCACGATATTTACGAATTATTTGATCGGAAAAAGTTTGCTCTTCAGGCCAAATCATTTGCCATGGGATTTCGAGTTGAACATCCTCAGTGGTTGATTGATTCGGCTCAATATAAAATGCCAAAACGTCCCGAATACTTACCTGCGGCTTCTTATACGCTCGTGCAACAGGTTCGAGATCGGGGAGTTTTCTCTTTTTGCATGTGTCCGGGTGGAATTATTGTCCCCTCGGCTACGGGTGATAAACAACTGGTTGTGAATGGAATGTCTAACTCTCAACGAAATTCACCTTACGCCAATGCTGGGGTGGTAGTAGCGGTGGAACCTACGGACTTAAAAGAGTATACTAAATATGGTGCGTTGGCAGGTTTGAAATTTCAGCAAGAGATGGAACATAAAGCTTGGCTTGCGGGTGGCGGTTCATTGGTAGCTCCTGCTCAGCGAGTTGTGGATTTTTTGAAAGATAAAGTTTCTTATTCGTTGCCTAAATGCTCGTATAACCCAGGTGTGGTTTCAGCAGATTTGTCCAAAATTTATCCCGATTTTATCACCTCCCGATTGAAAGAAGCATTTTTGTCTTTTGAAAAGAAACTAAAAGGATTTGTTTCGCCAGAAGCCATTTTGGTGGGCATCGAGTCGCGCACCTCTTCCCCTGTTCGTATTCCTCGCGATGCACAGACATTGGCTCATATTGAGTTCGATAATTTATTCCCTGCTGGTGAAGGGGCTGGTTATGCAGGCGGAATCGTCTCTTCGGCGATTGATGGTCAGCGATGTGCCGAAAAAATTGTAGAAAACATAATTAACATTGAAAAATAAGATTGAAATGGAAAATAATGAGATTTTTGAACTTTTGCTGAGCAAAGGGAATTTAAAACAAGATATTTTTGAAACAACACTTAAGGGGTTTGAAGGGATTAAAACATTGGCAATGAAGTTTGTCGAAGAGTATGAAACTAAGTATGCCGACAAGAATCCCAGGGTAAATGTATCAATCATCAACAACACAGATTTTGAGTTTTCATTCAATTTTGCCGGTGATATGTTGGTGTTTTTAATGCATACAAATATCTTCGAGTTCCCACGTGCTCACGATGTTCACAAACTCCCTTATGTAAAAGAAGACCTCACACGCTCATATTGTGGAATTATCAATATCTATAACTTTTTGGCCGATTCGTATAAATATAATCGAATCAATGATGCTGGATACTTAATTGGTCGTATATTTATAAATCACGAGAATCATTACTACGTGGAAGGGAAACATGAGCTGGGTTTGCAGTTCAATAATTTTGCAAGCAAGGTCCTAACCGAAGAGGTAATGACAGAGATTTTTAATTCTGCGATTAAATATGCGGTTAATTTTGACCTTTTAATTCCTCCTTACGATAATTTGAAAGAAATTTCTGTCATGGATATTTTGCAAATAGAAGTGCAAAGTTCAACGCTAAAGACCGCAAAACGAATGGGTTTTAAATTTCAAGCGGACCGCGACTAGCCAATAGAGTAGTCCTCTGGTAAAAAAAAAATGATTTTTTTTTCAAAAACATTTGGATGTTAAAAAATAATTTGTACCTTTGCACTGTTCTTAACAAAACGGTCAGTTCGTCTAGGGGTTAGGACGCCAGGTTTTCATCCTGGAAACAGGGGTTCGATTCCCCTACCGACTACAAAAAGGGTTTAATGTTACATGGCTGTTACGTTAAACCCTTTACTTTAAGCCACTTTTGGCAAATGTCGTTTAATACTCTTTTGATATGTTTTAACTTGTTTTTGCAACCAAACCGCAACCAAACAATTTAAAATCATGATTCCAAATATTAAAATTGCACCTCGCACCCGAAAAGACAAAAATAATAATTGTCCTTTCATGTTGTCTTATTCACACAAGAATAAAAGAAACTTTATCATGTTAGGGTTTTCCATCGCTCCAAATCATTATAATTTTGACAAAGGAATTATCAAAGCTGCAACCCCGGAGGATATAAAATTTAAACTCAATCACTACGAACAAAAAGCGAAAAAGATTATTAATGATATTGCTTTTAGTGATAATAATTTTGTCTTTTCAAATTTTCAAGAAAAGTTTTTAAATACTCAACAAAATATGTCTTTTATTGAGTTTATTGAAGACAAATTAAAAAATCTGCCCGAACTCGCACCGCTAACACTTAAAAGTTATAGGTCACATTTAGCAAAATTAAAAGAGTATAATAATAATATTGCTTTTTCTTCAATCAACAAGCTATTTATTGAGAATTACCGGGCTTATTTGCTAAAAAAGGGGAATAACCTTAATACAGCAAATAAAGCGCTTAGCGTGTTTCGTACGTTCGTAAAAATGGCCGTCCCGGACTACATTACAACTAACCCGTTTCAATTTGTCAAAATAAAAAAAATAATTGGTAATCGTGAATATTTAGAACTTTCAGAACTGAAAAAATTTGAATTACTTTTTGAAAATAATTCTCTTCGCTCTGAATTACAAAATACGCTTAGAGTTTTTTTATTTTGTTGCTATACCGGTTTAAGATATTCCGATATTTCACAAATTAGATTTTCAAATATAGACAACGATAAAATCAAATTTACACAACAAAAAACCAAAGAAGTTAACTCCGTTTACTTGACAAAAAAAGCAAAATTTTTGCTCCAGGACCAACC
>JBBRGJ010000054.1:0-19419 GCA_038240835.1 Bacteroidales bacterium | reverse complement strand
CTTTTGTGTAATAGCTGAAAGTCCTTTACTTCGAGGGATTCGTTTTTTGCTGTGTCACAAAGTACCACAAAGGAGGCACAAAGTTTCACAAAGGAAGAAGAATACAGTAGAAAGAAGTAAGAATACAGAATTAAGAAGTCTTAGCCTACCTAGCAAGCTGGTAGATAAATAAACTTCGTGTCAGTTCGACAGGCTCGTTTTGACAGGCTCAACGCATCGCACTGCATCGCTTAGTGGTGAAACGTATTTCATCCGTGTTTTGCCCCATTTTCATATTGTTAAAAAGTGCAAAAATTAGAAAAATGTTAAAAACGACATGATTTGTATATTTGATGTTAATTATTCGTATATTTGTCAATTCTAAGGGGTTGAGATAGGTTTTATATTTGCAATTAACTATATTTTTAGATAAATAAATCAATATTATAACGATTTAGGTATTTAATTAGTTGATTTAGTACTAGAAAGATAAGAGGGAAATAAACAAATATTGTATCTGTTTTTTTTGAAAAAAAGCAATACACTTACATAATAAATAGGGAATATTATGATCGTTTTTCATGTTAAATTAATTTCGCACACAATAAAGAGTTGTGTTGCGATACTCATTTTGTTGTTAATATCATTGAGTATTCATAATAGTGTGGTTGCACAGTGTGACAGAACAACCTGTACTTATCTTACAGATCATTCTCCGACAACCTCATGGCAAACTTTAAGTAGTTCTATTGTAAATGGCAGTACGTTACATCGGTATGATTTTAATCTTACTGTTGGTAAAACTTATGAGTTTTCGTTGTGTTCTGCCGATGGGGGAGCTGCCAATTATGATTCGTATTTATGTTTATATCAGGGTTATGGATGTGGATTATCAGCATCTGTAGCTACAAATGATGATTTTTGTGGTACTGCCTCCAAAATAACTTATACATCAGTTGGTGGTTCTTGGCATTCATTGTATGTAACGGGGTATAGTAGCAATTATGGGACATATACGCTAGTATATCGGGAAGTAAGTGCTTCTAGCCCTTGTGCAGCAGCAATCAACATTCCTTCTGCACCGGTTACCAATCAAGCTGTGGTTTGTACAAGTACTGCACTTCCTGGAAATCTTAATGCAACGAATGTTCCCACAGATTGTGGCGGTGCTTCAAATAATTATAAAGGTGGGCAAGAAGCATTGTACACATTTACCCCAACTACATCTGGCACATATACTATTAGTTATAGCGGACAAACGTGGAGTGCTATTTTTATATACAGCAATGCCTGTCCCGCTTCTGGCGGAACTTGTGTGGGTTCTGCTGGAGGTAGTGGTGCCACTCAAAGTGTAGATGTTAATATGACGGCAGGAACTCTTTATTATATTTGGTTTGATACATATCCAACTCCAAATAGTCCATGTCCTGGAACTTTTTCGATCACCACAGCCTGTCCTTCAACAACCCTCACCCACGACGCACCTGTAACTACGACAACTTATCCAACAAATTATCAATTTACAAACGCATCAAGTATGACTGCCGTTGTAGCCGTTGCTCCTCAAACCGATGATCATGATATCTATATTTATGATGGAGCTTGTCAAACAGGAAGTAATGTTGGTTCATCTACATTAGGTAGTCCAATGGTTGATTTTGTGATTTCGAGTTATGGAAACTCTAGTACATATTATCCAAGCGCAACTTATGGAAGCACAGGTACTTCAATTGTTGAATACGAATATGGATCTTCGTTGAGTGTGTGTACTCCTTCTGCTGGTACTATGCTCACCTCAGAAGCTGTTGATATGTTCGAGGTTTCTCTAGAAGCCGGAATAACGTATGACATTAATTTAGATATCACTTCAGGTGGTTGTAATTTGGGTTTTGCTTTGGGTAGTACAACTACTTTTGTCGGCCGTGGTTCCTGTCAATTAGTTGTGGATGCTGCTGGCGCTGGCGCCAGTGAATCTTCAAGTTGGACTTGTCCTACAAGTGGTTATTATGGCTTGGTTGTATTTAACACATACACAGGCGGAGCAGCTTCAAATTATACAATTAATATTTGCAAAAATTGTGTCGTTCCTTCAGTGGCTCTTGCTTCACCTGCGGATGAAAGTGTAGTGAGTACAAGTTCTGCTAATCTCTCTTGGACTGGAGTTTGGGGATCTTCTCCTTCTCCTAATTCGTATTACGAAATACAGTTGAATGGGGGAACTTGGACATCCACAGGTAGTTCAACTTCATATTCCGCAATCTTGATTACTGGACACAATACATGGCAAGTTCGTTTTTATGATGGATGTAGTCAAGCGTATTATTACTCAAATATTTGGGATATATATTGTACACCAGCTGCTGCTTGCACAACCGTTGATCATGGAGGCACTAATTGGACATTGTCATCAAATACCGTTGTAGCCGGGAATCACATTAATGTAGGTACATTTACTGTAAATAATGGAGTTACTCTAACCGTGGATCCGGCCTGTCATTATTTTAATGTTACCGCTAATAATATTGTGGTTTTAGGGACAATTAATGCCAATGGAGCCGGATGGGTTGGTGGTAATGGTGGTACTTATGGCGGTTTATGGGCAGCTGATGGCTCTTCGGATGGCAGAGGAATAACGAGCTGTTGGGATAAGAATAATTGTAAAGCCTTAGGCCAAAAAGGCGGAGTTGGCGGTAGCGCTGGTTCTGGTACAGGAGGAGGAAATGCTGGAGGTATTGGTGGAACTGGATATGGCTCTAAACAAGAGTGCGGATTTTGGAGCGATGATGGTGGCGTAGTTGGCGGCGGCGGTGGCGGCGGCGGCGGTGCTGGCGGTACTTATGGTGGTGCTGGTGGAACTGGAAAAGCAGGCGGCGGCGGCGGTTTAGACGATAACACTTGTGGCAATGCAGGTTGTCAACCATATATAGTAGGCGCTGCAGGTACAGGTGGCACAGCAACGGCAACCTATGGAAGTTCTACTACTGAAACAATCGAATATGGTTCTGGTGGTGCCGGCGGCGGCGGCGGTGGAAGAGGCTCGTTTTGTGGCTCAACTACATGTTATTCAGCTGGTGGAATTGGTGGAATTGGCGGAGGATCTGTAAAACTAATTGCTTCGCAGAACTTAACGTGTTCTGGAAATATATATGCTAATGGCACATCTGGAGGGAATGGTGGCGATGGCGGTGAAAACAACTTTACGAGAGATTGTTGTGCGGACCTTAATGATGATTGCTCAGAACAGACCTTTTCTGCCCCAGGTGGTGGTGGTTCTGGAGCTGGTGGCGGTTCCGGTGGTGGCATTATGCTAAAAGCTGATTGCGACATCTCGGTTACTGGAATTTTGCAAGCAAAAGGAGGAAATGGCGGTAATGGAGGAAAAGGCGGCTGGAGTAATTGGAGTGTTAACTATTATGGAGGTAAAGGTTCTGGTGGCGCTGGCGGCGGCGGCGGAAGAGTTAAAATATTTAGAAATCCATGTGGAACCAATACGATTTCTTCTCCTATTTCTATTGATGGTGGTTCTGGCGGTAGCGTGGCTACTTTTGGAAGAGCAAGCACAGGAAGTGCTGGAAATTCTGGTTCTATTGGTACAAATCAAACGGCTACTTCGTCCACAGTGAGTGCTCTTACGGCAGGAACAATAGCCACAAGTCAATCAATTTGCACGGGTGGAGATCCTGCTGCATTTACAAGTTCTACTTCTGCCTCTGGTGGAAGTTGTGCTGGAAGAATTTATCAATGGATGGTCTGCACCAGTGGATGCGGTTCTGCCCCAACGAATTTTACAGATATTTCGGGTGCTAATTCAGCAACGTTTGATGCAGGAGTGCTCACTTCTACAACATCTTATGTTCGAAAAGTTACTTCTGGAAGTTGCACTGCATATTCAAATATTGTGACCATTACGGTGGTTGCCGATCCAAGTGTGGGTGCGCCAACTTTTACAAATTCTACAATATGTGCTGGAGGGTCTACGGTGGCAAGTTCTACGGTAAGTGGTGGAACAGGAACTTTAATTTATCAATGGCAATATTATAATTGGAGCTCATGGAACAATGTGGTAAACGGAACTCCTACTGGCGCTACTTATTTGGGAGCCACAACCACGAGTTTAACGATTTCGGGAACTACTGCGGCCAATTCTCATCAATATCGTCTGCGTGCTTCCAATACGTTAGGTTGTGATACCTATGGAAATGGCGCTAGCTTTACCGTGGTGGCTGATCCTTCGGCTCCTACAGCAACAAAATCCCCAACCAATGCAATTGTTTGCGAAGGGGTAACTCTAACGTTGGTTTCTCCAACTGGAGGTAGCGGAGGAACAGGTTCGTGTGGATTTGAATATCAGCATAGCACAAATGGCTCGGCATGGTCTTCTTGGTCATCTACAGTTTCTAGTTTTGTAGCGGTTGCTGGTACAAACTATATTCGGATAAGAAGCGTGTGCAATGGAAACGGTTGCGATCCTTCTAATTACACCGAATACTCTTGGTCGGTAAGCACTACGTCAATTGGTGGAACTGCAAGCGTGAATCCGTCTTCAGCGATTTGTGCAGGAAAATCCGTGGAATTAAGTCTTGTTGGTTTTACAGGAAATATCCAGTGGCAAAATAATTCCAGTGGCTCTTGGGCAGATATTTCAGGGGCAACTACAAATCCATATACCACATCAGCACTGCTTACTTCAACTCAATTTAGAGCTGTTTTGACCAATGGTGCTTGTGGTTCTGCTTTTTCCAATACGGTTTCTATTACGGTTACTTCTCCCGATCCTTCGGGATTGAGTGGAAACGATTATGTTTGGTCTGGAGCTAGCAATGCAATTTGGAATGGTACTACAACGAGCAACTGGCTGCTCTATTCCGCTGGTTCGTTTTTAATTCCAACTCAGGTTCCTACAGCGGCATCTAATGTGTTTATTAGAGCAAATGGAACTTGCTTTGCAACGTCTCCAATTGTAAATACCGAAAATTTGGCTGCTTGTAAAGATTTGACAATTTTTAGCGGAAATACCCTTGTGATAGATGCCAGTAGTAATATTAAGATACACGGAGACTTGAACAACAACGGAACTGTGAACGTAAATGGAACTTCACCCATCGAAATCGAAGGAAACTGGAATAATCTTGGAACATTTACTGCTGGAAATGGTACGGTTAATTTTACTGGAACTACTATTCAGCAAATCAAAAGTGGAGTTAGTAGTTTCTACAACATTTCTTTCAACAACTCTTTGAATGGTAATTCCGATATTTCATTGTCTGATAATCTTACCATTACTAATTCGGCAACTTTTATAAAGGGAATTGTGAAAACTGGGACAAATAAGGTGATTTTTGGCGCATCGGCTTCCACAAATGGCGGCTCATCATTAAGTTTTGTTGATGGATTGGTGGAAAAACAAAGTTGCACGGGTTCGTTTATATTCCCTACTGGAAATGTAAATACTCGCGATATTGGCAATGGGAATCAAACGTATAAGATTTGGGCTCCATTTTCGGCTACCCCTGTCAGTGCAACAATTGTTACAGTGCGTTACTTGTTTAGCAACGACGGGTTGAATGAATGGTGGTATCACAATTGGACTCATCAAGCTCCGCTTACGCATACTAGCGGTTTGGAGTATTGGTTGGTGAGTTCTAGCTCTAATTTAAAGGCAACACTTTATTGGAAAAACAATAATCCATGCAATGTGCACGATTTGTGCGAGGTGGGAACGGGTATTTTCCATAGCGAAGATCTTACAGTTGCGTATTGGGAAGGTATTTGGAAAGACGCTCAAGGTTCTGCTAGCTCAAATTCGGCGGATGGAAGTGTTAGCGCTTCTTCGTTTATTCCATTTGGTGCTAAAAGCGAAAAACAAATTACGTTTGGTTCTAAGAACAAGAGAACACCATTGCCTGTGGAACTGACTCAGTTTAGTGCCAACTGCGCCAATAATTCTGCAATTATTCATTGGATAACGGCTTCCGAAATTAATAATGATTACTTTGTGATCGAAAAATTGAGAGGTGAGAATGAATTTTTCGAAATTGGCAGAATGAATGGTGCAGGCAATTCTAATAGTTTAATCGATTATTTCTTTGTGGATGATAACTTGTCTTCAGGATATAATTATTACCGTCTATCGCAAGTGGATTATGATGGAAAGGTAACAGTTTACAATACGATTAGCCTAAACTGTAACGATCAAATTAACGGAAATCCAACGTTGCAAGCATATCCTAATCCATTTGAAGATGAGATAACTGTGGTCATTAAAAACATAGATGATGGAGAGTTCGTTTTAGAAATCATCAACGACTTAGGGAAAATTGTCTATTCCAAAGAGTGCACCGCAAGCAACTCTGAATATCAAAAAAAGTTGAATCTTAGACATTTAGGATCAGCCGTCTACAACTTACGTTGCATTACCAAAGGAAACGTAATGAATGTTAGGGTGGTGAAGAGATAGCAGGTGATGAGTTATGAGTTATGAGTTATGAGTGATGAGTTATGAGTGCGCGTCACTCGTCACCCGTCACTCGTCACTCGTCACCTTCCACACTCACACTCCTCACTTTTTTTTTGAAAAGAAATATTTTAAAAATTAACACTTCATATGATATATAATTCTTAAATTTGTGACATATAAGGGAAATTTTAGTTGAATTATCTTTTTTTTATGAAAATATATGCAATAAAAGGCATTATTACCATATTGCTCATTTTTGGGTTGTGGGGGCATAATGCCTTTGCCCAAAGTGGTCAATGTAATATTGGCGGATGTTCGGGTGGAACCCTATTTCCAAGTTCTGAACAGTCTAACACCACAGATGCTTGGAGCATCGTTTCTACCATTATTTATGGCGGTGAATATGCTGTTTACAATGTAACATTGGGCAAAACTTACGAATGGTCGCTATTGTCCGCAGATGGGGGAAGTTGTTCCTACGATTCGCAACTTACACTCTTGAGCGAAGACGGATTGACCAATTATTGTTTCAGCGATGATGTTCAAAATTTAAATGCAAAAATTCAATGGACTGCCCCATTTACGGGCAAAGTGAGAGTTTTGGTAAATCAATATAATTGTATTATCAATTCTATAAACACAACTTTGGTTTGGCGTTGCGCTTCGTCTTCGTCCATTACTGCTCCTGCAAACGATGATTGTGCCGGTGCTACAAGTCTTTCGGTCTATGCGGGTTCTACTTGCGCTGGATCTACTATTGGAAATGTTTTGGGAGCCACAAATTCAGGATTAACTTCATGCAATGGCACAGCAAACAACGATGTTTGGTATAAATTTGTAGCCACATCTGCTCACTTTCATAATATTTCCGTAACTGGATCAGCTGATTTTGATGCAGTTATAGATTTGAGAGTCGGACCTTCTTGTCCTGGGACTAATGTTATGTGCTCCGATATCAGCGGAATAGGATGCACAGAATTGTTGTCAATGGAGAACTTAGTCGTTGGACAGACGTATTATGTGCGAGTTTACGACTATTACTCTTCAGCGCCTACAACCACTGATTTTACAATATGCATCACAGCGCCTTCTACATGCGAACCCACTTACTCAAATGGAACTGTTGCTGACGATTTTATTAATGGCGTGGAGTTGACAGGAGAAAACGCAACATCTATTTCAAATACAAATTCTGGGGGAGGAGTTCCTTTTGTGAAAGACTATACCGCTCAATCCACCGACTTAAAAGCTGGATTTACGTATTCACTAAAATTAATCAATGGGACATATTCAGGACAAACGTTAGCTGCTTGGATCGATTTTAATGCAGATGGAATATATGCTGCAGATGAAAAACTGGGTGAATTTTCAAATATTGATGCCAATTTATCTGTAACTATTGGTTTTACAGTTCCTGCTGGAGCTGATTTAGGAACTACAAAGATTCTTGTCCGCTCGGTTTGGTCAACAACTGGAATCGAACCTTGTACAAATTACAGTTACGGAGAAGCTGAAATTTATAGTGTTAAAATCATCACACCCTGTGTAACGCCTGGAACTCCAGTTTTATCTGCTGCATCATCAGTTACAAGCAACTCAGCAACAATTTCGTGGTCGGTGCCAGCAGGAAGCCCGACGATAACCTATTTTTGGGCCATTGGTGCTGCATCCAACGTGACTTACGAAAGCAATTATCTGCAAAGAGGTTCGGGCGCATCCGTTACGGCAAATTTAACTTCTTTGCAACCGGGTACCAAATATTATTATACCGTAAAAGCCGTTACTTCTTGCAATAATACAGCTTCTAATTATACCACTGTGGCTAATTTTACAACATTATGCATTACGCCAGGAACTCCAATTACTCTCTCCTCCACAGAAATTAGTGCAAGCTCTGCAAAGTTGAACTGGTTAGCAGGAACACCAGCTGGAAGTCCTACCGTAAAATATTATTGGGCGGTAAACACAACTTCCACCGTAAACTATGAAACTAATTATTCACAACGTGGAATGACAAGCAACTTAAATGCAATCGTATATAATTTGAATTTAAACACTCAATACTATTGGACCGTAAAAGCTGTAACCGATTGTGGAACAAGTTCAGCCTCTTCTTATGCCACCAATGTAAATTTCACAACGTTAGCAATAGAAACACCACTCACTTGGATTGGGGTTACAAGTACCGATTGGAATACAATTACCAACTGGAATCCAGCCCGAGTGCCAACGGTTTCGGACAATGTGATTATTCCTGCAAGTTGTACGTATTATCCTGTGATTACAAGTGTCGGATTAAGTATAAACAATACTAGTGTTACGAATAGATGCAAGTCGCTTACAATTAATAATGGGGCGAGTGTATCAATTAATACTAGTGGATTGTATGTGTATTGTTCTGGAGATCTTAATGTTACAGGTGCTTTAAATTATTCAGCAGGTGCTTGTACCAATCGCTTTTTTATTCAAAGCGGTGGAAATGTGGTTGTAAATCAGTCTGGAATTATTAATATTGGAAATATGGGCATTACTGCAGATCGATATAATGGAATAGAATTATTCGACGGAGGGACGTTGAGCATCAACGGAGGAACTGTTATAATAATGAATACATTAAAACATCAAGGAACTTTAAACATAACAACGGGACATTTATATCTAAAACACTACGGGGGTAGTGGAAACAATATTCCTTGGGATGCATATGCAACTTCAAAAACAAATATTAGTGGTGGAAACGTTCATATCAGTGGTGTTGAATCTGGAGAAAGAATGATTGATTGGAACGCAGCACAAAGTGTTAATATTACTGGTGGTGACATCATTCTTGAATTAAAAAAGCATTCATCAGGTGTCGATAATAATGCAAATTTAAAATTTGGAGGTCACAGCATTTACAATTTAACCATTAACCGCCTTGGGATGACTAACACGATTGAAGATGTTCTTGATAATGGCGTAATCGTAAAAGGAAATCTCACCATCACCAATGGAACGCTTGCGAATACAACTAAAAACATCAAAGTTTTCGGTGATTGGATCAATAATGGAACTTACACGTGTGGCACAGGAACCACAACTTTGTCAGGTTTAAATAACACCATAAAAGGGACAAATAATACTACGTTTTACAATCTTGTGCTAGATAATAATGCTTCCTACACCATCGCGCCTACAACGGGAGATCGCGCCAGAGTAAATGGAAATCTAACCACAAATGCAGGTTCTGTTTTAAAAATTGCATCGGGCAAAGTCCTTGATTTTTATGGCGCAACTGCGGTAATTAATGGAGATCTTATTGCGGAAGCTGCCAATGATAATGCAATTCCTACAACAAATAGCGGTCGTGATTTTGATATAAATAACAGTGCGAGTGTAAGTTGCACCGGGATAATACAAGCCGACACCCGAATTTTGGGAGGAACCACAACCTTAGCTTCAAATATTAATTTGAATGGAAATGTAATTATTCACACCACCGCAGGAGCAACTTTAAATCTTAGTTCCTACAATCTCACCACACAAGGAAACTGGACCAATAATGGCACGTTTACCGCAGCAACAGGTTCTGTTTTCTTCTCTGGAGTTAACAAAACTATCGATGGAGCTAATAAATCAACATTTTATAATTTGAGTCTCTTGAATGGAGCATCTTACACTCTAAATTCCACGTTAGACCGAGCCGAAGTGACTCATACATTTATTTCAGAATTGAATTCTAATCTTACACTAGCAGTCGGAAAAAAACTCTCTTTATTATCCTCCATAAATACAATAAACGGAAATATTTCCACCGATTCTACCAAATATAGTGAAGTGAATAACACTGCTAATTTTGAAATTTACATCAGACGTGATAATATTTTGAGTGGCTCTGGAACTATTGGTGCCGATGTATTGCTTTATAAAGATGCTGGCATTAGTTCTGTAACAACTTTAGGTTCTAATCTTACCTTAGATGGCTCATTTTGGGTTTGTAAACAATCAGGTGAAAATGCCAAATTGGTTTTAGGTGCTCACACATTTACAATTGCTGGAAACTGGATTTCGGATGGCACTTTTGATTCAGGCACTGGAACGGTAGTATTTAATCCTACAGATAATCGAACAATTCGCACATTTACGCCAATAACCAATGGAAACGTCCCCGTAGACAATAATTTTTACAACCTTAAAATACAAGCCACCGCTGGCAAAACGATAAGACTTGTGAAGGACGGAACGGGTGTTGAACATCAAACAGACAATTCCTATTCGGGGCATCTTAGAGTTCAGAATAACTTAGAAGTCATGTCTGGAATATTTTCAACGGGAGACAATACAGGAATTGGAAGAAAGTTAATTTCCAACAAAGTGACTTTGGTAGAAAGTGGAGCTACATTGAACATTGGGGGAAACTCAGACGAAAGTAATTGGGGAAATTATGTAACTACATTTTACGGAGATATTATTTTGCGTGGAAATATTATCACTACACGTCCACTAACTTCGGGTTATGCGGAGATATTCCTCCTGGGAGCACGTCTTATGGGTTCTGGAAATATGAATGAATTTGGCTGCGACGTGCAAATTCATACCACTGCAATCACAACGCAGGAATCGGATGTTTACATTCAAGGAGATCTTATTATTCAGGACGGTGGAACATTAAAGTGCGAATTGAATAAAGTGCTGACCGTGGGTGGAACTTTTTATCTGTACAATAATCTCACGCATAAAGGTACTGTAAATGTTTATGGAAATATGACAAGTGGGAGTATCTTGTATCACAACGCAGATGTCGTTAACATCAACACCAGTATATTTAATTTTATTCAGTCGGCATCAAAGTACACTTTTTTAAATAAAAAATTATGGTTTGGTCAGGTAAACATCGTTGGAGGGACGCGTGTATTTCAGCAAGATATTGATTGTGCATCAGATCTTACAATAAATTCGGGGGCAACTATGAATATGTTTGTTACCACTCCGAAAAATTTGAGCTTATCGCAAGATGCAAACTTTATCAACAATGGAACTTTTGTTCCTTACACAGATACCGTGAGTTTTACGGGCAATGCAGCGCAAAATATCACGGGAAACACACAAACTACCTTCTATAATCTTCAAATTAACAAAAGTGGGAGCGGAGTATACCCTCAAAATATTGCTCAAGTATCCAATCAACTTATTTTATCCAATGGAATATTTCATACTTCGAGTTCCAAATACATCTCGTTGTTAGACCAGTCGTCGGTTGCGCCTGAAGGTGGAAATGCAACAAGTTTTGTAAATGGACCCATCTTTAAAACCGGTAGAAATGGAGTTGGTGGAGATTATAGTTTTGTTTTTCCTACGGGTAAAAATGGAATTTGGGCTCGAGTCGCAACTCAACACTACGGAGGAACCCCAGCAACCACCGATCAATTTATGGCAGAATATTTTGATTTTCCATATCCAGTGTTGACTTTTGACGAAAGTGTCTATGATATTAGCTCCGTAGAATATTGGAATCTTTCTAAAATCTCTGGAGATGCAGGCTTACAGAAAAAAGTAAAACTTTACTCCGAAGATAAAAGCCGAAGTGGAATTGCTAGTTTTACAGCTAATGCCGATTTAACAGTAGCTCACTTCAATACTACGACTCAAAAGTGGGAAGATATTGGGTTAACGGCATCCTCCGAAACAGGAAATAGTGGATGGGTGGTTTCAAATTTTAATGCAAATTTTTCACCCTTTACATTTGCTTCAAAAACGGGTCAAAACCCATTGCCTGTCAGTCTATTAAGTTTTGGAGCAACATTGATAAATAAAGTTGTAGCAACAAAATGGGTTACCGCCTCTGAGCATAATACCAATTACTTTATCCTTCAAAAATCAAAAGATATGATCGATTTTGTTGAGGTTGGAACGATCAGCGCTGCCGGTTTTAGTAATGAATTGCAAAACTATCAATTTGATGACAATTCCCCATGGGATCATATTAGTTACTACCGTTTGAAAATTGTAGATTTTGATAATTCATACACCTATTCAGAAGCAGTTGCCATAAACAATCCTCGAGTTATTGGCGAAGAGAATACCCAGCAAGCATCTTCATTCGAATTGGTTAGTTTGTATCCAAATCCAGTAAAAGACGAGTTTTCAGTATTAGTTTATGCTCAAGAAAATACAAAACTAACCATTTCAATCACCGATTTAACTGGAAAACTTGTATATCAAAATCAACTAACTATCCAAAAAGGGGACAGTAAAATAAGCTTAAACGCAACCCATTTTGTCAACGGATTCTATATATTAACCCTAAACAACGAACTGGATAAAATCAGTAAGAAGTTTGTGAAACAGTAGCTATTCTGACAGCCTGACAACTGTTTACTCAATGTACTTGTATTTATTTTATCACACGGAACAAAGTGAAGTGTCTCTCCTTCTTTTCACTTTTGGTCACTGAGCCTGTCGAAGTGCACCTTTCACCTTCTTCTTCTTTCTTCTGTATTCCTCTTCTTTTTCCCGAAAAACCTGCATACTAAGTAGACCAATTCCTCTACAATCCAAATAATTCGTAAGTTTGCATAAAAAAACAAAATGAATGCATCAATTATAAATATTGGGAACGAGCTTTTAAGTGGATTAATTGTAAATACAAATGCCTCATACATTGCTCAGTTGCTAGATGAGTCGGGAATAGATGTGAAACGAATTGACACTATTGCCGACAATGTGGAAGAGATCAATGAGGCGTTGGATTATCATTTGCAACTAAATGATTTGCTGATTATTACGGGCGGATTGGGACCCACTAACGACGATATTACAAAGTTAACCCTTGCCGATAAGTTTGGAATGAAACTCGTTTTTCACCAACCAAGTTTTGACAACGTTCAAAGAATGTTTGCCAATAGGGGCATTGAGGTTTCTGAAACCAATCGTCAGCAAGCATTTTTACCCGATGGTTGTATCCCATTGCTCAATACTCAGGGAACTGCGCCAGGGATGTGGTTTGAAATTGGGGACAAAGTTATAATTGCTATTCCTGGAGTGCCGTTTGAAATGAAAATTCTGATGCAAGAAGAGATTATTCCACGACTTCAATCAAAAGTTGGAGATAGAATAATTGTACGCAAAATGTTTTATACTTCAGGTGTTGCGGAATCAAATCTGCAAGATCTTTTGAGTGCTTGGGAAGCCACACTTCCAAAGAGTGTTCAGTTGGCATATTTGCCCGAACCTGGAGTGGTAAAACTGCGATTGAGTATTTGGGCAAGCAATAAAGAGGAGGGAACTGAGTCTCTGAAATTCTATAGTGATTCGATTAAAAACGAGTTGGGACCGCTCATTTATGGCGAAGATGAAGATACATTGGCATCGGTTGTGGGAAAAATGTTGTCTGCAAAAGGCAAAACATTATCCGTTGCCGAAAGTTGCACTGGAGGAAATGTTGCTCATCTGTTGACGACTATTCCAGGTTGTTCTTCCTATTTCAAAGGCGGGGTAGTCTCTTATGCCAACGAAGTGAAATCAGAAGTATTAGGCGTTGATTCAGAGCTTATTGCAAAACATGGTGCGGTGAGCGAAGAAGTAGTGAAAGAGATGGCTCTTCACGTGAAAGAACTTTTAAAAACGGATTATGCCATTGCTACATCTGGCATTGCAGGTCCAGAAGGTGGTTCGGTCGAAAAACCAGTAGGCACAATATGGATTGCAGTTGCCACTCCAAAAGGTGTTGAAGCCAAGCGCTTTAACTTCGGAGAACACCGCCAACGAAACATCACCAGATCCTCATTTGCAGCATTGAATGAGTTGAGAATGAGTTTGCTGGAATAGAGTTTTATAGAATGAAGTAATTTATAAGTATAGAAAAAAATACAAAAACAAATCCGCCATTGGCGGATTTGTTTTTTTGCACACGTTTCACATTCAGCCCTCCGGGCTGGTGGGATGTTGTCGTATTTAGACCGTAAGCTAGCGCATACGGTTTCAGACATTGAGCACTCCGTGCTCTGAAAACCAAATAAACTCTTCTTCTTCAGCCTCGCTTTCCCGAAAAACTTAAAATCTATGATTTAATTTTTTGGGGATTGCTTTCTTAATTTGTTCACGTCTGTTCCCTTTCCCCACTTTATAGCCTTTATAGACTTTATAGACTTTATGGACTTTCTAGTTTTTTTCGTATCTTTGCAAAAAATTTCACGTTCGAGATTGTCAATACACATTACAATTAGAGCGTGCAACCACTAACATGTTTTTTATTAAACTCGTGTTTGTTACAAGGAAATGTCAAGTTTGAGACTTGCGAAGAGACTATAACAGCGGGTTTGCTCATGTAAATGAGCTGTTTTGGTTGCAAGCATAACAGTGAAATTGACGCTTTCTTACAAAATTTTTCTATGTCATTTAAAAACTTAGATCTTATAGAGCCGATCTTAAACGCTCTAAACTCCGAAGGATATGAACATCCCACCCCCATTCAAAAAGCATCTATTCCCATCATTCTTAGCGGTCGCGACTTATTAGGTTGTGCTCAAACTGGAACTGGAAAAACTGCAGCTTTTGCATTACCCATTATTCAGCAATTGCTTGCGGACAATCATGTGAATACAAATCAACGCAAAATTAGAGCACTTATCATTACTCCCACAAGGGAATTAGCGATTCAGATTGAGGAGAGTTTTGCCAATTATGGAAAAAATACTTCGTTGAAACATGCTGTGATTTTTGGAGGTGTGAATCAAAATCCTCAGGTAAATCATCTTAAATCTGGAATTGATATTTTGGTAGCCACTCCTGGCCGATTGTTAGATTTGCAAAGTCAAGGGTTTATCAAACTCAATGAATTAAAGATTTTTGTCCTTGATGAAGCCGATAGAATGTTAGACATGGGATTTATCCATGATGTAAAACGTATCATTAAGTTGATTCCAACAAAACGTCAAACGTTGTTCTTTTCGGCTACTATGCCCGATTCTATTATGTCATTGGCAAATTCTATCCTTACAAATCCGCTAAGAGTGGAAGTTACACCAGCGGCCACAACGGCTGAAACGGTTAAACAAGAACTTTTTTATGTGGATACCAATTTGAAAAAAGATTTGTTGATTTATTCGTTGCAAAATTCAGATGCTGATTCTGTGTTAGTCTTTACACGTACCAAGCATGGCGCTGATAAAGTGGTAAAACTACTTAGCAAAGTGAATATTAAAGCGGAAGCAATTCATGGAAATAAATCTCAAAACGCCCGTCAGAGAGCATTACAGAATTTTAAGGATAGAACTACTCGCGTTTTAGTAGCAACAGATATTGCCGCTCGAGGCATCGATATCGATGATTTGGGTTTGGTGATTAATTACGAAATTCCAAATATCTCCGAAACTTATGTCCACCGAATTGGTCGTACAGGTAGAGCGGGAGCTTTGGGAAAAGCAATCTCTTTTTGCGATGCAGAAGAACGCGCATACATCAAAGATATTCATAAATTGATTGGAATCGAAATTCCTGTGGTGGAAGATCACCCATATCCAGCTTTGGAGACTCGTTTTGTTAGAAAGCCTAAGGAAAATCAGCAAAGCGGAAGACCTCAAAATTCAAACAGACGCCCACAGACAAGTCGCCCAAAAACAAGCTCTTCTTCCAATACATTTGCAAAAAAAGAGGATAGATTTCCAAAAAATGATTCTAATAATAGTGTAAAAAGAGAGGAACGTTTTGCACCCAGACATACTCCTCAACCAAGCTCTCCACCTCGAAAAGAGGAGCGAAGTCCTTCCCGAAATTGGGGTAGACAACGTTAGTTTTAGTTGTTGAAAATCTATACTTTACTTATAAACAAAAAATACGCTCCCCGATCTGTCGAGGGCGTATTTTTTGTTTAAGGAAAGACTTTTATCCCATAAAGAAAATGGCATAAAAACAAATTTTTTTTTGTTGTCATTTGATTTTTTATAAATCAAATCGAAGCTTGATTTTTTCCTGAAACGTGCTCCCTGTGGTGACTTTTGTTCTGTTTCGATCGTCAATTGTGATGATGTATTTGCCTCGAAAGTACGATTGAATCTCCTTCACAAAAGTGGTGTTGATGATGAATGATTTTGAAACGCGTAAAAATGTTTCTGGCAATTTCTCTTCCAAAACTTTCAATGGATGCTCGGTCATAAACTCCTGACAATTGGCATTGTAAAAGCTGACGTACTTTTGGTCTGCCATCAGATGGGTGATTTCGTTGGTTTTTATCAACAGAATTCGATCTCCGATTTTGTGCGAAATCGACTGCATCTTGGGTTTGGGTTGTTTGAGTGCATTGAGATGTTGCAATATCAAATCTACATTGGATGCTCCATTGAAACGTTTTAATTTGTCGATGGTTTGATTAATGCGCTCTTTTTCAACTGGTTTGAGAATGTAATCGAGCGAAAAACTCTCAAAAGCTTTGATGGCAAAATGGTCGTAAGCAGTGCAAAAAACAACCAACGGTTGGTGCTTTAAATTTTTAAGGACTTCAAAAATGTTTTTTCCAGGCATTTGGATGTCTAAAAACACCAAATCTGGTTTGAGTTTTTCTATCATCAATTCCGCTTCATCGCCATTGCTGGCTTCGCCAATGATTTCAATATACTCCGAAAAATCAGAAAGTAATCTTCTCAATCGCTCGATGGCTAAATTCTCGTCATCTACGAGGATGGTTTTGTATGGATATTTCATTTTTTTAGTCTATAAAGTTGAAAGTTTATAAAGTTGAAAGTCTATAAAGTTTGTAAAGTCTATAAAGTTGAAAGTTCATAAAGTTTATAAAGTGAAAAGAGCGCGAAGCGAGTCTGAAGAAAGACTTTTTACCACTAAGGGCATTTATCTACCAGCCTGCTAGGCAGACTAAGACTTCTGTATTCTTATTTCTTAATTCATAATTGACTTCGTCGAACTTCGTTTCTGTATTCTTACTTCTTTTTTGTCACACTGAACAAAGTGAAGTGTCTCAACCGAAGGCCCTTCTTAATTCTCACTTCTGTATTCTTAATTCTATATTCTCACTTCTTAATTCTTGCTTCTGTATTCTTCCTTCTTTCCTCCATAATCCTTATTTCAATATGTTTCTCGCCTTCATTCACAAAGCGCAGTGTGTAGTTGTTTTTGTACACCAAGGTCAGTTTGTCGAAGATGTTTTGCAATCCGTACCCAAAAATCGGTTCATTGGTGAATTTTGGACCATTGTCAAAGACTTTGATGAATAATGCATTTTGATCTTTTTCGATTTTTAGGATGATAATTCCATTTTCAGTAATTTTTGAAATTCCATGTTTTATTGCATTTTCAACGAGTGGTTGCAATAAGAAAATGGGAATTTGGTATTTCATAAGCTCTTCAGAAATTTCAACTTGATAATCTAATCGGTCGCCAAAGCGTTGCTTTTCAATGTCGAGATAGAGTTTTACCATTTCCAACTCCTCTTCGATGGTGGTCATTAAATCATCGCCTTTGTTGAGGTTGTATCTAAAAAGTTTGGATAGATTTATTGCCATTTGCTCCGTTTTTAAGGAATCGGTAGCCGATAGTGAAGCAATGGAATTCAACGAGTTGTAGAGAAAATGAGGATTAATTCGCGATTGCAATGCCAGCAATTCCGCTTTGGTGGTCATCTCTTTTTGTTTGCTTATTTCCAACTCTTTTTCTTGCATCATTTGATCCATTTTTCGTTGCATAAACAGGTTGAAAAGTCGGTAAAATGCAACCGCTAATGGGATGTAAATCCACTGCCAACGCAACATGTCTAACCTTACGTAATCAAGATGTGTAGCCATAAAAATCAACTGATAAGCAGTCCAGAAAATAAAGATTGTTGCCATAAAATCCAACAACAGCCGGAGGGCAAAGGAGTGAATTTTGTGTTGCAATTTATCCAAACTCCAAAGCATTATTCCCACAAGAACTGCATAAACCATATAATATTTTTCGGCAGTAATGATATAATCAAACGTGATTTTGGATTCGTTAATATATCTGATTATTAGATAAATCATCAATGGGATTTGAGCCACAAGCGGATATGTAATAAGTGATTTCCAAAAAGCAGGTTTGCGGATGAATAGTTTTCTGGTGAAACGAATGGAATTGGTTAATTCTTTGATTATTAGAAAGATAATAAGGGATATCAGGACTATAAATAAGATAAAATTTTGCCTTTTATCATTCGGGTTTTCAATTTTTAACTCTTTATAGATGCGATGGATTGAACCGTTTGAATACAAGTTTTTGAGATGTTCTTTACTATTTGGGGTTAAATGATAATATCCCAAACTGTCTTTTCTTACCGTGCTTTTGTTGTATTTAATGCCGATTTGATTTAAAACAACTTCTATTAATTGATCGCCATCCACATCTTCTTTGTGATAATCATTTTCTTCCTCACTCCAGACTCGCTTAAATGATATTTTGTAATCATTTGTATTTAAGACTTCTGGGTAGAAAAAGTTGTTGCTTTTATTAGAACTATACAGATATTTAGCATTAGAAAATGTGATGTCAGGTAAGATGTTTACAAGTTTTACCTTCACGCCATTCATCTCCTGGTTAAGTTCTTCAAAAAACGATTCGAATATTTTGATTTTGCTTTTTAGGGAATCTGTCTCAATTTTAACTCTCAAATCGCAATAAGATTTTGTAATAAATGGACTTTTATCATATTTAAAATCTTTGCAATAGTTACTTTGGTATTTGTGCTTTATCAGTTTGATTTTTTGATAGTCAATAACTCGGTTGGAACCATCTGGCATTTCCACTAATACATCTGCCAAATAAAAATTATCCCCATCTTCCAAAAATGAAATTCGTTTTCTGTTTGGTTTTGTGAATGTTGAATCCTGATTGGTTAAAGTGGTTCCATAGCTAGAGTATTCAGACCCATAAACTCCATCTTTAATAAATACAATTCGATATTTTAAAATTTTGCATGGTTTATTTTTTATTCTTGCTTGAAGTTTTGTAGTGAATATTTCATCACGAACTAAAACGTT
>JBBRGJ010000053.1:0-19505 GCA_038240835.1 Bacteroidales bacterium | reverse complement strand
TACGGTTTTCTAAATGCTTGCGTTCGTAAAACAATCGGAATCAACAGTCTAACACCGACCATTGATTTCAATCAAGAGCAATTTTTTAGCGCTGATCCGATGCCGAAGGATTACATTCCCAAAGCGCCAACATTGAATTTAAATTCAAATTACAATCCATTTTCAAATCCAAATCCTACCAAACAATCCAACGGCACGAGTGATTTAACTCCAAGTAGCGGATTTGAGACCTTTTACGAACACAATTCACTAACGAATGAATTGAGTTTAACCGATGAATCGATAAATACCCCTGCGGTGACTTCGTTTCAATCGTCTTTGGACATGGAAATTACAGAAATAGAATCTACTCAAAACTCAGTTTTTCAGTTTAATCGCAAATACATTGTCACCAAAATAAAATCTGGGATTATCCTTATCGATCAGCAGGCAGCGCATGAGAGAATTCTTTTTGAGCGATATTTAAATCGATTTCAGAGCAATACCGTGGCGATACAACAAACATTGTTTCCTCAAACCATCAATTATTCCTCTTCAGAATCGGAGTTAATTTTTGAATTAAAGAATGAATTATTTCGCTTAGGATTTGACATTGAAGAGTTTGGAAAAGACACATTCATCGTCAACGGCACCCCTTCGGACATAGAAGATGGCGAGGTAAAAGCAGTAATTGATGGAATTTTAGAGAATTACAAAAACAATTTAATCACTCAGCGGTTAGATAAGGAGATTAACATTGCACTTTCGTTATCGCGATGCACTTCGATAAAAAGTGGAGATTTTCTGTCGACTGTAGAGATGAAAAACATGATCGATGAGCTCTTTGCTTGTGAAGTCAGCGATGTTTCTCCCTCGGGAATGAAGACGACAGTCGCAATCAACGAAGAGCAATTAAAGAGATTATTTAACTAAAAAACGAAATATTAAAATGCAACAATTCGCACCTACAGGTTTTAGAATACTCCCTCCAGTGGTTAAGAACCTACTTATTATCAATGGGTTATTCTTTTTGGCCACGTTTGCAATGCAACGGAGTCTAGGAATCGATTTATCTGACTATTTAGGATTGAGATACATAGAATCCCCTGATTTTAAACCTTATCAGTTTATTACGTACATGTTTATGCACGGCAGCATCAATCATATTTTTTTCAACATGTTTGCGCTTTGGATGTTTGGTTCCGCCATTGAAAATTTTTGGGGATACAAACGATTTCTGATTTACTATTTTGTGACAGGCATTGGTGCTGGCGTAATTCAAATGATTGTCTATTATTTTAGCATCACTCAACTGAAAAGCACGCTCAGCGCACAAGAGATAAATATGGTATTGAACGAAGGAGCCAGCGCTTTGGCAGAAGGCAAAAACTTCATCAACGAATCCATGCGTCAATTAAATTCCATGATCAATCTTTCGACCACAGTCGGTGCTTCTGGAGCCGTTTTCGGATTATTATTAGCCTTTGGTATGTTGTTTCCAAATGCTGAAATTTATCTCTATTTTTTGTTTCCAATCAAAGCCAAATGGTTTGTTATCGGTTACGGTGCCTTGGAATTATACATGGGCGTTAGTGGAGCATCCGATGGAATTGCACACTTTGCACACCTTGGCGGGATGATTTTTGGAATATTCCTGATTTTGCATTGGCGAAAACAAGATCGCAACCGTTTTTTAAATCAAAATTAATCATCAGATGATATCGTATCAAGTAAAATATCAAATTAAAAGTTTCACCAAACGGAACTATTTATTATTGAGACTATTGTTAATAGTTTTGCTGATAAACATCACTTTTTGGGTGACCGCCTTTTTCAATTACTTCGATGATAATTCAATCGGTAGTTTTTACGATAACATTATAAACGTTGTAAAACCATTTCTGGCAGCCGCCTCCATTGATCTCTTTATCGATTCACCTTGGTCGATTATCACCTCATTTTTTACCTACACCTCGCTTTTTCAACTAATAATGGACGCCCTATTTATCCTTATCATCGGAAATCTATTTTTAGAGTTTTTCTCTAGCAAACGGATGTGGTGGACACTTTTTTGGGGACACTTGGGCGCATTTATCTTTTTTGTCACTCCTACTCTCCTATTTCCGCAACTGGATATCAATGTTTTATCCGTTAATCAACTTGGAGTTTCTGGTGCTGCTTATGGACTGTTTTTCGCCATTGTTGCCACCAAACCGAAATTCCAGATTCCCATATTTAAATATCATGTTTCCATTCAAACCATTGGGTTGGTTTTTTTAGCGATTAACATCGTCTC
Source organism: Bacteroidales bacterium (assembly GCA_038240835.1). Lineage (GTDB taxonomy): Bacteria > Bacteroidota > Bacteroidia > Bacteroidales > WCHB1-69 > JBAXTE01. Next base: position 17,230 of record JBBRGJ010000053.1, on the reverse strand, counting down.
GATGAATAATCTAAATTTCCTAACGATGTCCTCACACTTAGGAGCTTCTATCATTGGTTTTTTATATGGATTGGGATACGCTAAAAAAGTTCTTCCGTTATGGGGGAAAAAGAGCATGAAATTTCACAGAGGAACTGCACCTAGAAGTCCGGTAAGCGACGACGAATACAATGCCAGACGTGCAGATGACGAACAGCGAATCAACCGAATTTTAGACAAGATTTCAAAAACAGGCTACGAGCAATTATCTGCTGAAGAGAAAGAGTTTCTATTTAAGTATAAACGCAAATAAATCGTTCCATGCCAATAGAAAATGATCTAAAAACGCAACCCAAAAAGTCATTACTATTAAGACTGATGCTTGGCTCCAATAGCTTTGTATTGCTCCTATTGATAGCTTCTTACGGCGCTTTGTATATAAACCCAAATTCGTTTTGGCTCATTGCATTGTGTGGAATTGCGTATCCTTATGTTTTGCTTTTAAATCTGATATTCGTAATTTTCTGGTTGATTTTTCGTCCCAAATACGCCATCTATTCCGCTGTTTTTATCATGTTGGGTTATGGTCAGATAACCAAATTATATCAATTTTCGGGAAAAGTGAAACCCAAAAAAACAGAAAATCTCATCAAAGTAATGTCCTACAATGTTCGATTATTTGATTTGTATAACTACAACAAAGATTGGTCGTTTAATTTCAACGGTAGAAATATCATATTTAATTTCATCCGAAAAGAGAATCCTGACATTGCTTGTTTTCAGGAATATTTCTATGACTCTTCCAATAAATTTTGCACCACCGATTCGTTGACTTCAATTTTAAAAACAGATCAGGTGTTCACTTATTTTCCTCAGGTACTGAGAAAAACTGACTATTACGGAATCGCAATCTACAGCCGATATCCAATCATCAATTCAGGGGTAATCGATTTCAAACAACGAACAAATAACTCGGCCATATTTGTCGATATTCAAAAAGGAAACTCCACTTACAGAGTCTATAATACTCATCTACAATCGATTCGATTTGGGAAAGATGATTATGCATTCACTCAAAATTTAGAAAAACAAGATAAAAAGCCGATAGACATCAACAAATCGTCTCAAAAAATACTTTACAAACTGAAAAATGCTTATAAATTGAGGGCAGAGCAATCATTAATAATTGCAGAACATATTGCAAAATCCCCATATCCTGTGATTCTTTGCGGCGATTTTAACGACACTCCTACTTCGTTTAGTTACCACCATATTTCCAATAAACTAATCGACTGTTTTGTAGAAAGTGGCAGCGGATTTGGGACTACTTATTCAGGAGAAATGCCCTCATTTAGAATAGATTACATCTTTCATGACAAACATTTTAAGGGATACGAATTCACCACACACCAATCTGTAAAAGCATCTGACCACTACCCCATCACTGTTTGGTTAAAGGAGGGAAAATAAGTATGGCTTTTGAATTAGTTTCACCTTTCAGTCCCTCGGGCGATCAACCCACAGCCATTCAGCAACTTACCGATGGACTCAATGCAAATGACCCATCGCAAACATTGCTTGGCGTAACGGGTTCGGGAAAAACATTTACCATTGCCAATGTTTTGGCCAACGTAAACCGTCCGGCACTGATACTCAGTCACAACAAAACACTTGCGGCTCAACTATACAGCGAATTTAAGCAGTTTTTTCCCAACAATGCGGTAGAATATTTTGTCTCCTATTACGATTATTATCAGCCAGAAGCATTTATTCCATCGACAAATACGTATATAGAAAAAGATTTAAACATCAACGAGGAGATTGAGAAATTGCGGCTAAGTGCAACCACTTCGCTACTCTCAGGCCGAAAAGATGTAATCATCGTCTCTTCCGTTTCGTGCATTTATGGAATTGGAAATCCCGATGATTTTAAAGGAAGTGTGATTACTGTAAACGTAGGACAAGTTTACTCATTAAATTTATTTTTACTCGACTTAGTCAACTCCTTATATTCCAGGACTGAGGGCGAGTTTAAGCGAGGAAATTTTAGAGTAAAAGGAGACACCGTCGATATTTTTCCAGCGTATGCGGACATTGCCTATCGGATTATTTATTGGAACGATGAGATAGAATCCATCCAATCATTTGAAGCATCTTCAGGCGGAGTAATCGCTTCCGAAGAGAGTTTGAGCATCTATCCAGCCAGCATATTTGTCACTTCCAAAGACAATGTAAACAATGCCATCGAGCAAATTCAATTAGATTTGCAAGAGCAAATAGTATATCTGAAAGAGATTGGAAAACATTTAGAAGCAAAACGGTTAGAAGACAGAGTAATTTACGATGTAGAGATGATCAAAGAGCTTGGTTACTGCTCAGGAATTGAGAATTATTCCAGGTATTTTGATGGCAGAAATCCTGGTTCAAGGCCGTTTTGTCTAATCGATTTCTTTCCAGAAGATTTTGTCACCATCATCGACGAAAGTCATGTAACCTTGCCACAAATCAGGGCCATGTACGGCGGTGATAAATCTCGAAAAACCAACTTAGTAGATTACGGATTTCGACTTCCAGCAGCACTTGACAACCGCCCGCTGACTTTTGATGAGTTTGAAACGCTCACCCAATCGACGATCTATGTGAGTGCAACTCCTGCAGATTACGAACTCGAAAAGTGCAACGGAGTAATTGTAGAACAAGTTGTTCGCCCTACAGGTTTGCTCGATCCAGTAATTGAAGTCCGTCCTTGCACCAATCAAGTAGATGACCTTTTAGATGAAATTGAAAAAATAGTTGCCAAAAAAGAGCGCGTATTGGTTACCACACTGACCAAACGAATGGCAGAAGAGCTCACCAAATACTTGTATCGATTGAATGTAAACACAAAATATATCCATTCGGATGTGGACACCCTAGAGAGAGTGGAGATTTTAAATGATTTGCGAGCAGGAATTATTGATGTAATTGTGGGTGTAAACTTACTTCGTGAAGGCTTAGATTTGCCAGAAGTCTCACTAGTAGCCATTTTAGATGCAGACAAAGAGGGATTTTTACGATCAGCACGTTCACTTACACAAACAGCTGGTCGTGCCGCTCGAAATGTAGAGGGTCGAGTTATTTTTTATGCCGATAAAATCACAAATTCCATGAAAATCACCATGGATGAAACCTCAAGAAGAAGAGAAAAACAAATCGCATACAATACATTGCATGGAATCACGCCCAGGACAATTTCAAAAAGAATAGACTCAAATTTCAAAAACGAAACCCATTCCAGCCGATCACAATACGACCAGCCAACGGATGTAGAAACCATTGCTGCAGATAGTCAGAAAGTCACCTACAAATCGAAAGATCAACTAAAAAAAGAGCTCAACAAGTTGCGCAAAGCAATGGAAAAAGCGGTAAAAGAGCTCGATTTTATGGAAGCAGCAACCATCCGAGATTTAATGGGGAGGATTCAGAAGAAAATTGAGGAAAGCAGTTGACAGTGATCAGTTAACAGTTAACAGTGATCAGTTAACAGCGCGAGGCGAGACCTGAATACATTTGACAGTTGACAGTAATCAGTTAACAGCGCTAAGCGAGACTAAAACACAGTGATCAGTTAACAGTTATCAGTTAACAGCGCGAAGCGAGTCTAAAATACAGATAACAGTTAACAGTGATCAGTTAACAGCGCGAAGCGAGACTAGAATACTGTTAGCATTGCTCTGCGGTCTCAACTTTTGTCTTTCACTCCGCGCGCTCTGCGGTTAAAAAAAACGGAGGGAATAAGTATTATTTAATTTTCTTAGAACCAAAGGCTCCTAAAAATTGGGTTCTGGAATTTGATGGCTGAAAAATTCCCTTTTTTACAGATTTTACTTCTTCGATGGAGTAAAAAGCATCAGGGGAGGTACTTTCTATCATTTTAATATATTCGGGCAGACTTTTACGGCTGATGATCGAGAAAATGATTTTCAAACCGCCCATTCTTCCTTCGGCATCCATGATTGTGTAACCAATATTATGTGAGTTCATGTAATCTTTTAGTTCATTATAGTTGCTTTTTGGAAAAACACGGATGATTACATTTCCTAGAGACAATCTTTCTTCTAACACAATTCCCACGTAATTTCCAATAGCATATCCTAGTCCGTAAGCGACAAAAGTCACCCAGTTATCTAAATGTTTTAAGATCTGACTTACTGCAAGCAACCAGATTAGCGATTCGAAAAAAGCAAGAATCGGGGCAACAATTCGATAGCCTTTTGCGACTAAAATCAACCGTAAAGTACCAATACTCTGATCGGCAATACGAGCCAAGCAAATAAGCAATGGCAATAGAACCCACGTAAAGAAGGGAGAATCTAACGAAAAGATTGATAAAAGTTCCATAATTAGTTATAAAATTCGTAAATAAAATCCGTACTTATTCTTTTTACTAGTTCAAACTCAGGAGAATCTTCCTCGTTTTCATCCTCGTCATTTTTCTCGGGAGTTTTCTCTTCACGGAAATAAGTTCCAGTTTCTACCAGCAACCCATCTTGGTATTTATACTCCCAGCGAGCGACCAAAGCGCCATCTGCATCATATTTCTCTTGAAAATCATATTGACCATCGTTCGTGTAACCAAAAAGTGTGGTAGAAATTCCTTTTTGATCCTCTTCTACCTGTTTTACATTTTTACCATCTTCGTTGAACTCATATGAAATTCTCATAATCAACTGATCTTTCATATTATACATAAGCATTTTGGTTCTCGAACCAGCACTGTCGTACTCATATTTAAAAACCCTTTTATCGTTGTCTAAATGGTCAATTTCAGATTCTTCCATCAACACCCCTTTGTCATTGTAGACAAATTGTTTTTCAGATTCCAATTTATTATCGTCGTTATAATGACACTCTTTCACCAGTTTGTCATCTTTATATTCGAACTTTATGGTAGAATAAAGGTCATCGTCAGAATCCATATTTCGTTTCTCGATAATCAATCCCTCGTCATTATATAAGACGTGAGTATAATCGCTATCGCCCATTTCGGCGAAGAAACTGGCAATTCCAATCATTTCACCCTCGGAATTGTAATCGTATTTGTGAGTTTGTAAAAGTTCATCACCGTCATCATACACCGCATGCTCAATTAGCTGCCCAGTATTATTAAAAGTATTGGTGTAATGATTATCAATCAAACCATCAGGACGGTAACCAATCTCTTTTATAATATTTGATTGCTCATCAAACTCCTTTACAGAAGCCAAATATACGTCTTTTGAATCGGCATAATCAAATTCTGCAAGTGCTTTATCATTTTTGATGTAACTCTTTATTGATTTTATTACTTTTTGAGGCATAAATAGAACTTTTATAGATGAAAATTGTTAACTTTGGCAAAGTTAAAGAAAAGAAAACAAAACAACGATAAAATGAGAACAAAATTATTTATCACAACGATGATTATTACTTCTACAATGGCAATTCAGGCACAAAAAATCACATATCCTAAGACCGCACAAGGAAAGCAAATAGACACCTATTTTGGCGTTAAAGTTGCGGATCCCTACCGCTGGCTCGAAGATGACAAATCAAATGCAACGGCCGATTGGGTTAAATCTCAAAACGAAATCACCGACAATTATTTAAAAGCGATTCCTTATCGTGAGGAGATGAAAGAGCGTCTGACCGAACTTTGGGATTATCCAAAAATGGGTGTTCCTTTCAAAAGGGGAGATTATCAATTTTATTATAAAAATAGTGGCACTCAAAATCAAAGCGTACTTTATGTAAATGACACCAAGAAAAATGAAGAACGTATATTATTAGATCCCAACACCATGTCGGAAGATGGCACCCTATCAATTGGGTCAATATCTGTGATAAAAAGCGGGAAATACTTAGGATATACCTCTGCAAAAAGTGGTTCCGATTGGAACGAAATCAACATCATTGACATTGAAACAGGAATTCAACTTCCAGAAACTTTAAAATGGGTGAAATTTTCGGGAATTGCGTGGAAAGAAAATGGATTTTATTACAGCCGCTACGACGAACCCAAAGGCAGTGCTTTATCTCAAAAAAATGAGTTCCACAAAATATATTACCATGAATTGAATTCGCCACAAGCGAAAGACAGACTTATCTATGAAAATCCAAATGCGCCCTTGCGCAACTACTCATTGTCGATTAGTGACAGTAAAAAGTGGGAATTTTTATACGAAACAGAGTCAACCAGCGGAAATGCATTGTGGTTTAGAAAAGCAGGTGATGATAAAGCTCGTTTTACAGCAATATCAAAAGAGTTTACCCACGATTATTCAATTGTAGACGAAATAGACGGCAAATTTCTGATGCTCACCAACCACCAAGCACCCAATATGAAATTAGTGTGGGTAGATCCAACAAATCCAGAACCTAAAAATTGGAAACCATTTTTAAACGAATCCACTTCGGTGATACAATCTGCGGAGATGGCTTATGGAATGGTGTATGTTCAAACCCTTGAAAAAGCGCAATCTGTGGGATATTTTTACGATATCGATGGAAAATTAATCAAAACACTCGCCCTTCCAGGATTGGGAACCATCACTGGTTTTTCGGGAGACAAAGACGATGCAACCGCTTATTATGGATTTACCTCGTTCACCTATCCAACTTCAATTTTTCAATTAGATTTAGTAAACTTAACCTCTTCCATTTACTTTGCTCCAAAAATTGATTTCAATCCAGAAGATTATAAATCCTCTCAAATAGTCTACAAAAGCAAAGACGGCACTCCTGTCAGCATGTTTGTCATCCACCACAAATCAGTTGAAATGGATGGAACCAACCCAACGTTACTTTATGGTTATGGCGGCTTTAACATCAGTCTAACCCCTTCGTTTAGCGTCAGCCGCTTACTATTTTTGGAACAAGGTGGCGTAATTGCCATTCCAAACATACGTGGTGGCGGAGAATATGGTCAGAAATGGCATGAAGCAGGCACTAAACTAACGAAGCAAAATACTTTTGACGATTTTATTTACGCAGCTCAATACCTTATTGACAACAAATATACAAGCAGTTCAAAACTGGCCATACAAGGTGGCTCAAATGGCGGTTTGCTTGTGGGAGCTTGCATGACACAACGTCCAGACTTATTCAAAGTTGCCATTCCTCAAGTAGGCGTTTTGGATATGTTGAGATACCACTTATTTACCATCGGCTGGGCTTGGAAAACCGATTATGGTTGCAGTGACAATAAAACAGAGTTTGCTTACTTGTACAAATATTCTCCATTGCACAATCTAAAAAAAGGAACAAAATATCCTGCAACGCTAGTTACAACAGCAGATCACGACGACAGAGTTGTTCCAGCACACTCATTTAAATTTGTAGCGACCCTTCAAGCGTGCCAAGCGGGAGAAAATCCAACCCTTATTAGAATAGAATCCAAAGCAGGACATGGCGCAGGAAAACCAACGGCAAAAACCATTGAAGAAGCGGTAGATATTTGGGCATTTATTTTTCACAACTTAAATTCCAATTATCTTTCAAAAGAAGATTTAAAACATAAACAACAAAAATAAACATCACGTAAAAACTAAACCTACAGAACGAATGAAACCAATTTTATCAACCTTCCTATTTTTATTGCTATCGCTGACAATAACTGCGCAAGTAGATAGTACCAAAGCAAATCCATACGATGTAAACGTCTCAACATCTCAAGTAGATGCTCACTTTCCGGGTGGATCAGATTCTTTGATGTCTTTTATTTGGAAAAACATTATTTACCCCGAATCTGCCGAAAAAGCAAATATTAGCGGCGAAGTCCAAATTGGATTCGATGTAAACTTTGATGGATCTTTAATAAACTTTTACTCAATCTCAGACTTTGGTTATGGACTTGAAAACGAACTCATAAGAGTGTTAAAAACATCTCCTAAATGGATTCCAGCAGAGGTAAATAATACTAAATTCAGACAGCAATTCTTGCTCTCCTTCCCAATTAGTCGCTATAATATAAAGGAGTAAGAAGAAGAAGTGATGAGTGATGAGTGATGAGTGATGAGTGCGCGAAGCGAGACTGAAGAAGAAGAAGAAGTAAGAATACAGAAGTAAGAATCAAGAATAAAGAAATCTTAGTGCCTTAGTCTACCTAGCAAGCTGGTAGATAAATGCCTTAGTGGCTGAGAGATATTAAGAAAAAGAAGTAAGAAATAAATCAAGAATGAGAGAAAAATTTCCAAAACCAATGATAATTGCGGGACCTTGCAGTGCTGAGTCGGAAGAGCAGATGATGAGTTGCGCTCGAGAATTAGCATTGGATAAGAGAGTGAGCATTTTTAGAGCGGGCATTTGGAAACCTCGCACTCGACCAGGATCTTACGAAGGAATTGGCGTTGATGGTCTCAAATGGCTTCAACAAGTAAAACAGGAGACGGGCTTAAAAGTTGCAACGGAAGTAGCTACCGAGAAACACGTATTGGAGGCGTTGAAACACGACATTGATGTGTTATGGATAGGTGCTCGCACTACTGGCAATCCATTTTCGATGCAAGCAATTGCGGATATTTTAGAAGGTGTAAATACAACTGTTTTTATTAAAAATCCAATTAATCCAGATCTTGAACTTTGGATTGGCGCCGTGGAACGTATTGAAAAAGCAGGAATTAAAAATATTGGGCTAATCCATAGAGGATTCAACAGTTACGAGAAAATCAGATATAAAAACCAGCCCCTATGGCAACTTCCAATAGAAATAAAACGAAGATTGCCCGAAATTCCAATCATTTGCGATCCCAGTCACATTGCCGGAAATAGAGAATACCTGTTTGAAATCTCGCAAAAAGCAATGGATTTAGATTATGATGGACTGATGATTGAAGTCCACCCCTGCCCTGAATGCGCTTTGAGCGATGCTGAGCAACAGATAAAACCCAAGGAGCTGATTTCATTATTGGACAAATTAGTATTGCGAGTAGTAGATTCCAACGATGACAATTTTATTCATGTATTGGAAGAACTTCGTTGCAAAGTAAACCATTACGATGAACAATTAATAGATCTTTTGGGACAACGGATGGCCATTGCAAAAGAGATTGGAAAATATAAAAAAGAGAACAACATCACCATTTTACAAAAACAACGGTGGGAAGAAATTATCTGTACCGCTGAAAAAAAAGCGATAGAATGTGGACTCAGCAAGGAGTTTATTGATTTGATTTTCAATGCAATTCACATTGAATCCATCAACAACCAAAATACAATCATGAACAGTTAATACGTATGAATCCAATTACTATAAATTTTCAGGAAAAAAGCTCTATTATTCACATAAAAGAATCATTAGAGGGTTTGTTGGAGCAACTCAAAGGGTTGAAAACCATCATGATCATCGATGAAAATGTGAACAATTTGTATCCTAACTTATTGCCAAATATTCCAAAAATAGTAATTGAAGCCAGAGAGCAAAATAAAACACTAGAGACTGTCGCCAAGATATATGAACAATTAATTGAATTACAAGCAGATAGACATACATTTTTATTGGGAATTGGTGGAGGAATCATTTGCGACATCACAGGTTTTGTGGCTTCTACCTACATGAGAGGAATTCGTTTTGGATTTGTCGCCACCACCCTCATGGCTCAAGTGGATGCAGCCATAGGTGGCAAAAATGGAGTAAATATTCAGAAAAACAAAAATATGGTCGGTACTTTTTCCCTCCCAGAATTTGTCTGGTGCGACCTCTCCATGCTAAAAACATTACCCATCAGAGAGCGAAATGCAGGCATTGTAGAGGTGATAAAATACGGATTGATTGCAGACAATGAATTATTGAGCAACATCGACGAAATATCAGAAACCACAAACAACATAGAAACAGATACTTATAAAAAAATATTAGAGATTTGCATCTCGATAAAAACTTCCATCATCCAAAGAGATCCACTTGAAAAAGCAGAACGAAAAATATTAAATTTTGGGCACACACTAGGTCATGCCATTGAAAAAAACAGTTCTCTTTTCAATCATGGCGAAGCTGTGGGGATAGGAATACTGGCTGCGATGGGAATCTCACACCAAAAGGGCAACATCAGCAAGGACGAAATAACCAAAACAGAGCAGATGCTGCAACGATTCAATTTACCCATAACAATGGATAGATCGCTCTTAAAAAAGTCGGTAGAGAGCATTACTTCAGACAAAAAGAGGAACGGAGACCACTTAGATTTCATTATTTTATCTAAAATTGGGAAAGCATCAGTGAAAAGTTTTGAGATAAATGAACTAAAAACACTACTTTTATCTTCAATATGAGTGCAAAACCTGAATATATTTCAACCATTGAGGAGATAAAATCGAAAAAGAACATTGCTTTTATCGGCTTTATGGGCTCTGGGAAGAGCACTATTGCAAAAATAATATCAAAAAAGTCAGGACTTAAACTCGTTGATATCGATAAACTGATTGTAGAAAAAACAGGAATGAAAATTTCAACAATTTTCGATATACACGGAGAGCCCTATTTTAGAGACATTGAGGAAGAAATTTTAAAACAAGTTCTGCGAATTGACGGACAAATAATCTCCTGCGGTGGTGGAGTAATACTCAGGGAATCAAACCGTAAACTACTAAAAGAGAGAGCAATAAACTGCTGGTTAAACAATCACGCAGAGACTTCAATTTCTCGAATAAAGCAAACGAGTAGACCTTTGTTAAAAACAGACAATCCTTTGGAGACTGCAAAATCCATTTTAAGTGATAGAATTGAGTATTACGAAGAGATTGCAGACATTAAATTAGATACCGACGAGTTAACCATAGATCAAATAGTTACCTATTTTTATGACATTACGTATAAAACCATCTTCTGTTAACGGCTCCATAGAAGCACCTGCTTCCAAAAGCTATTTGCAACGCGCTATCGTAGCGTCGATGTTGAGTAATGGCATCTCCAAATTGAACGGTTGCAGTTTTTGCGACGACTCAGAAGCAGTTTTAGATATTGCTAAAAAACTAGGAGCCACAGCAAACTTAAATGGTCGAAATTTAGAACTATTTGGCAACTTTTCCGCTCCTAATGAAATGTTAAATTGTAATGAGTCTGGACTCGCACTCAGGATGTTATCCCCTATCATCTCACTTTTCACTTCAAGTACTGAAATTACGGGAATGGGCACCTTAAAAAGTCGTCCAATAGCGATGATTTTGGATGCACTTACTCAATTAAATGTTGCAGTAAATTCAAATAATGGGAAACTCCCACTCACCATTGGCGGAAATCTAAAAGGTGGATTTTTGGAAATAGATGGTTCGAACGGTTCGCAAGTCCTAACGGGATTACTCATGGCTCTCCCACTTGCAGAAAAAGATAGTAGAATTATAGTTCATAATTTAAAGAGCAAACCTTACACAGACATGACTTTAGAGGTTTTGAAAGCTTGGAATATTGAGGTAATAAACAACGATTACAAAGAGTTTATCATTCCAGGAAATCAACATTACAAACCCACCAATTTCGTCATTGAAGGAGACTGGAGTAGTGCCGCTTTTATGTTAGTCGCTGGCGCAATTGCAGGCAGTGTAACCGTAAATGGATTGAACAAAAACAGCAAACAAGCCGACAAAAACATCCTTGAAGTATTAGATAAGGTAGGCGCACATATATCATTTGATGACAATAGTATAACTATAAAAAAAGAGAACTTAAAAGGCTTTGAATTTGATGCGGCAAACTGTCCAGATTTATTTCCACCACTCGTAGCACTAGCCGTACATTGCAACTCTCCTTCCACCCTTTATGGAGTTTCAAGATTGTTCACCAAAGAGAGTAATCGGGCGGAAAGTCTTGTGGATGTTTTTACAAAACTCGGTGCAAACATTCGAATTGAAGACGATAAAATGATCATAACCCCATCTTTCCTAAGAGAAAACACAATACATTCACACAACGATCATCGCATTGCAATGGCAGCAACGGTGGCAGTTCTGGGATCTAATTCTGGAGCAAACATAGAAGAATTTGAGTGCATAAACAAATCATATCCAGAGTTTTACAACGATATAAAAACCTTAACACAACCATAACCGATGAATCAATTTGGAACTTCATTCAGAATATCAATTTTTGGCGAATCACACGGAAGTTGTGTAGGAATCACTATCGATGGCTGTCCTTCGGGAATCCCAATCGATGAAAGTGATTTTGCAGAAGATTTGCTTCGTCGCCAAGCAGGTGCAATTGGCACTACTCCACGCATAGAGAAAGACGAAGTGAAAATAATGAGTGGAATATTTGCACATTTTACAACTGGAGCGCCCATCACCCTACTTTTCGAAAACAACAATACAAAATCTTCCGATTACAACACCTATAACCACACTCCTCGTCCTGGACATGCTGATTTTGTGGCCAGAAACAAGTGGAATGGATTTAATGATTTCCGTGGTGGTGGTCATTTTTCGGGAAGATTAACGTTAGCAATCGTCGCTGCCGGTGTGATTGCGAAGAAAATCATCCAACCCATTGAAATCAAATCCACGATATTAGAAATTGGGGGTTCATCAAACTTAGAATCCGCAATCAATCAGGCCATTAAAAACAACGATTCCATCGGCGGAATTATCGAGTGCGTAGTTACGAAAGTTCCTATTGGACTAGGTGAACCATTTTTCAACTCCGTTGAATCGACCATCAGCCATTTAGTTTTTTCAATTCCGGGAATCAAAGGAATCGAATTTGGAAGTGGCTTTGAAGCAGCCAAAATGGTTGGTTCGCAACACAACGATGCACTCATAAACGAAACAGGAATTACAAAAACAAATCATGCAGGCGGTATTAATGGAGGCATCTCCAACGGAAATAATCTGATATTTAGAGTCGCCATAAAACCCACCTCCAGCACACCGGCACCTCAAGAAACATTCAATTTTAATTCCAAAAAAATTGAAACTTTCACGATAAATGGCCGTCACGATTTATGCATAGCACTTCGTATTCCTCCCGTTTTAGAAGCAATGACCGCCATTGCATTAGCGGATTTGTGGTTGCAAGAAAAAAAATAACTTGAAGTTTGCAAAAAAAAAGATACATTTGCAAACAATTGCGGTAGTAGCTCAGTGGTAGAGCATCAGCTTCCCAAGCTGAGGGTCGTGGGTTCGAGCCCCGTTTACCGCTCAACTAAACCCAAAAAAGTCGTTTAACAAAACGGCTTTTTTGGGTTTAGTTGAGCGCAACCCTCGAATTCGAAAGTAAAAAACACAAAGCCTGAAAAAAACACGAATTCGGGGTTACCGCTTGTAAAGAACTTTTTATTTATACCAGTACAACTTAACTCAAAAAGTCGTTTAACAAAACGGCTTTTTTGAGTTTAGTTGAGCGCAACCCTCGAATTCGAAAGCAAAAAACACAAAGCCAGAAAAAAATACGAATTCGGGGTTACCGCTTGTAAAGAACTTTTTATTTATGTCAATACAACTTAACTCAAAAAGTCGTTTAACAAAACGGCTTTTTGGGTTTAGTTGAGCGCAACCCTCGAATTCGAAAGTAAAAAACATAAAGCCTGAAAAAACATGAATTCGGGGTTACCGCTATAAAAAAAGCCTTGAAGTTAATCAAGGCTTTTTTTTATTTAAAGGAAAATTCTCTTTAAAGATAATATTGTAAAATCTACGAACTAATCAATAGACAAATCACCACCTTTACATTGGATAAATTGCTCAATCAGTTTGTTACTAATTCCCATTGAGGCATATCCGCCGTCGTGATATAAATTCTGCATAGTCACCATACGAGTGTAATCTGAGAACATTGTGATACAATAATCTGCACAAGAACCAGAATCAGCATTTCCAAGAGGAGACATATCGTCGGCAAAGTTATAAAAGGCATCAAACCCTGAAACACCTGTACCGGCAGTAGTTCGTGTAGGAGATTGTGAAATTGAGTTAATTCTCACTTTTTTAGTATGTCCATAATGGTATCCAAACTGGCGAACGATGGACTCGAGCATTGCTTTTGCTTGAGACATGTCGCTATAACTTGAATAAGCACGTTGAGCCGCAATATAAGACAAAGCGAGCACGGAACCATGATCGTTGATTGCATCCAAGCGCCATGCTACGGAAAGCACTTTATGAAGTGATATTGCTGATACATCTAAAGTTTTCATCAGATAATCGTAGTTCAACTCAGGATAAGGAATCGATTTTCTTACATTTGGAGACATTCCGACAGAGTGGAGAACAAAATCGATTTTTCCACCTAAAATCCGCATAGACTCTGTGAAAAGGTCTTCCAATTCCGAAACTACAGTGATATCAGCACCAATTACTTGAGCATTGGTTGCTTCTGCTAACTGATAAATATCTTTTTTGCGCAATGCAATTGGAGCATTTGTTAACACAAACTCAGCACCTTCAGCATGAGCCTTTAGAGCCACTTGCCATGCAATTGAGTTCTCGTCGAGCGCTCCAAAAATAATTCCTTTTTTACCTTTTAATAGTTGGTTTGACATATTTTTTATTTTAAAAATTCAATACAATGAACCTATAATTGCAGAAGAATGTTCAAAAAGAGTAGTTCTTCTTTCCATTTTGAGAACAAATTTACAACATTAGCCCGTTTTAAACCTCCTTTCAAACTTGATAATCATTTTTTTTTGATTTATTAACGAATAAAAAAGTCAAAAATCAAAGTACTATAAACTTCTAAAAAAATGATCGAACTTCCTTTGAAACATTCTATTAAAACCATTTAGCAACTAAAAAAAAGAGCTAAATGAACAATGTTTTAAGTTAATTGTTGTAAATAACCGAATGAGATAATTAGATTTTTTTTCACAAAAAGTAAAATTGAATCTATTTTTTCTGTAACTTTGAACAATTAATCAAATGAACAAATAAGTTAATACAAACAAAAATAAAAAAACGATGAAAAAAATGAGACTTTTTAGCCTAGTTTTAGGCGTAATGTTCGCTTCTGTGGCTGCATTACAAGCACAAGTTTCCTTAACGGGAACTTCTTACACACAAGATTTTGATGGTATTGGAACTGGATACCCAACAGGTTGGAGCATTAAACTTCATGCTACTGCAACTAATTTAGGAACCGATACAGTTCTTAACATGACCAAAACAAAATGGACAAACACTGCAAAAGGTGCTTTTAACTATGCATCTGCGGATGGATTATTAGCTACTGACACTTTGCAAGCAACTCAAGATGCATCTACAGACAGAGCTCTTGGAATTAGACAAACAGGCACTGTAGGTGACCCAGGTGCTGCTTTTGTGATGCAAATCGCGAACACTACTGCTATGAATACATTTAGTATGTCGTTTAAATTTCAGTCATTGGATGCTTCTTCTCCTAGAACAACTACTTGGAAAGTTCAATACGCTACTGGTGCAGCTCCAACTGTTTTTACCGACTTAGTAACTACTCCTGCAACATTAACAACAGGCGGAACATTGTGGTCAAACACCAATGTAACTGTTAACTTTGGTGCTTTATTAGACGATCAAGCGGGTCCAGTTTGGATTAGAATCGTAACATTAGCTGGTTCTGTAGGTTCTGGAAACAGACCAACAACAGCTATTGACGATGTTAACTTAACTTGGTCTAATGGTGTTGCTACTACAGTTGCTGCTCCAATGTTTACTCCTGCTGGCGGAACATATTACGGACCAACGGATGTTACCATTGCAACATCAACTTCAGGTTCTGAAATTTATTACACATTAGACGGAACAACTCCAACTGCTGCATCCACTTTATATGCAGCTCCAATTAACATCACAGCTACCACAACTGTAAAAGCTATTGGCGTAAAAACTGGTTTAACCAACAGTGCTGTTGCTTCTGCTACATACACCATTGCTGCTGCTAATACTTGTGCAAACATTGCAGAATTAAAAACTAAAGCCGCTGACAACTCGACCATTTATTCAATTACTGGAGAAGTAGTGATGACTTTCAAACAAACAAACCGTAACCAAAAATTCGTTCAAGATGCTTCGGGTGCAATCTTAATTGATGACCAAACTGGAGCTATCACAACAGCTTATAACATTGGTGATGGAATTACCGGTATCAGTGGAAAGTTAACTACTTATTTTGGCATGTACCAATTTGTTCCTATTCAAGATGCAGGTGCTGCAACTTCTACAGCAAATGTAATCACTCCTTTAGATGTGACTATTGCTCAAATGCAAGATACCATTGCTTTTTTACAACATCAATCAAAACTTGTTCGTATTGTAGGCGTTAAGTTCACCGATGCTAATGGAACCGTAGCTTTTAACACAAACAAAAACTATCGTTTAACTGTTGGCGCAACTACTGACTCAACGTTCAAAACTTCGTTCTATGCTACCAACTACATTACTACTCCTGCTACAGCTCTTCCACAAGGAACTGGAACAATTACTGGTATCACTCAATTCTTACGTAGTCAATACAAAATCACTGCTCGTGATTTAGCTGACATGGCTATTGTTCAAGGTGTGAACGAAAATGCAAACGAATCAGCAATCAACATCTATCCAAACCCAGCTAAAAACTTTGTAAACGTAAGCTTAGACGGAACTTATGACATTAAAGTGTTATCAGTTCTTGGACAACATGTTTACTCACAAAACAATGCTTCTGGATTAGTACGCATCGATTGCGCACAATTAGGAAAAGGTGTTTTCTTTATCCAAGCTCGTAACGCTAAAAATGAAAGCATTACAAAACGTGTTGTCGTTGAATAACGAATGAACATGTGATTAATATTTCACAATAAAAAAACTGCCGACTTGAAAAAGTCGGCAGTTTTTTTTTTGTTCTACTAACACTTGCGTTAAATCAAAGCACAAATATTATTAAATGATAGAGATGAAATTTACCGGTATTTTGCAGCATTGAATACTCATAATGTAAATTTCTTTAAAACAGAAAACAACATTACTTCGAAGATTTTTCTTTTTTAGTGTCACTTTTGTCTTGACATCCCGCCTTGCGGGATAAACTACAGTAAATGTTTTTAAGTCCCGTAGGGACGTAATGTCGGTAAAAAAAAAGATCTAAAATTATAAATAAGTGCCGTAGGTACGAAACCTAATAACTAAAAAAGGAAAACAACATTACTTCGAAGATTTTTCTTTTTTAGTGTCACTTTTGTCTTGATACAAAAGTAACCAAAAAATCAAGAAGGAGCGAATGCATGTTTTTTGGAAATTTCAAATGCAATAAGCAATTCTATAGCAAGGTAGGCTAATTTGAAGTCTTTGTTGTTTT
>JBBRGJ010000052.1:0-19896 GCA_038240835.1 Bacteroidales bacterium | reverse complement strand
TCTTTCTGTATCTTCAAATATGCCATTTTGGTTATAGTCGATATAAACCTGAAAACCATTTGCATATGAAGTTCCCGTAGTGAGCGAACTGAGACTGAAACTTGTTGTTGCCAGTTGTTGTAAATTTGGTGCACCTACAGAACCTGTATAGTTGCTGTATCTAAATGCAATTGACCCTGAACCTGGAGCAACTGCGCCAAGAGCGCTTGAGTTATTCAATGTTCCAACAGTTACATTGCTAATGTCTTCGTCTACAGTGCTTGATGCATAAATCGCTGGATATGCCCCGCAAGTACAAATATCCCCAACCACAGTGTAAGATACAACGTTCGTATTATTGCTTAAAGTACTATTCGAACAAATTGTATGTAAACGATACCAAGTATTAACCGCAGCATGGGTTACGCATGAAATACTTGTTGCCCCAGGTATATTTATCCATGGCCCAGTTGCACTTGGACCGGATTGCCACTGATAAGATATTCCCGTTGCTACTGTTAGATTAGTGGCAGATAAGGTAAAATTTGTTGCCGTGCAACCAGTCGCATTATTAATACTTGCATTGCCGGCATTGGGTGTGCCCGAACAAGCAACAGCAGCAGTAATATTTATTATATAATCTTCTGTCTCTCCCCAAGTATATGTTCCACAAGGTGTTGATGTTGAAGATTCAACACAAACAATGCGCATCAATGTGTTACCCGTTAATGCTGTAATTGGAATTGTAATAGTTGCACTAGATGTGTTTGGTAAGGTTGGATTTGCATAAGCAAAAACTGAGAACGACTCACCAGCATCAACCAAATCGCCATCATGATTAAAGTCAATATAAACATCAACACGATGACTAAAAGCACTTCCACCAATAGTTATTGTGATTGTATTTGAAGAACCTTGCATAAAACTGGGAACTGGAACAGTGGATGCTGTCCAAATACTGTTCATACCAGCAGTTCCGGTAGCCGTCCCCTGTGTTCCGGTTAGAGAGACTGTAGCTGATGTATTATTTATTGCACCAAATGTTACGTTTGTAATGTCCATGTCAGAAGTAGAAGTAGCTGCAGAAGCACAATAACAAAGCAAATATGAATTTACAGTAAGTTGCACTGAACTAGAGGTTCCAGTACCACCTGAGGCTGTACAGGTTGTTATTCTCTGATAATATAATGGAGTTGTAACTGTAGCTGTATAAGTTGCTCCAGTTGCTCCTGAAATTGCAGTCCAAGGAGCACCGCCTGTTGGTGAAGAATACCACTGGTAGGTGAGACCTGATGCAAGTGTGCCACCAGTAACACTCAAAACACTTGTATATCCAGGACAACCTGATGTTGGAGTTCCATTTGCAGTTCCTCCCAAAGGATTACCTGAACATGGCGGCAAAGCAACTACATTAAATGTATAATCTTCAAATTCTGCATTAACGCCTGTTTGACATGGATCAGAAGGAGCCGAATTACTATAATGAGCTAAAATTCTCATACGAGTATTGCCAGGCAAAGCTGTTAAAGGCACAGTAAAACTTCCTGTTGCACTAGTAGCATAAGCCGTTGAAACATACATTCGCTCACCTGCTTCAAAAGTTCCATTCTGATTCCAGTCAACCCAAATTGCAAAACCATAAGTATTTGTCCCGCCAGCATCATAACTAACCGAAAAATTGACACTCGAGTTTTGAACCTGAGTAACTATCTGTCCAGTAAAAAAGCCATAACCTCCTGCAGAATACCCAGAGCTGTTATTCGTAATATTTGTAGAACCACCTGTGGTTGAAAAATTATTGATATAATAGGATGCACTACTCCCTGATGGAATGCAATAACATGATGAAGGTACAGCCATTGTTACCTGAATTGGAGTAGAAGTTGCACTTAGTCCACTATTAATACAGGTTGAAACACATCTGTAATAGGTTGCAGTTGTTGGACTGGCGATATAAGGGTTGGTCGTTGCTCCAGTTACATTGGTGTATGGTCCAGCAAGCGCTGCAGAAGATTGCCATTGAAAAGAAATTCCACAAGCCGTGGAGCCTCCCGTTAAAGTAAGCGTAGTTGGAGCTCCACTGCATGACAATGCAGGAGATGCCGTGGCCGAACCCGCAGATGGTGTGCCTGAACATATAGCACCAGTAAATGTCCATGTAAATATCCCTGTTGGATTCCTAGCAGCATTACCCCCAGTTGTCATCAAATCAGCATTTGTGGCACCCGCAGTTGATGCGACCCAACCTACTGTTGATATCTTCGTACGATTATTAAAATCGGCATTTGTTGCTCCACGGAGTCCGACTTGATAAGGTTTATCCGCAACTGTAGTAGCTGCAGCATATTTTATTTGAATAAGAGTAGACGATTCCGTTAACACTATTTGAAAAGAGTAATCATCTGCTCCTGAGTACTTTTTGTAGTGCTGCCATTCCACTGTAAAGGTTCGATTGGGAGCTGTACCTTGTGTTTTGGATCTCAACGAACCTGTGGCCAAACCTTGTAAATCTGCAGCTAATGCAGCAATTACATTGTTGTCTGACCCAGTGCTAAGAGGTGTGTAGGTGCTGCTAATAGTATTACCAAAAGTAATCCAACCATCATTACAAATACTAACCGTAGTATAATTAACACAGTTATACGTAAAAGTAAAACCGATCGGAACGGCCGTATAAGTGCCGTAGTCCGTCGTCCCACTAGTGTGTTGCGTGTATGTTGCAGTAAGCGCTGTAATTCCTCCAGCTGCTTGCGCAAATGAATAATTAGTTGCTACTTGAGCATTTGCTTTGCCTAAACCAAAAATCAATAAGAAAATAAATACTGCGAGCGCAGAAACTGTTTTCTTAGATAGAGTATTACACTTAATTTTCATAAAATTTCTTATGTTAAACAAAGAACTCAGGCGGTAAAAATATTTCATGCTAAATGTTTTTATATTTGAATTGGGATTCATGATTTTGAACTCTTTCTTTAAAACTTATTTATATACTCTTTATCAATTTTTGCATCATAATGATCCAAAATTCGTTGAATATATGCAGGTGTTACCGAGTAATTGATATTGAGTTTAAACAAATAATCATCATTTATCTCAACTGATTTAATGTTTTTATCTTGCACAAGAGCTTCATGAAAGCCTTTTAGTTTCGCTACATCTTCTATTCCCGAAACTTTAAAATAAACAATTTGGGTGTCTGTTTTTTTCTCTACTTTAGCAAATTCGCTTTTATCTATAGAAAGAATTTTTTCATGCTTATAAGTCGTGAAATACAGATAATAAGCTTCATTGATTTCATCCACAATCATATTTTCGGTAATATCCTTTTGAGAATGAAAAAAGCATGTTTTACCATCTTTAGAAAGCGAAAAACGCTGAATCAAGTTATTTTTCAAAACTTCTTTTTCTACAAATTGCAGAAATTCAGAATCAACCGGGTAAGTTGATAACTGCATATACGTGATACGCGTACCATCCGGATACGTTTTTGTTGCATCTTGACTGATCAGACGAACTTGTGCAAAAATAAAAATTGGTGAAACCAAAAAAAGTGTGACCAAAAGACACTTCTTTATACTCTCTTTAGAGTTCAAAAACGACCCAAACATGTTCATAATTCCCTTTTTAAGTTACAAATATTCCCTAAACTAACTTTTCTTATTATTATATACAGACACAAATATAAGAAAAATGGTGTCTAAAATATATTTTATTTTTCTTATAAATTAACAAATGAACTTTCAGATTATTAAATATAATCTGAAAATCAAATACTTATAGAAAAAAATCACGCAAATTAACAGTATTTTAATAATCAATATCATAATTGAACAGAATTGCATATATTAGACAAAAGGGACCAAATAAAACGTAGTAAATAAATGTTTTGTTAATATTAAAATAATTTAAGCATTTTTTCCATAGCAAAAAAATGATAATTTATAAAAATCCCACAGATTATCACCTACCACAAACAACTAAACTAGTAAAAAAACAAAAACTAACACATTGTTTTTCAGCATAAAAAACCACAACTAAAAGCTGGCATTGAATATCCATCAAGCAAAGTACATTAATATTATGGCGAAGCAGAACTTATTACAAAACGAATAAAAAAATAACTTTACATTAACTTTTTTTCGAGTTGAATAAATATTTTTTTTCTACTACGAACTTAGTGGAAATGCAATTACAAAATTTTGCCATGTTTAAAAGTATGAGCTAATTTATTTATTTCATTGTCACCCTGTCACGATAGCTATCGTGATTAAAGCATGACCTGAGGCACTCGAAGGGAAGGGCATTCAAAAGGTTTTCACTATAATACTTCACTTCGACAGGTTTATCCTCAAAAGGAGGGCTCAGTATGACCGTTAAAAGAACACGACTACACTGTTTGTATTTAGTTGCAAATATTGGTGAATTTATCACTGTCATCAACCCTTTATACAAATACTTATTTCAAATTAATCCAACGGATAATTTGAAATTTAGTATGGCATGCCCTCGTTTACGGGGGTTTAATGCTCGATGCGAAATATGATTTACAGAATTTAATTTTTCTCATTAGACTAAAGCATATTAGCATACGGTATTATTTCCAATTTTTTTTTTGATCGAGTCTCAGCATGACATTTTTTAAATAACAATTTTGATATTTGTGTTCTCTTCTACTCAAATGGTAGTAGAACCCAAAAGTGAATGTATTACTGATTTAAAAGAATCATAAAAATATATTTTGTAATTTTGAAAAAAAAAAAAAAAAAGATGGAAGGCAAGAAATTAAAAATAATGTACGATTACCAGATGTTGGTTCTCCAACGTTTTGGGGGAATTTCGAGATATATATTTGATTTAGCAACTGCCTTTTCTGCAAACAACGAAGTAATCACTCCAGTTTTATTCCCCAAAAGTTTCTACTTTGAAACCTATTTTGGCAAAAAATCGAGCACGTTTGCCTTGTGGCGATGGAATAAACCATGGGTTTACCCACTTAACAAAATTTACAACATCTATAAGTTGGTGACTCAGAAACCTGATATTCTTCACATTACCTATTACAACTCCTATCTATTGCCGTTTATTCCTTCGCAAACCAAATTGGTAGTTACCGCCCACGATATGATTCATGAAATATATCCAGAGCTGTTTCCGAAATGGGATTCCACCTCTAATCACAAACGAAAAGTATTCAACAGAGCGGATTTGATTATTGCTATTTCCGAAAACACAAAATCCGATTTGATCAAATATTTTGGTATCAATTCGGATAAAATTACGGTCATTTATCATGGAAATCCTTTCGAAAAGAGTTTACCAAAAGTGGCTTTTCAAGTGGATGCCCCCTACTTTTTATTTGTGGGACAACGCGACAGATACAAAAACTTTTCTACACTCATCCAAGCCCTTGCTCCTATTTTAAAAGAGAACTCCCAAAAACTACTTTGCATTGGCGGTAAACCATTTTCAGAAACCGAAATCGCTGATTTTAAATCTAAAAACATCGAATCGCTGATAGAGCGAAGAAACTGCACCGATGCAGAACTCCAAACTGCCTATAAAAATGCAATTTGTTTGATTTATCCTTCTGAATACGAAGGTTTTGGGATTCCTATCTTAGAAGCTTGGAGCATGAACTGTCCACTTATTTTGAGCAAAGCCAGTTGCTTCCCCGAAATCGCAAAAGAGGGCGCACTCTACTTCCAACCCAATGATTATCTGGAACTTCGTGATAAAATTCAACAACTCATAAACGACCCATCACTCAGAGAATCTTTGATTGAAAAAGGGGAAAATTTACTGAAAGAATACACCCTAGAAAAAACATTAGAAACAACCCTCAACGCATATCATAAAACCTTAACACCTTCGCAAAATGCATAATTGCAACATCTGTAAAACACCACAAACACCTATTTTTAAAGGAACCATCCTTCAAAAACATTCCATTCAATACTATCAGTGCCCAAATTGTGGATTTATCAGCACCGAAAAACCATTTTGGCTCGAAGAAGCATACGGTGAAGCCATTGCAGACAGCGATACGGGTTACGTTTACAGAAACTTAGATTTTGCGAAACGGATTTCAAGAATATTAAAGCAAAATTTCAACAAAGAGTCCATTTTTTTAGATTATGGCGCTGGTTACGGAATGTTTATCCGATTAATGAGAGATTCTGGTTTTAAGTTTCACTATTACGATTTGTATTGCAAAAATCTTTTTGCCCCTGGATTAGAAATACCCAAAGAGTACCAAGTATCAGCATATACAGCGTTAGAAGTATTTGAGCACTTAGAAAACCCTGTGGAAGATATTGCGAAAATGCTGCAACATACCGATACCCTTATTTTTTCAACATTACTCCGAAAAGAAGAGTACTCGTCCATCAACGATTGGTGGTATTTCTCCGCCGAAACAGGTCAGCACATCTCTATTTACACCAAAAACAGTCTACTCGAACTTGCAAAAAAATTTGAGCTAACACTCTATAGCAATGGCAAAGACATGCACATATTGTCAAAAAAGAAGATAAAATGGCACACCATGAAATTTGATTTATATCGCATGTTGTTCAATCGATTTATTGAAAATAGACTGTATTTCAAACGACCTTCATTAATGCATGAGGATTATTTAAAGATAAAAAAGAGAAGATAATTTGCTGTAAAATAGCATTTGTTTAGTTTTTATGCTAAATACATCTTAAAAAAATCAAAAACAGATGATTTTTTTTAAAACTAACACTTTAATTGAAATATTTTTCTAATTTTACCCTAAAATCAAAAAAAATAAAAAGGAACATTGACTATGAAAAATCAAATTGCTCTAAATCCAAATCCACTGGTGCAGGTATTGAAAAAACCTGCTAGCGAATTTACCCGACTTGACATCATGAAATTTGTTGAAGAACAAGAAATTAAGTTGATAAACTTTAAGTATGTTGCAGGCGACGGTCGTTTAAAGACTTTAAATTTCATGATCAACAACCGCGACCATTTAGAAAACATTCTTACTTACGGTGAGCGCGTGGATGGTTCAAGTTTATTTTCATTCATCGAAGCTGGTTCAAGCGACATGTATGTAGTACCTCGTTACAGGACTGCTTTTATCGATCCATTTGCATCGTTGCCAACGCTTACGTTGCTTTGCTCCTATTTTAACAAAGATGGCGAACCATTAGAAAGTTCACCAGAAAACACACTTCGCAAAGCGCACGATTCGTTCAAACACGTTACTGGAATGGAATTCGAAGCAATGGGCGAATTAGAATTTTACCTAATTGCTGACAAAGAAGAGGCTTTTGCTGCTATAGACCAAAAAGGATATCACGAATCAGGTCCATTTACCAAATTTGAACAATTCAGATGCGAATGTATGAGTGTAATTGCTCAAACTGGCGGACTAATCAAATACGGTCACTCCGAAGTAGGTTGCTTTACCCTTGGAGATAAAATATACGAACAAAATGAAATTGAATTCCAGCCAACTAACGTGGAAGATGCTGCTGATCAATTGGTTATTGCAAAATGGATCATCCGTTCATTGGCTTACGAATATGGAATCAACATCACATTTGCTCCAAAAATCACAACCGGAAAAGCAGGTTCAGGACTTCATGTTCACATGCGTATCCTAAAAGATGGCACCAACCAAATGCTTAAAGCAGGAAAACTATCTTCGGTAGCTCGCACTGCAATTGCTGGAATGATGGTTTGCGCTCCTTCACTTACGGCTTTTGGCAACGTAAACCCAACTTCATATTTCAGATTAGTACCTCATCAAGAAGCTCCTACCAATATCTGCTGGGGCGATAGAAACCGCTCGGTATTAGTAAGAGTTCCATTGGGTTGGACTTCTAAAAAAGATATGGTTAGTCAAGTAAATCCACTCGAAAAACCATCCACAAAATCGACCGCTTTCAAACAAACAATTGAACACAGAGGTTCTGACGGATCTGCTGATATTTACCAACTATTGGCTGGTTTAGTAGTAGCTTGTCGCCACGGATTCGAAATGGCTGATGCGCTAGATTTAGCTGCTAAAACTTATGTAGATGTAAATATCTTTAAAGAAGAGAACAAAGCTAAAACTGCTGAATTAGAGCAACTTCCATCTTCCTGTTGGGAATCCGCTGATTGTATCGAAAAACAAAAAGATATTTTCATGAAATATGGCGTATTTAGTCGCGGAATGATTGATGGCATCGTAGCTAACTTAAAATCATACAAAGACAAAGATATCCGTAAAAAAGTAAATAACGACGAAAAAGAGATGCTTGCATTGGTAGAAAAATATTTCCATTGCGGTTAATAAAAACCAAATATTAGTGTTGATATAAACGCACTTTAAAAAGAGAGTTTCGGGAGACTGAAACTCTCTTTTTAATTTAAAACATTGACTGGGAATCAGTGATCAGTTAACAGTGATCAGTTATCAGTCGACAGTTGACAGTTAACAGAGTAAAGCTCAGTTGTGGGAGCAACTCCGGAAAAAAATACTGCGTTAACAGTTAACAGAGCAAAGCTCGTATTGCTTCGCGCCAAACTCGCTTTCCGAAAAAAAGAGCAGACCAATGGCTGATCGTTTTTTTTCGAGGATCCACAAAAAATAACAATCCGCCAGACTTGTGCTGAGCAAAGTCGAAGCATGGCGGATTTTATTTCGGGACCGTCACTTTTTTTCACCTTTACAAACTTTAAAGACTTTACAAACTTTAAAGACTTTATAAACTTTCACCTTTCGCCTTTAAGACTTTTCTCCTACTCTAAAATAAAAATTACTACCTTTGCACTCAAAATAGAGATAAAGAATGGAAAATTTAATCGAAAAACTTGATGTAGTATATCATCGTTGGCTTGAAATCGGAGAACAGATAAACAATCCGGAAGTTATGAGCGATATGAAACGCTATGTGAAGCTGACCAAAGATTATAAAGATTTAGAGCCAATTATTGAGGCTTATAAGACCTATAAAAACCTGCTTACAAACATCGAAAATGCAAAAGTAATTCTTGCCGAAGAAAAAGACGAAGATTACAGAGAGATGGCCAAGGAAGAGTTGGCTGACTCAAATGCACAAATTGTACAACTCGAAGAGGACATTCGATTGATGTTGATCCCCTCCGATCCTCAAGACAATAAAAATGCAGTAATTGAATTGAGAGCTGGCACTGGTGGCGATGAAGCGAGTCTGTTCGCTGGCGATTTGTACCGTATGTATGTTCGTTTTTGCGA
The DNA here is from genome assembly GCA_038240835.1 of Bacteroidales bacterium. GTDB lineage: Bacteria > Bacteroidota > Bacteroidia > Bacteroidales > WCHB1-69 > JBAXTE01. The sequence continues at coordinate 10,682 of JBBRGJ010000052.1, read as the reverse complement.
ACGTTTGAATTGGAAAATAGAAGTAGTAAGTGTTACCGAGGGCACATTAGGTGGTTACAAAGAGGTAATCTTTAATGTAGTTGGGAACAAAGCCTACGGAATATTAAAATACGAATCGGGAGTACATCGCGTGCAACGTGTTCCTCAAACAGAGACGCAGGGCAGAGTTCATACATCTGCAGCTTCTGTCGCAATCCTTCCCGAAGCAGATGAATTTGATGTAGATATCAAACTCTCAGATATTCGAAGAGATACTTATTGCTCGTCGGGTCCTGGTGGGCAATCGGTAAATACGACATATTCTGCCGTGCGACTTACGCACATGCCTACTGGAATTGTAGTTGCTATACAAGATGAAAAATCTCAGCTAAAAAATCACGATAAAGCGATGAAAATTCTTAGAAATAGAATTTTCGAACTCGAACACCAAAAATATCTAGACGAAATTTCTTCACAACGCAAAACCATGGTTTGCTCAGGCGACCGTTCTGCAAAGGTGAGAACCTATAACTACCCACAAAACAGGGTAACCGACCATCGCATCAACTTTACCATGTACAACCTTACGGGATATATGGATGGTGATATCATGGGATTAATCGAAGCCCTTCAGATGGCCGAAAATGCTGAAAAATTAAAAGACGCTGTTAGCTAATAAAAAAAAACATTTATTATGAGTGGTATTCTTTGGGACGAAATTGTATTTGGTCCTATAAAAAGTCGTAGACTAGGAAATTCGTTGGGAATTAATTTACTTCCAGGCAATTTAAAAATCTGCACATTCAACTGCATCTATTGCGAATGTGGCTGGGGCGAGAAAGTCCTTGATATTGAAAACAAAATGTTTGGGCACAAAGAGATCATCGAAACATTAGAAAAACGACTCAAAGAGCTGAAAGCAAACAACACTCCCATCGATAGTTTTACGTTTGCAGGAAATGGAGAACCAACCATGCATCCACTTTTTGCAGAAATTGTAGATGATATTGTGGCACTTAGAGATAAGTATTATCCAAATGCAAAAACCTCATGCCTCTCTAATTCTACCATGGTGATGAACCCAAAAATTAGAACAGCACTCATGAAATTAGACAATGTGTTGCTCAAATTAGATGCTGGAACGCAAGAGATGTTTAACAACATAAACATGGCATTTGATCCGATTTCGATCACAGATGTCGTGGAGAACTTGAAACTATTTAAAGGGAACTTATCCATTCAAACACTCTTTTTAACCGGAGAAAACAACGGACATATCATCGATAACACTTCTGAAAAAGAGGTAAGTCTATGGCTAAAACACATCCAAGCCATTGCGCCAAAAAAAGTGGTCATCTACCCAATAGACAGAGCCACTCCCGCAATCAACTTAAACAAAGTATCCCCAGAAAAACTGAATGAAATTGCCGAAAGAGTAAGAGCAATGAACATTGTTTGTGAAGTGATCGGATAGGTGAAAGGTAAAAGGTAAAAGGTAAAAGGTAAAAGGTGAAAGGTGAAAGGTGAAAGGTAAAAGGTGAAAGGTGCACTTCGACAGGCTCAGTAACCAAAGGGTGAAAGGTGAAAGGTGAAAGCAAACAGCCAAGTGAACCACTAATACAATGGGAACGCGGATGACGCAGATTTTTCAGGATGAACGCGGATTTTTTTTGGAGTGGCACTTAGATTTTTTACTCTATTTGTTACACTGATTCGTCGTAGCTAAAGTGTAGTAGTGCCTCAACCCAAAGCTCTTCCTACTTCTTGCTTCTGTATTCTTGCTTCTGACTCGCATTGCGAACTCATCACTCATAGTTCATCACTTTCTTCTTTTCGACTCGCTTGCGCGCCCGTCACTCATCACTCGTCACTCCCGAAAAAATATAAATCTATGATTTCTTTTTTTTTCGAGGATCCTCGAAAAATCACAATCCGCCAGTTTGCGGATTTATTTTTCGGGATCGTCACTTCTTCTCCCCCCCTACAATCCCTTATGGATATTCCAAGCCCAATTCAGCATGACTAATATGACTAAAATGGCCAAGAAATATGGATTTATTTTTTTGGTAGATAGGGTATGGAAATCTGATTTATTTAATATCAAGTCGCGGGAAATCATCACAAATGCTAAAATTGCAAACACGTTGATCACGAGAGCTGCGGGATTAAGCAGGATGCTTTCGATTAAATGTCCTTTAAAAAGGAGAATTGTACCACGAGTAATCCCACAGCCTGCACAAGGATAACCAGTGATGTTTTTAAAAATACAGACGGTCGCATGACTCTGCGTTTGGAAGTAGGCACTCACTCCTACAAAAAAGTAACCGCCTACAATTGCAAGCAAAAGTAAGCGGTAACGTTTTTTTAATTCCATGTAAAACTACATTGCTAATTGCATGAATTTTTCGTAGTTAGCTAGACGAGTTCTATCTTGAACTGAGAACCAGTCAATGATAGTCCAGATACCACATCCACCAACGGTAAGTAATTTCGCAACTCCTAAACCAGTTTCTCCCAACATAAATCTATCAACTCCGTAACTTCCAAGAAGAATAGAGAAAATTAATAACGTTGTTGGATCTTTAAGAGCAATTGCTTGAATGATCATGAATTTGTTGTCATCCATTTGCTCTAATTTTTGTTTAATTTCTCCAATTTTTTCAGCTGGAAATTTTTGACTTGACGTTGCAAGAAACATGTCTACTTTGTTACTGTCCATTTTATTATATGTTTTAGTGATTAAATCGAGTGCAAGATAATACCTAATTTTTTAAAAAACAATAGATTTTGATTTTTTTCACATATTTATTTATTAACATTATCAACAATTAAGCTAATTCAAACGATTATCTCACGACTTTTACCACCATCTTATTTAAACGATCGTCCACCAACTGAACTAAATATGTCCCTTGAGCTAAGTTATTTGAGTCTATAACAAACTCATTGAGCCCTGTGGAAGCATTTGTTGAATAGCTTGCAATGATTTCGCCAATAATGTTAAAAATTGTAATCTCAACTTGAGTTTGACGTTTAGAATAAAAATTGATCGTAGCTCTATCTTTTAATGGATTTGGAAACACATTTACATTGCTGAAGTTGTCATTTTCAAAAATGGATGCTACTAAGTCGGAAGGTAAAACATTAAACACGGACGTCAACATTACCGTTGATTTTCCTCCAGGGCAGTTTACATAAAGGATAAATTGATAGGTTCCTGCGTTAGAAATTGGATACAAAACGTTTAACACAACGGTATTTCCGCCAGCGAGTACAATGTTCCAAACAGCATACGTGCCCATCGAATTTGTATATACATCGCTTACAAACGCACTGGTGTAGCCAGTAATGGCAATACAGGTATCGATGCCCGAAGTAATTGGAGGGAAGTTCGTATTGTTGGTGTCAACCATAAAAGAGCCATTGGCTTGCACTCCGTTAGAATCGGTAACGGTTAAGTTGTAAATTCCTTGACAAACATTGGCTGCATAAGCCAAGCGAGAATGTGAATCATTATTTTCCCAAAGAAAATTCACGGGACCGCCCATGCCTTGTGCCATCGAAGTAAAAGGAGGAGTTCCTGACCAAACTCTAAAGGAAACATTTCCCATACACTCGTTGGGAGGAGTATTGGAAGACATTGGGCCATCAAGACAAAGAATTCGATGATTAATTGGAATCGTGAAAGAGGTGTTTATCGTATTGTTGTTCGCATCGGTGACTTGAATAGTTCCGGTGTGGGATATAAAATTAGGAACAATAATAGAATCGATCAACGATGTGGATACCGCACTTCCATTAATTTGATAAACATAAGGAGCGGTACCGTTTTTCATAAACACCTTCAAAGAACCACCTGTGCAAGATGCTGGAGGTATTCCAACCATGTTTAAATGAAAAGCAGGGTCAGAATCGGCAACCACTGTTATGTGCACTAACGCACTATCAACAAACGAAGTCCCATTTAGAGAAATGGCATAAAGAAAAATATCAAGTCCTGTATAACCAGGGTTTGGTGTGTACAAAACATCATCTCCGATGTATTCGATGGTTCCATTCGATGGATTCCCCGATGTGACACCTGCGACAAAAAACTTTTTAGTTTGATACGAAAATGGATAACTATCGTTTGCTCTTACATGAATAACAATAGGTGTATTCATAATGGTAGTGACATTATCATTTACGGCATTATACTGAGCGTTCACAGGCATTGAAATCATAAACAATGCAACTAAAAGAGAAATTCCAAATATTCTACTTAACTGTTTCATATAATATTGATTGTTGGTTTTTAATTTATTAACATACTTTTACATGACCCGCTTTTTTCAAAAAAAGGTGTCTAAACAAAAAAAGGCCTCCAAACAAGGAAGCCTCTTTTTTATCATAAATTTAAATAATGAACTATTTCGCCATCATTAATTTTAGCATTTGAATAGCACAATCGGCAATCACGGAACCTGGTCCGAATACTGCTGCAGCACCAGCTTTGTACAAGTAATCATAATCTTGCGCTGGAATTACTCCACCTACAATCACCATGATGTCTTCTCTTCCAAGTTTTTTCAACTCTTCAATTACTTGAGGGACAAGGGTTTTATGACCTGCTGCCAAAGAGGATACGCCTAATACGTGAACATCATTTTCAACGGCTTGACGAGCAGATTCTTCAGGTGTTTGGAAAAGTGGTCCCATGTCCACATCAAAACCAATGTCGGCATAACCAGTTGCTACTACTTTCGCACCACGGTCGTGACCATCTTGACCCATTTTGGCAATCATGATACGAGGACGACGACCTTCTTGCGCTGCAAATTGGTCTGCCAATCTACATGCTTCTTGGAAACTTTCATTTCCGATAGTTTCTGATGAATACACGCCTGAAATTAAATTAATTTTTGCTTTATAACGACCAAATACTACTTCCAATGCATCGGAGATTTCTCCCAACGAAGCACGTTTGCGAGCTGCATCTAAAGCCAACTCCAATAGGTTTCCACCTCCACCATTTGCACAATCGGTAACTGCTTGCAACGCTAATTTTACCTCAGCATTGTTACGGTTTGCTTTTAAATCGGCCAAACGTTTAAGTTGAGCATCACGAACGGCAGTATTATCTACTTCCAACGTGTCGATTGGATCTTCTTTTCCTAAACGGTATCTGTTTACACCCACAATCACATCTTTTCCAGAATCGATGCGTGCTTGTTTACGTGCGGATGCCTCTTCGATACGCATTTTTGGAATTCCTGATTCAATCGCCAACGCCATTCCACCTAAAGCTTCTACCTCTTCGATATGGCTCCAAGCGCGACGTGCAATCTCGTGCGTTAATGCTTCTACATAATAGGAACCTGCCCATGGATCAACTACGCGACAAATATTGGTCTCTTCCTGAACGTAAATTTGAGTATTACGAGCAATACGTGCACTGAAATCCGTTGGCAATGCAATCGCTTCATCCAATGCATTGGTGTGCAACGATTGTGTATGTCCCAATGCAGCGCCCATTGCTTCTACGCAAGTACGAGCCACATTGTTGAATGGATCTTGTTCGGTAAGCGACCATCCCGACGTTTGCGAGTGTGTACGCAATGCCATGGATTTTGTATTTTTTGGATCAAATTGTTTGACAATTTTAGCCCACAACATACGTGCAGCACGCATCTTGGCAATTTCCATAAAGTGGTTCATCCCAATAGCCCAGAAGAATGACAAACGAGGAGCAAATGTATCGATGTTCATACCAGCATTTACGCCTGTACGTAAATATTCTAGTCCATCTGCAAGGGTGTATGCCATCTCGATGTCGCAGGTAGCACCAGCTTCTTGCATGTGATATCCCGAAATAGAAATTGAGTTAAATTTTGGCATATTCCGTGAGGTGAACTCAAAAATATCTGCAATAATTTTCATCGATGGAACCGGTGGATAGATATACGTATTACGCACCATAAACTCTTTCAAAATATCGTTTTGAATGGTTCCACTCAATTTGTCCATCGACACGCCTTGCTCTTCGGCAGCGACAATGTAGAATGCTAAAATTGGCAATACAGCGCCATTCATAGTCATCGAAACGGACATTTGGTCTAATGGAATTTGATCGAAAAGGATTTTCATATCCAAAATCGAATCGATGGCCACACCTGCTTTACCCACATCGCCCACTACACGTGGATGATCTGAATCGTATCCACGGTGTGTGGCTAAATCGAATGCTACGGACAGTCCTTTTTGGCCTGCTGCCAAGTTGCGACGATAGAATGCATTTGACTCTTCGGCGGTTGAAAATCCTGCATATTGACGAACGGTCCATGGTTTGTTTACATACATGGTTGCGTATGGTCCACGAAGATATGGAGGAAGACCCGCTGCATAGTTCAAATGTTCCATGCCTGTTAGGTCTATTGGGGTGTAAACGGGTTTAACATCGATTTGCTCGGGTGTTAGCCAAGTTTCGTTGTCGATCATGTCGTTTGCCCACTGCTCAAAATTTGGCTTAGCCTCTTTGGAGCGAAAATCTATTTTTGTGAAATCTGGTTTCATCTGTAATAATATTTAAAGTATACCTAACTCTTTGCTGTATGCGGTTAATTTCTCGAGAACATTGGCGCGTGCGTGGATAAAATCGTCTACTCCAGCTTTTTTAAGTTGGTCAACAATTTCGGTTGGATTTCCTGCCACAATCACTTTTACTGCACTGTTTTTTGCCTTTATACTTTGAGCAATCACTGATGCATACTCCGCATACTCTTCGTCTGAACTGCAAATAACTACAATTTCTGATTTTGCTTTTAACGCAGCATCTACACCTTCTTGTGGCGTAGAAAATCCTAAATTATCGTTGATTTGATATCCAGCACAACCAAAGAACCCAGCACTAAACGAAGCTCTTGCTTTGCGCATGGCCAAGTTGCCAATGGTTAACATAAACACTGAAGGTTGAACTCCCGTGGTTTTAGCATACTTTTCAGTCGCCATACGTAAGGTCTCAAATGCCATCGCTCCACGATAGGGTTTTAATCCTTGGTAGTTATTAGCGTAACATTGGTTGTAATTTTCTACCCTATCCAACATGGTTTCTATTGGATTTGGATATTGATTGGTTCCCAAAATGGTAATTCTGCGATTAGCAATTTCCAAGTCTCTTTTTTGAGCAACTGCTTCAATGGCTTTTTTCACTTCACCATCAAGACCCAATTTGATAAATCCGCCCTTTGCTTCGGTTTCTTGAAAAATTTCCCACGCTTTTTTAGCTAAATTATCGGTGAGTGATTCTATATAATATGAACCCGCTGCAGGATCGACAATTTTGTCAAAATATGATTCGTGTTTCAACACCAACTGTACGTTGCGAGAAATTCTTCTCGAAAAATCATCGTCCGCTTTAAAAGCTAAATCATACGATTGCAACGAAAGACTATTTACACCTCCGATGCTGGCGGCCATGCATTCGGTAGTACTTCTGAGCATATTTACGTTAGGATCGTACATCGATTTATTCCAAATGGAACCATTGGCATGAACAAAAAGGGCTAATTCATCGGCTTTTACGCCATATTCAGTAGCAATTGAACTCCACAACATGCGGAATGCTCTGAATTTTGCTATTTCCATAAAATAGTTGGAACCCACCGACATGGAGAACTGAATAGAGTTGGCTACATTTTTTGCAGACAATCCTTTTTCAACGGCATACGCCATGTACTCATTCGCCCATGCAAGGCCGTATCCCATCTCTTGACTGATGTTGGAACCTGCATTGTGAAGCAAATCGGTATTGACGGTTAGCGCTTTGAAATTAGGAAGATGTGAACCAATTTTTTCAACCACTTGAATTAATTCATTCAAATCGCTCTCTCTATTTCCGTAAAATGATTGGTGCAACAACATGTAACAGATTGGATCGAAATCGATGCTTCCTGTTACTTTTTTCAAATCTATATTACTGTTTTTCAACTCATTGATCAACAAATCAACAAATTGAGGATACGAATCCACATGTTTGAAACGAATGCCTACTTCTTCTAGTTTGATTGAATGTAACAACGCTTTCATCGCTGCGGCATCTTTTACGTTGGAAGCATTGAAACTAACGGTAGTAGCTCCTTTGGCTAACGCATCGCATGCAATTAAGTTTGCTTTGATTGGATCTGCCTCGTGAATAAACTGAACAATGTGCCAGTGGTTTCCATCCGTTTTTTGTCCCCTCAAATTGGTGTTTGCATGAGGCAATTGATTCAAATAGGTGAGTTCAGCCAAATCTTCACTTCGGTAATAAGGCTTAACATCGAATCCCTCTTCGGTTTTCCAGACCAGTCTTTTTTGATAATCGGCACCTTTCAAATCAACATGAATGGTTGATTCCCACTCCTGTGTTGATATTGCCGGAAACTCGCCGAACAAATTCTCGTTTTGTTTCAAATTCATAATTCAACTTATTTTGATATAATACTTACTGTTTTTGAAGGCAAAATTACAATAAAAATATGAGATAACCATTGGTTTTGTTTGGGAGTTTTTTTATGAGAAATGGAGAGAAGGGGACTGTTGGCAGTAAGCAGTCAACAATCAACAGTCAACAGAGCGAAGCTCGTCTGGAATACATTTGCAGTTGGAAGAGCGTCCCGAATTTTTTGAGAAAAATTCGAGGATTCTCGAAAAACGACGAAATCATAGATTTCTGTTTTTCGGAATCGGCAGCCTTATACAGAGCATTTCAATGGAGGATAAACAGGCTGAAAGCGCTGTACTAATCGGGCTGAAAGCCCAGCTTATATCAGGCCCAGGCAACGCCCGGGTCCTGAAATGGATAATAAATTATGTTTTTTGGCGGAAAAATTGATGCGAAGCAATCGATTTTTGTGACAAAAAAGCAACCGAGAGGTCCATGAGTTTGCAGTTAACAGAGCATCCCGAATTTTTTTCAAAATTCGTGGATCTTTGAACGCTCGCATAGAATACATTCGGCTTCCCGAATTTTTGGGGTTTCAGTGTTAGGGTGTTGATTTATTTTGTTAAATTATTTTGAAAATTTGAAAATATTTCGTTTATTTGTATCTGAATCTTGTTGTTTTTGATTGCCATAATATTTTTTGATTATTAGAATCACTCTTTAATTGGATTTTGTTGCTTTTTTAAGAAATACAAATGGGAATTAATTATAACTAATTTTTTACAAAATACTAATAACCAGTTTCATACATTTATTTTAATGGGACTGAAAGGACGAAGTGTGGAATAAAGAAGTGTGCTGCAAGTTTTTATTTAAACAAATCAGCCGAAATTTAACTTTACAACCATTTATCATGATTAAAACATCCGCAATAACTCATCGAAATAGAGCGCAAATTAAGTTAGAATTTGGGTTTGATGATGCTATTAAGGCAAAGGTAAGAACGATTTCTGGAATCATTTGGAGTCAAACGAATAAGGCTTGGCTTGTGCCAAACAATGTGGAATCGAGGAGAATTCTTCTACTTTTGTTTCCAGATATATTACTGCCCGAAACTATCTCCGAAACCAAGGAGATGGAGACCGTGCGTGATTTTAAAACCTCTTTTAATCCTGAAAATGAGAAGAAAAAGATTGTGGTGGAAGTTTTGACTAAAAAGATTTTGATTAAGATGCCTAAAAACGACTTGGATATAGATTTTATTCGGTCGATTAAATATTACCGTTGGATTGCGAATGGTTTTTGCTGGGAAGTGCCTAACTATCTAAATACTTTGGAATTGATAAAAAATCATTTCAAAAACAGAATAGATGAACTAATTATTCACGAACCCCCAATTTCTAAACCAATTCCACTCTACGAAAAACGGATTGTATTGAGTCAGAAAATGGCTACCGATGAAATCAAAACCCACATTTATAACTTTAAAAAATGGATGGAGCACAAGCGTTATAGCGAATCTACCATCAACACATATTCTGAAATTGTGCAGCTGTTTCTTATTTTTTGTCTACCTAAATCGGCTACTGAAATCGAAGCCGATGACATGGTTCAATTTGTAAATCAATATATTATTCCAAATAAATTGAGTTATTCGTATCAAAATCAAGCCATTAACGGAGCCAAATTATTTTTTAGAGAAATAGTAAAAAGCAGATTAAATGTAGAAACTTTTGAAAGGCCACGGCGCGAACACAAACTTCCAAACGTGCTGAGCAAGGAGGAAATTAAAGCCATTTTAACTTGTTTAGTAAATATAAAACACCGAACCATGCTAAGTTTGATATACGCATGTGGTTTAAGGCGAAGTGAATTGTTGAATTTACATCCTCTCAATATTGACTCGAAACGCAATTTATTACTAATTTTAAATTCGAAAGGAAAGAGAGACAGAGTGGTTCCAATTTCGGACAATATAGTGGAGATGCTGCGCAATTATTATAAACTATACAAACCAAAGGAGTGGTTGTTTGAGGGTCAAGTTGTTGGAGATCGATATTCGGAAGAGAGTTTGGCAAAAGTTTTAAAAAATGCGTGCAAAATAGCGGGCATTAAAAAACCGGTAACATTGCATTGGTTGAGACACAGTTACGCAACACATTTGTTGGAATCGGGGACGGATTTGCGGTTTATTCAGGAATTGTTAGGACACAAAAGCAGCAAAACCACCGAAATATATACCCATGTAAGTACAAAAAGTTTACAAAAAATAAAATCACCATTTGATGAATTATAAAAAAAA
>JBBRGJ010000051.1:0-20019 GCA_038240835.1 Bacteroidales bacterium | reverse complement strand
ATAAAACCTTCAAAGTTTTATAAATTAGAATGCTTAATGCTCGGTTCTGTTGTTATAAATTCATTTATAAAGATAAACAGCGAAACAGAAACAGCGCTATAAGGTTTACGTAGGTAATTTAATTCACATAACGGATGTTTCATATTTGGATCTATTTACTTCAACGCACCCGTCTCGCTTCATCCGTAAAATCACCTCTTTTTCTTAACGCTTTTTTGACAAGGTCGTTAAGAGATAGCAATGTTCATAAACAATTAATGCGTTAAAAGAACACACTAAGTCAGGACGCTTGTCACCCGCAAAAAGGGTGATAAACGCCCTTGCTGAATTGCTAATTGTATTTGAAAACCATTGTTTATGAGGGCTCGCTCGCTCCTTCAGTGGCAACGCGCAGAGTATTTAGTTGTTTTTTAGAGCTATATTCGCTTACATAAGACATGATATACTCATAAAAATAATTCAAAATTACGTTTTACGGTCGTTTTTAAAACTCAACTAATTCATAATTTGTACTTCGGCCACCCGTTTTTTCTTGTTTAAAAACTCCTTTTTCAATTAAGTCCTTGATGTCTCTCAGGGCTGTATCGGATGAGCATTTTGTGATTTTTGCCCATTTTGAGGATTTTAATTTACCTTCAAAACCATCAAAAAGTTTATTTAGCATCAACCGTTGTCTGCTGTTCAATATCGTTTCTTTATGATTGTCCCAAAATTCAGCTTTTCTTAGGACTGTTTTTACAGATTCTTCAGAGTTTTCCAAAGCTCTGTACATACAATTTAGAAACCAAACAAGCCATTCGGTAATATCACCATCCGAGATTTGGACTCTTTGTAGGATCTCATAATACACTTTTCTTTCTTGTAAAATTTGATTTGAAAGACTGTAAAATCGCTGAGAACTATTTTCCGAACGGGCTAATAATAAATCTGAAATTGCTCTTGCTATTCGTCCGTTACCATCGTCAAATGGATGAATAATTATAAACCAGAAGTGAGCAATGGCTGATTTAATAACCAAGTCCCATGTTGAATCATGATTAAACCAGTTCAGAAATAAATTCATTTCATGTTGTACTTTTTCGGCAGCAGGAGCCTTAAAATGTACTTTTTCTTTGCCCAATGGTCCTGATACCACTTGCATTTCACCGCTACGGTAGCAGGCAGTTTCAATTTTATACATTCCGCTTCTTCCTGTTGGAAAAAGAGCAGCGTGCCAACCGAATAAACGCTCGTCATCTAACTGGGTAAGATTATTTTGAGTTGCATCAAGCATCATTTCTACTACGCCATCCACATCTCTATCAGAATACACCATGCCAGCATATTCTAATCCCAACTTTCTTGCAATGGAAGATCGTACTTGTTCGTAATTGAGAAGTTCTCCTTCTATTTCTGACGATTTTAAAACATCAAGTGTCAACGAGGAGAGCATTGTCTCTTCTTTTAATGAAAAACCTAATGCATTAATTTGCCCAAATAGTTTTCCCTGCAAATGCCTTACCTTGCCAAGTATTCCTTGAATTTCAGCTTCGTTCCAAGTGAAATCTGGCCAATTTTTGTATTGATAAATGAATTTTGCCATTGTTGAATAGAATTATGCAACAAATATACGCATTATTCTCCGCATATTTAAGGAGATTAGGCTTTTTATTCACCGCATTTTTTCGTTGACCTTTTGTTTCTCACAAAATTTCGGCAATAAATTTATTCAATTTTACGGAAACTTTATATTTCCAACTGTTCCTGAACGCAGAGTGTAAGTTCTACAAATTGTGCGACTGATAGTTGTTCCGGGCGCTCTTTGGCAAACTTTTCTGGTAATACTACCGTGCCTAATCCCAGACCCTTAATAGAGTTGTGAATTGTCTTTCGGCGTTGATTGAAGGTAACTTTTACCACTTTTTTGAACAAATCTTCGTCGCATGACAATGAATTTACTTCGTTTCTTGTCAATCGAATTACGCCCGATTCCACTTTTGGAGGAGGAGCAAACACGCCTCTGCTGACAGAAAACAGATATTCCACATTGTACCAAGCTTGAATTAAAACACTCAAAATACCATACTCTTTGGAGCCAGGTTTGCAAGCAATGCGTTGAGCAACTTCTTTTTGGAACATTCCCACCGCTTCATCTACAATATTTCTGTTTTCCAATACTTTAAACATGATTTGAGAGGAGATATTATAGGGGAAATTTCCTATAACTGCCATATTTGAAGTCGCAATTTCGGAGAGATCGAGTTTCAAAAAATCCTTTTCTAAGATGTTTGGACTTAATTCGGGAAGTGCTTCGTTGAGATATGCTACAGATTCTTTATCAATTTCAACCACAAAAAAGTTTTCAATCTCTTTCGTGACCAGCTTCTTTGTCAAAACGCCCATTCCTGGACCCACTTCCACGACGGTTTTACAGTTGGATTTAAGTCCATCTACAATTTTTTGAGCTGTATTATCATCATGAAGAAAGTGCTGACCGAGGTGTTTTTTAGCGCGAATGTTATCCATTTTTTTTTATTGATTTGGTTGGTCTCCGCGCAGCATGCGGAAGCGATTTCGAGCTTCGTTGATATAAACACTGCCAGGATAGTTGATAATTATTTTTTCATAAAGCAAACTTGCTTGTTTGGGGTTTTTGAGTTGCTTCTGGTTAATCTCTGCACTTAAAAACAATGCATCGTCTGCCAGAATATCTTCCGAATAGTAGTTGTAAACTTTTGTCAAAAGCGAATCTGCTTGATCAAATGCTCCTTGATTGATGGCTATAAGTGCTTTTTTAAACAGAACTTCGTCAGACAACGGGTGGTCTAATCCCAACATTCCAATTGAGTCTAAGCACATATTCGCCTCCTTGTACATCTTTCTAAAAAAATACAAATCCGCATTTGCGTAGTGTGATAAAGCAATGTTGGTGCTGTCTTCGTCTTCGTTGTCGGCAATCAACATGTACAACTGCATGGCATCATTTGCAATCAGTTTAGAGGTTGCAGAGCGAAGGACATCCAATTGTGCTTTAGACCACTCAAACTCGCCAATGTAGAAGGATAATTTTGCATTTTTAAATTTTGCATTTTGTCCCAACGTATCGTTTGGAAAATCTTTTTCTACCTGAGAGTACAACAGAGTTGCATCCCATATATTGTTGCTATACAATAAGATATCTGCTAAATCTATCTTGCAAAGGGCTTTCTCTTTGGCGTTAATTCCAGGTATTTTCAGGGTACTGTCCAGCAATTTAGCTGCGACTTCGGATTGATTTAAATAATAGGCTTTTATGTTGGCTTGAGTTCTAATGTATGGCGCCATTTCCGGATTGAAATCGAACTCTTTAATCAGTGCGCCATATAATTTGTCTAACTCTTTGAATTTCTCAACATTTGGAGGATATAACGCGCTTAATTCTAAGTATTTAACCTCCAAAATAGCTAAACGGCTGTAGAGATATTGATCTGCATTTTCGCCTTGGTCAATTATATATTGATACGAATTTGCTGCATAATTCCATTGCTGATTACCGGTGGCTACTTTGGCAAATTCTACCACAACCTGATTGTTTTTAGTAAAACGTTTGTCAATTGATTTTGCTTGAATAAAAGCCATTTCAAAATCCAGTTTCTGAAGTGACAACCAATATAAAAGAACTGCAAAACCCATGTTTTCAGGACTTTTCTGAACTCTTTTCAGGATTGCTTTTCTTACTATTTCGTATTTTTCACCTTTTTCGTCGTCAGCAAATATTCCTTGCAATCGATATTCAATATCTTCCACGTTGTTAGGCATGTATTCAATCATACCCAAATACTCATCCATCATCAGTGATATGTTGCCCAGAGATTGGTACATTTGAGCAATTTCGATGCTGAATAAGGTGGTATTGTTCATGATTTTTCGACCTTGCCTGTAAGTCTCAATGGCAAAATCGACATGACGACGGGACAAAAAAGCATTGGCTAAATCGATAATTTGATATTGCTCTGCAACGAGTCCTTTAATGGCTTTATCGTACTCTTTTTTTGCCTTATCCGACTGATTTGAAAGCTCATACACATATCCTAAATCTACTGTAAATCGTGGTAAATTGTTCTTTTTGCGATGCTTTTTAATTAAATTCTCTGCATCATCATATTTCTGCGTTTCTATTAAACTTTGCAGATAATATGCGTAGTAGTAACCATCGGGCCGACTGTTGTAAAGATTTTCAAAAATTAATGCAGCTTTTTCAAAATCACGATTTGTAAAGTACTGTATCGCAAGCTGTTCGTCGTTCGTTTTGGGTTGAGCTAGGATTAAGAGTGGAGACAAAAGCAACACGAGCACAACTCCTTTTTTGAGAAGATGTGTGAAATTAATCAAAAGGATATTTTTCAAGTTACTCATATTGTCTTTTGTAAATAGGAATTTTAACCGAGTAATTTCTCAATTAAAATTCAAATTTTCAATTAGTTATAGTTCAATAATATCAAATCCAGTATATGGAATCAGTGCTTTTGGAATACGGATACCCTTTGGAGTTTGATTGTTTTCTAACAATGCAGCCAAAATTCGTGGAAGTGCTAAAGCGCTGCCATTCAGCGTGTGCGCAAGTTTTGTCTTGCCGTTACTATCTTTGTATCTTAGTTTTAATCTATTTGCTTGGAAGGCTTCAAAGTTTGAAACAGAGCTAACTTCCAACCAACGTTTTTGTGCTTTTGAATACACTTCCAAGTCATAAGTTAGAGCTGCCGTAAAGCTAATATCGCCACCACAAAGACGAAGAATATGAAATGGAAGTTCTAATTTGCGCAATATCGAAGCTACGTAATCTTTCATCTCCTCAAGGGTTTGATAAGAATCTTCTTGGCGGTTTATTTGAACGATTTCTACTTTGTCAAATTGGTGCAATCTGTTTAATCCACGAACATCTTTGCCATACGAACCTGCTTCGCGACGGAAACAAGCGGAATACGCACAGTTTTTCAAAGGTAATTCATCTTCTTTCAATATCACATCACGATAGATGTTGGTAACAGGAACTTCCGCCGTGGGAATTAGGTAAAGATTGTCAGCAGTAGCGTGGTACATTTGTCCCTCTTTGTCGGGAAGTTGACCTGTGGCGTATGCAGAAGCTTCGTTTACAACATACGGAGGTTGAACTTCTAAATATCCTTTTGCAGACGCTTCGTCGAGGAAAAAGTTGATTAACGCTCTTTGTAATCGAGCGCCTTTGCCAATGTAAACTGGAAATCCAGCACCTGCAATTTTACTACCCAATTCAAAATCGATGATGTTGTATTTGGTTGCCAATTCCCAATGTGGAAGGGCTTCTTCGCTCATATTGGAAGCGTCGCCTTCGGCAAAAATGACCACATTATCATTTTCACTTTTTCCAGCAGGCACCGATTCGTGTGGCATATTTGGCAACAAAACTAAAAGCTGTTGTTGCTCTTGTTCGTAACGTTCTTGATCGTCGGCATAGGTTTTTGCCTCTATTTTTAAAGTAGCAACTTGCTCTTTTAGAGAGTTTGCTTCTACTTGTTTGCCAGATTTAAACAAGTCGCCAATCTCTTTAGAAAGTTGATTTAGTTTAGCTAATAATTCGTCGGCTTTTATTTGAGCCTCACGACGTTTTGCATCAATGGTTATAATGTTGGTTACGATGTCGTTAGCATCAAAGTTCTTGATTTTTAAACGCTCAATGACGTAATCTTTATTTTCGCGGACAAATTGTATCTGTAACATTGGTTCTTTTTTTTGCAAAAATACAGAATTTGAGTGAGCTTTTAGCTCAAAACCTTTCGTAGTGATCTATTTTTAATTGCAAATGGGGGATAATTTAAAAAATCGCAACACAATTTACTCCGTAGTTATTTCTTTTTTAGTGTCACTTTTGTCTTGATATTCCGCAAGGCGGGATAAACTTCAGTATTTCTTTTTAAGTCCCGTATGGGACGTAATGTCGGTAAAAAACAAATATCTGACAGAAAAAACAGAGTGCCGTTAGGCATGTAACCTCCTAACATTCTGTAATTTGTGTTTAAAAAAGGGTTGCGTCCAGTTCGACCACGCTCACTGCAACGCCTAAGGGACTCGTTTTCAGTCGTGTCAACTGTTTTTTACCGACATCTTGTCCCTCTGGGACAAAACATTCACCCAACTAAATTAGATAGTTACTTCTTTTGAATGCAGGCTAATTTGGGTTGATAATATTGACATATTGTATAATTTCTCTTACGTAATTTTAGACAATTGATTTTCGAAGAAAATCTCCCCCAATTAGAGATAGTGTCTAATAGGAGTTACCAACCAGCCTATAATTTTGTGTAAAGTAGGTCTGTTTTTCCATTTTTCGAAGTCGAAAAGGGCGCAATCGTTTTTCACATTTTGAATAAAATCTTCAATCAACGAAATTATTTCCGGATTGCTCCCACTTAGGTTTATCTCGTGCATGTATCTGAAGGAGCGATAATCAAAATTGGAAGAACCCAACGAAAAAAGCTCACCATCTACCAGCATTACTTTTGCGTGTAGGTTGGTGGGGCCAAATAAAAAGAGATTTACTCCTCGCTCGTGCAAAAAACCTAAATATTTATCTCTCAAATAATCAACAAGTCGAACATCAGAGTGTGTGGGAATGTAAATGCAAACATTTACACCTCTTTTTGCGGCCAAAATTAGTTGTCGGCGCAATTTATAACTGGGTAAAAAGTAAGGTGTGACAATGTGGATTGATTCCTTGGCTTTTTTAATCTCCTTTTCGAAGTGGGCTTTAATCTTTTGATTATAAATAGTTGGAATGTCTCTTATAATCTCATATCCAGCCACTCGTATTGTTTTTAGGTACTTCCTTTTTTTATAAAACTCAAGGGAGGCAATTTGCCAATTATCCAACAGAATCTTTTTAAATGTAAGTGCTATTGGATCTTCAATTCGTAAAATAGATTCTTTCCAATTTTTTGAATAGCCGGTAATGTTGGCGGAACCAAAGTGAAGGATGTTGTCGTCGATGACGATGATTTTTCGATGATTTCTTTGGTGGTTTTTGGAGATAAAAAAGAAGCTTAATCTTAGCTTGTCGAAGAATTTTACCTCGCCATTATGCTCTGTGATGGGAGCGAAAAATTGTTCATTTTGTTTAGTTCCCCAAGAGTCTAACAACACTTTGACGCTTAATCCTTGCTTGCATTTTTCGGAGAGTAATTTCACAAATTTTTCGCCGATTACATCGGTGTTAAATCGGTATATTTCGATGTAAATCATCGATTTTGCTAAAGAAACATCTAGATACAACTTTTCGAACCAATCTCCAGGAGTGGCAAATAAGATGGGAGCAACTCGTGATGGTGTAGGTTCATCCGTATCATTTTTCCTATTTGTCATAACTATTTGAATTTACCTTTTCTTTTGTTGCAATAGATTAGAAAAGTATAACATGATAAAAAGCAATGTAATTAGATTTGCAATAGTAAGAATAAAATCGCCATGAATTACATAAAATGTCTTTTTAGTATTCATTTTAACAGATGAACGAATCACCGTTTGCTCGTTCCACTCTGTTTGATAAGTAGTTATGCCGTTGGGGGTAATTATTGCCGAAATCCCAGTATTTGCTACTTGTAGAATATTGCAACGGTTTTCGATGGCTCTTATTTGCGAAATTGCCAAATGTTGTTTATACCCATCTGTATTGTCCCACCATCCATCGTTGGTGATAAGGGTTATAAAATTAGCTCCATTTTGGGTTAGTTGCGAGATATATGCACCATAAACGGATTCGTAACAGATGGCAACTCCAATTTTAGACTGTTTTGAATCCACCGTGAAACATTGTTGATGATTGCCAGAGGTGAATTTTTCATCGAATGAGTTGCCTTTTATCCATTTCATCACAGGCACTATCACTTTTTTGAAAGGATACTCTTCTATTCCTGGGACCAATTTAGATTTATGATAGATCTCTGTTTTCCCATTTTGTCCAACAAAAAGTGCGGAATTGTATGTTTTTTTACAATCATCTTTCTGGGTAAAGGTGGTGGCGCCGATCATAAAAGAAGTTTTTGGATAGTGATTTTGCAATGTAATAAAATGATTTACAACCTTATTACTGACGACACTATCTTCGTTTATCTCTTGCAAGATTGCCGATTCGGGCACAATCACCAATTGAGTATTTGAGTCGATGTTTTGATTGACCATTGAGATTAATCGTTGGTCAATAATTTTAGAATACTCTTTGTCTTTTGCCTTGGAAGGAGTTGAGTTTTGCTGAATTATCAGACAGTTTACAAAATTATTGAGCGTTTTTTCCTTTTCTATGGTGAATATTGAAATGATAATTGGGAGTGCAATCGTGGACAAAGCCAGAGTTATTAAAGCATAAAGAGAGCGATTGTATTGTTTTTCAACAATTTTGAGTATTACTTTTAGCAATAAGACATTGATGATTAAAACCCAAAGCGAACCTCCAAAAACGCCTGTAAACTCGTACCATTGAACCAACGAAGGAAAGTTAGAAAAAACATTTCCCAAGGTAAGCCAAGGCCATGATAAATCCCAATGCAGTTGACACCACTCCCACGATAACCAAAGTGCTATAAAGGCAATATATTTTTGAGATCCTACAATTTTACTCTTTTTCAACAGGGAAAAAAGTGTGACAACCAGCGCCATACATGTTGCATTTATCAGAATTACCAATGCACCTCCCAAAAGATCAAATTTACACATCCACCATGCAGCAGAAGTGTTCCAAATAAGAAAAGCAAACAGACTTACCCTAAAAACATCGAATAGTTTTGGGGACGATTCTATATAAAAAAGAATGGGAATCAATGCTAAAAAAAGGAAAGGTGCAAAACCTGCAGAAGGCCACGAAATAGCAAACAGAAATCCCGATGAAATTGCGGATAATAATGGTAAGTTTTTTTTAATCATACTTTTTTCTCTTAAAACAATCGCGATGCAAAGCCAGACGAACGTCGTTCACCTGTTCACCGATTGCACATTAGGCTCCTAATAGAAAACGGAGTAGATTCATATACAAAAAAAGCGGTTTGCTCGAGCCGGAGTTTCTTTGTTGATATAAGGCTCCCTCCCAAGTCATCAATAAATAATCTACCAAAATATTACTCTCGGTTATGTTGATCGAGTTTTGTCTTCGAGCATCGTTTATGCAATTTATGAGTGCATTTTTAAATGGTTCTATCACTTTATTTGCTGCGCTTTTTACCTCGTCATTTCCAGAGTATGCAATGAGGTTGATGTGCGAAGAGGTAAAAACACAAGGAGATTCGTTGACAAATTCGTCAATATAAAATTGATACAAATTTATAATTCTATCGATGGGTTTTGTTTTAAAATCTAATAAAAACTTACTAATATTTTCGTTTATAAATGGTTTTGTGTATTCAATAAGTTCTAAAAGCAGGCCATTAAAATCAGTAAAAAACATATCAAAATCTACTCGCTCTTGATCGTTCTCTATCAATGACTCTAAGGTAAGCAGCGAGGTTGGTTTGTGGTTAAGAATAGCTGCTGCCTTTAAAACTAAAACACGCTTAACTTCCATTTATAACGGATTTACTTTTTCTGGTTTTACAAACAACTTATTACAAGAGTCAATATAATCAAGTACTTGATCTCTGCCAATTTTCTTTTCGGAAGAGGTGATAAACATTAAAGGAAGCGTTTCCCATGTTTCGGAGAGAATTTTGGTGTACTCGGCCACGGTTGTGTTGGTAGTATTTTTCGAAACCTTGTCCGTTTTGGTAAACACTAGCACAAAAGGCAGACCCATGGTTGCTAACTTGTTTATAAACTCAAGATCTATTTTTTGTGCTGGAATTCTGGAGTCAATTAGCAAAAAAATCATCATTAAGTTCTCGCGACTTTCTAGGTAAGAGTAAATCATTTTTGCCCATTTGGCGCGACTAGTTTTAGATACTTTTGCAAAGCCATAACCTGGCAAATCGACCAAAAACCATTTTTTGTTTACCTGAAAGTGATTGATTAACTGTGTTTTGCCAGGGCGAGCAGAGGTCAGGGCTAAGTTTTTCTTATCTACAAGCATATTTATGAGCGACGATTTGCCCACATTTGAGCGACCAATAAATGCATATTCTGGCCAGATTGGCTCAGGACATTTTTGGAAATTAGTATTGCTTTGTAAAAACTCAGCTTCGTGGATGATCATGTTGTTTGTGTGTTAGTGAATGTGGCAATATGGCGGTCTTTTTTGGCAGTATAAATATCATCTACCGTAATTATAATTCCAGTTTCTTCTACGGATCCAAAATTTTCGTTGGCCGAGGTGCCAAAACATTTCATGGTGGGCGTAAGTCCCATATAAATATTGATAAGTGGTGGAATGTTTACTTTGTGTAAGCGGACGTTGGTGTTTAATATTTTGAAATCCTCTTCCAATGTTGCTCCCACAAAGATAGATTCTAACTGCGCAATCGGTGTATTTATTTTTTTAGGTTGATTTGGGTAAACCAAGTGTTCTTTGTCTCCAAAATATTTATCAAGAACAAACAAAATCATATCTCTTGCTTCTCTTGGAAAATCATCATACATGGTCATTTTTCCAAAAAAGTATTTAATTTGAGGATTTAACACCAACAATGCACCCAATCCATCCCAAATATTATCCAAAGCAAATAATCCTTTTCGTAGGTTTACCGAAGGTTGATATTGGGTTTGCACAAATGAACGACCAAGTTCAATGGTGTATGGAAGATATTCTTTGATAAATTTTTCGGAATATTCAAAAAGGTATGACGTTGGACTAATGGGTTGTTTTTTCTCGTCGAAAGGCAAGTTTGCCCCCAAAATATATCGATATGCGCTTACTATTTCTTTGTCTTCAGGATTCCAAACAATGAGTTGCTCAAAAGGAACTTCGGCCGTATCGTATTCGTCTATATCTACCTCTTTTCCAGTGCCGCCACCCGCGTTTCTAAACGTTAATTCACGCACTCTGCCTAGTTCTAACATGACATTTGGTGAGTTGTGTGCATTGATGATGTAAATTTGATTGTTGCTCTTGTTGGTGGTGCGCACAAAGCGTTCTGCGGTCAACTCACGTTCAATAATTTCTCTAGATATTGGTTCGATTATAGGTATCATAGGCTAAATTTAAAAATTCTATACTTAATAAGTTACAAATAACTATTAATTTTGTTTGATTTTATACACAATTTCTTTGAGCCAATTTGCCCATTGTGCATCTGTTTTTTCGCGAGTAAAGGTCTCTGCTGAAATTGGTTTGCCAAAATAAATAGTAAAGGTTTTATTCTTTTGATGAAACATTTCGTCCGCTAAATAGAGCATTTCTATGTTTGTTTTAATGCCCAAAAAGAGTCGAATATTTGACAGATTGTAAAAGAAGTTTCTGTTACGGCCTTCAAAATAGATTGGAATAATATCGCGTTGATATTTTTTTGCTTTGGTAACAATTGTTTTTTTCCACTCTAAATCTTTAATTTCCCCTTTTCTTTTTCGCGAGCACATTCCTGCCGGAAAATAGATAACTGCATTTTCCTTGGAGGCAAAAGCTGAATCAAATTCTCTCACAGCATCGGAGGTATTTCGCCCGTGCTTATTGATGGGAAGAAATATTCCATTTAAGTTGCGCAAATACAACAAAAGATCGTTTACCGGAAACACTAAATCGTTGCGATATTTACCAATGGTGCTAATCAGCGCAATGCCATCTAAACCGCCAAGAGGGTGGTTGGAAACAAAAATCGGATTACCACCCGTTGGGATATTTTCTGCACCCACTACTACTATGTTGGTGTTGAAAAGTTGGAGTGCACTGTTTGCAAAATCAATGTTGTAAACTTCATTGTTTTCTCTTAAGAATACATTCATCTCTTTTTGGTGAATGATCTTTTTTAAATAGCTGATCACAAACCTAGGAAGCATTTTTAACAAACGAGGCTTTTTCGCATAGATTAAACCCTCTACATCTACTTGGATTATTTCTGGTTTTGTTGAGCTATTGGTTGGTTCCGTATCCATTGGTCAAAAATTAATGTAATATTTCTTTTGCAAATTTAATACTATTCACCCACTTAATCGAGTTTTATTATATTAATTTTTGCCTAGCCTTTAAAATCGAATTTTAAATCTATTTTTTTGAATATTTTGTAATTACTCTTTTTAACTCCTCTATTCGAATTGGTTTGGATATATAGTCGTCCATGCCTGCTTTTTCGCACAACTCTTTGTCTCCTTTCATGGCATTAGCTGTTACGGCTACAATAATTGGTCTCTCCTCTTTTGGATAACGTTTTGCAATTTGCCGAGTGGCTTCAAATCCATCCATTTCGGGCATTTGTACATCCATAAATATCAAGTCGTACTTTTGTCTTCGGAGCGATTGAAGTACTTCCAATCCATTAGAGGCTATGTCGGGTTGGTAACCATTTTTTTGCAGGATATGAGTGAGCAGTTTTTGGTTTATGGGATTGTCTTCGGCAATTAATATAGAGAGTGGATGTTCAACCGCCGTGATAGACAGTCCCTCTTTTTTTCTCAAAAGTTTTTCTTGTTTTTCTTTAGCTTTGATCGAAAAAAATTGATGAAATGAATCAAATAGCTGTTGATTTTTGAAGGGTTTTGAAACGTATGTATCAAAAGTGTTGTCTTCGTCAACAGGGTTGGGGTCCGACGAGAGCATCACAATGTAGGGTTTTTCTCCATATTTGTTTCTAATCTTTTTGGCAATAGCAAACGCGTCTATCTTTGGCATCGATTCATTCAGCAAGCATAGTTGCACTTCGGGATGTTCTTTTAACATTCCCATCACTTTTGAGGAGAGGGTGGTGTAATATGGAATCATTTTTTTATGAAGGCATTGTTTTGCTAAAATAGTGCAATTAATGGTGTGTTCATCTACTATTAAGACAGAGACGCCTTCCAATAATTTATCGCTAACTTCGTTTTTATCTTCTTTTATATTGGAAGGATTTAAGGCTATTGTAAAAATAAAGGAAGAGCCTTTTCGTTCAATGCTTTCTGCCCAAATATCACCTCCCATAAGTTGTGTGAGTTTTTTGCAAATGGCTAATCCCAACCCTGTACCGCCATGTTTTCGGGTGATGGTAGCGTCCACTTGTGTAAAAGAATTGAAGAGAAGAGGAAGCTTGTCTTTTGGAATTCCAATGCCAGAATCAGACACGACAACTTTTAGCAACAATGGATTTTCGGGCGATAGAGAGATTTTGGTGAGAATGAATCCTTCTTGGGTAAACTTGATGGAGTTGCCTACTAAATTTACCAATATCTGCCTAAACCTAGTTACGTCGGCATTAATGTACGTCGGCACATTGGGGTCGATACCGTATAATATTTCGATTTTTTTTGGTTCAATTTTGTTCACAAATAAGTCGTAGACCTCTTCAATGATTTCAGAAATTTTAAAATCGATGTTTTCGAGTTCCATTTTTCCCGATTCTATTTTTGAAAAGTCTAATATATCGTTGATAATTGTTAGAAGCGACTCACTGCTTACACGAATAGTTTGGACGTAATCCAACTGTTCTTTTGAAATTGTTGTACCTGAAAGCAAACCGGTCATGCCGATAATCCCATTCATTGGGGTGCGGATTTCGTGACTCATATTTGCTAGAAATTCAGATTTTGATTGATTTGCCATGTCTGCTTTTTTAGCAGCTTCCAATAGCTCTTTTCTGTTGAAATTAATCTCGATGGCACCAGAAATATTGGCAGCAAGTAGCTGAATGATAGAGATATCAGTATCTGTCCAAGTCTGGTTTTTGGTGCAATCGTCAATTCCGATGTAGCCAACAAATCCATTGTTAAGAATAAGTGGGGCGATGATGACAGATTTTATCCCTTGCGATTCTAAAATTAGTTTTTCGTTGCTCGGAAAGTCGCTGGTTAGACCAGAAACAACGCCACCGTCCATCAGGATGTTTTTCCAACGAGGAATGTTGTCAAAAAGGATTGATCGAAGATTCTCTTCGTTAAACTGAGGTTGGATGTTTTTGTTGCACCACTCATGCGTTTGAGAAATACAATCTTTGGTGGTTGTGTCTTGATATTCGTACACATATACTCTGTCAACTTCTATCTCTTTGCCAAATACAGCAATGGCTTCATTGATGGCAACGCTAATGTTTGGAATTTTCAATAGATGTTTGGACGCATTTGCAACCCCTTTAAAAATAGAATTTTGTCTTAAAAATAGATTTTCCACCATTTTTCGATCGGATACATCTCGGTACACCCACAACACCCCTTTTGCTTCGCTATTGGTGTATAGAGGGACAAAATCGCGTTCAAGCACACGGCCATCAACAAGGGTTATCTCTTCGTTGATGAAGATTTTTTGGTTCAGTAAAAGTTCTTCTATTCTGTTTGAGAAGGATTTAAAGTTGGGAATTAATTTTTCCATGTTGTTGAGCAGTATACTACAAGATAAACCAACGACAGTTTGGGTGTTTGGCTTCTCGTTGGTATTAAAAAACATGTTCATTAAATACTCGTTTACAATAGACACTTTTCTGTTTTCGTCCTCAACGACTACCCCCGCTTGCATGTTTGAAATCAACGACTCTAAATAGGTGTTTTTTAGCGAAATCTCTTCGTACATTTTAACACGTTCGGTAATATCATTTGCAAAACCAACAACCGCAAAGATTTTACCCTGTTCGTCGTAAATAGGAGATGTATCTAGCGAAATTTGAAAGACTTCACCACTTTTAGTCTGATTCCACTTTTCTCCTTTCCATCCACCTTTGAGAGTTTCTCGTAATATTTCGATAGAATTGGAATCTCTTTTTGCCGATAAAATAGAAGATTGTTGTCCAATTATTTCATCGTCACTATATCCATAAAGTTCTTTAAATGTATTGTTTACATATAAAATTTTGTCATTTAAATCGGATATAGAGACACACATGTTTACACTTTCTACGGTGTGGGCAAGCATTTTCATTCGGTGTTCGGTTTCGTGTTTTTCGGTGACATCGAATGAAGATCCGAAGATTGCAACAGCTTTGTTGTCAACATATTCGGCAATAAGTGTATTGTCAATTATTTTTATCTTTCCACTTTTTGTTTTGATAGATAATTGATATTTAGAAAAACCCATTTCAATACATTTATTATAATGTAATTGTAAAAGAGGTTTGCAAAATGGTAATAAGTATTCAGTAATTTCTTCATCGGTGGGCATTCCTTCAGAGGGCTCTCTCTCAAATTGATTAAATATCTGTTTAGACCAATAGATATCTTCTGTAATCAAATCTTTTTTCCAAGTTCCGATGTTTGCAATTTGCTCCGCTCGTTCTAAGTTCTCACGCTCCGAAAACACCTCTTTCCTGGTTTTATCGAGTAATATTTTGCTCTCTTCGAGTTCTTTTTTTTGTGTGAAGAAATTGAGAATTAGCATTGCCAGGTTTGCAAACTCATCCGATCCCATTTTTTGCTTTTCTAGTTGTCTTAAATCTTCGGTAACCAACGCATTTTCAATGATTCTAAGAGGTGATACAACCCATTTAAGTAGTAAATATGCAAGAAGAAGAAGAATGAAAAATGAGAATATCGACGCAATCACCATGTTTGTCCTTGCAAATGATTCGTATTTTTCTAAAACAATGTTGCGACTTTCTAATTTTAACCAAGCAACGGGCTCGTCGTCGAAATCATAAAAAGGGGAGTAGATTGTGAAATTTCCATCTCCCAAATATTTGTCATCATACTTTTCCCCCTTTTTTGCGGGTTCAATATTTGAAATTGCCTTTGTAATATGATTGATATCAATAAGATCTTTAGGTGATATTGGCTTGTATGTGTATAAATAACCGATGATTTTTTCATCAATATCTTTTAAAATTATTCCGTGGACAACCAGTACTTGCTGTTGGTGATACAGATAAAATTGAATCGTGTTGTTTTCAAAATTACTGTTGTCTATTCCTGAAATGATGGGCGATAAATGATCAACAGTCTCCTCAAAAAGGAAATTATTTTCGGAATTGTGAATGGTATATCCATAAAATCCAGATTTAGAAATAATGGGATGAAGTGTCTTTTTTAGCGCTATCGTGTCTTTTTTTGCTATATTTCGAATCAACGAAACCGACGGGTCATAAAAAGGTTGAATGGTTTGGTTTTGAGATTTCTCTTTTAGTTTCAAAATCTCTTCAATTTGATTGTGATTTTCTTTAAAAAAAGGGGTAGCCATTGTGGTAACATTTTTTTCAATAGAATATCGTATCAAAAGCATTGCAGTGATGATAACTATAGAAACACCTAAAATTATAATCAATATTTTGTATTGAACTTTTTTCATCTGTATAATTAATTATGTGCAATAATTGTTCAAAATTTTATTGTTTAATGGCCAGAACGATTACGCCAAAAAAGAATCACCATTCCTTAAAATTTTTAGAACATGCTAAATTAACGAAAATATAAGAATAAAAACAATTATTATTAGTAACGAACTAAAAAAAATAGATTAAATATTGTTTTTACATGCCGACAAAGAAGTTTTAAAACTTGGGAATTGTCGTCACGCTTCTTCTCTCTAACCTCTCTTTCCTAATAATTCTTCATAAACTCAATTTGGATTTAATTCAGAAATTTGTATCTTTGAGAAAAATAAAGGATGCATCAAATTTATAATAATCTTCAGTTGTCGTTTTTAATCATAGCTGGTTTTTTTATCATTGGCTCCATTGTGTTTTTTTTGTCCAATAGGAACAAAAATGCGCTTGTTTTCCTGTTTTTTGGTGCGTTGATTTTGGGTTTATTTATGGGAATGTTGGATTCGTACGTCAACTATTGGGACGAACAATTCCACATGTTAGTGGCCAAAAACATGATGGATAATCCTTTTAATCCAATGCTTTACAAAAACCCGGTGCTTGGATATGAACCTCAAGTTTGGATTTCGAACCATATTTGGTTACACAAACAACCGCTTTTTTTATGGCAAATGGCATTGAGTATGAAAATATTTGGCGTTAGTCCATTGGCCGGGCGTCTTCCAAGTATTATTATGTTTGCGGTAATGACTTTGTTGATCTGCAAAATTGGAAAAAACATTGCCAAAGTGCGTATTGGATACTATGCCGCTTTATTGTTTGTTTGCTCTAACTATATCTTAGAAATGGTTTCGGGTTTTCGGAGCACCGATCACAACGATGTTGCGTTTTTATTTTATATTACCGCTTCTATATGGGCGTGGACAGAGTATAGAACGCACAAAAAATTAAAATGGGTGCTTTTAATTGGTTTTTTTGCCGGCGCTGCAGTCTTAAATAAATGGATGGTTGGTCTTTTGGTATATGGAGGTTGGGGAATTGCTGTTTTGTCAAATAAAGAAGAACGGACAAAGTTAATCTCTTATTTGCATCTTTTGTTGGCATTTTCCGTCACAGTGGTTACGTTTCTCCCGTGGCAAATATATACGTTTCTTCGGTTTCCAATTGAAGCCAATATAGAATATCAATACAATTTGTCTCATTTTACCCATGCTGTTGAAAACCACTCTGGCGATTGGACTTATCATTTTCACCAAATTCAAACGTTGTATGGTGAAGGCGATCTTGTCCCTTGGGTGCTTTTGGTGGGTTTTATTACGCTCTTTTTTGTGATGAAAAACAATAGTTTCCGAATTTTTACCCTTTTTACGGTAGTGGCTGTGTATGGTTTTTATACAATTGCTGCAACCAAAATGACCTCTTTTACAATTATTTTAGCTCCGTTTGCGTTCCTCTCTTTTGGAACTTTATTGGATGCTATACATCGAAAACTTGCATTGCGATTTCGGAAACTTGCACCCTCTGCTTTGATAATGGGTCCCGTAATGTTGATTTTTTGTTCGTTTTCGCTCAATTTCCCCTCAATAAATAAAAACCACACCGAGAGTCAGGAGAACGTTTACCAGAGAGTTAAGAATTCTGAGTTGATTGTTTTTGATTATTTAATGAGTCAACAAACCGATACTGCTTATACTTTTTTTAATGTGCCATATTATTCACAAGTGCCATTTATGTTTCACAAAGGAGTTCATGCCGCATATGATTTTTGTCCAAACGAAGAACAATTGAGTTTTTTGAAAAATCAAAAAGTGAAATTTGTGGTGTATGATAATCAGCAAAACATCATTCCACCATACATTTTGGAAGATTCTACCATTCATATTATCAAACATTGTCCTTAACGATTGTCGTTTGATTGTGCTCTAATCAATCATTTAACGTAACTTTGCGACCTGAAACTGCTGCAAAAGTTTTTGTAACAATCTCTTGATTGTCTGTTTTTTATCGGTTTCAGCGTAGATAATAATGTTTGTTTTTAAACGATAACAATGGAAGAAGAAAAACCAAATCACATCCGACGCGAGCGATATAAAGGAACACATCCTAAGGCATTTAAAGAAAAATACAAAGAACAGCAACCCGAATTGTACTCAGAGGATGTTGCCAAGGTGATGGAGCAAGGAAGAACTCCCGCAGGAATGCATCGCCCTATTTGTGTAGACGAAATTTTGGAGATTTTGAACATTGCTCCAGGCGAAACAGGCATGGATGCTACGTTGGGATACGGAGGTCATACTTTAGAAATACTTAAACGAATTTCTGACGGAGGTCGATTGTTTGCTACTGATGTTGACTCCATCGAATTACCCCGGACCGAAGAACGATTAAAGGATTTAGGTTTTGGTCCAGAGGTGCTTACGGTGATGATGATGAATTTTTCGGGCATCGATCAAGTTTTTTTTGAAGCGGGTCCGCTTGATTTTGTGTTGGCGGATTTGGGCGTCTCTTCTATGCAAATAGATAACCCTGATCGTGGGTTTTCCTTCAAAGTGGAAGGACCGCTGGATTTGAGGTTGAATCCAAACAGTGGAAAATCAGCAGCAGCATTGTTGAAAAACATCTCTCAAGATCGATTGGATGAAATTTTGGAAGAAAATGCCGACGAACCTTATCACGAAGCAATTGCAAAATCCATCTCTAATTTTATCTCAAGAGGAAACAATATTGACACCACCACTCAGCTGAAAAACATCATCCTCGAAACTTTGGAGCGACATCCACATCGTATCACCAAAGATGATATGAAAAAATCGTGTCAGCGCTGTTTTCAAGCTTTGCGAATTGCCGTAAATCGTGAATTTGAGGTGTTGGATCAGTTTTTAGAAAAACTCCCCGATTGTTTAGCCCCAGGTGGAAGAGTTGCCATATTGTCGTTTCACTCGGGTGAAGATCGTCGGGTGAAAAAGTCATTCCAACACTATTTCCGCGAAGGCATTTACAGCGAAGTAGCAACCGAAATAATACGAGCTTCCAAAGAAGAGTGCTTTTCCAATCCACGCGCTAAATCTGCAAAACTTCGTTGGGCTATAAAAGCATAATCTTTTAAGTTTTACAATGTTTATAGTATGAGCAGGTTTATTTAATTGTCACCCTGTTCCCCATTCCCTCTCTTTTTGTTACAAAAAAGTCTATCATTTCGAACGAAACGGAGTGAAGTGAGGAATCTCAATTTGTAGTAGAACCTTTTCTATAATACTTTCACGCCATTGGAAACTAACGACCCATGACAGAATTAAAAACTATTTCTGATTTTTCTACTTTTCTGGTCTTCCTGAGTTAATCGAAGGACTTCATAAGCACTTTCCAAAAAGTTCTTTCTCTAATACTTCGATTAACTCAGTATGACACTTGTTAAATCATTGTTTTTCAATATGTTAAGTTTAGAATATCAATATATTTTATCACTGTCATCAACCCTTTATTTCCAATTTTTTATTGGACAAAGTCTACCAATGACAGATTATAAAAACTATTTCTGATTTTTTTTACTTTTCTGGTCATCCTGAGCCTGTCGAAGGACTTCATAAGTTTATACTATGAATACTTCGACAAGCTCAGGTGCGCCACGAGGCGTGTGTATCTATATATATTAAATACCTAATTGTATGAAAGTTACAATCAACCCAATTTGTCGTTCAGGTTGAAGTCGTTGTGATAGTATGCAAGGAAACGAACATGCTAA
>JBBRGJ010000050.1:0-20672 GCA_038240835.1 Bacteroidales bacterium | reverse complement strand
TTGCAAAGAGCAATAACTAACAAACTTAAAAACTTAATTCTGGCAAAATTCATCTCTTCTCCAAAAAAAGAGGTCAAACTATCAATTAAATTGCTATTTTTGTAATCAATACTGGTATTCATGTGTCTTAGTGTTAGATGTCGTAGTTTTTCATCTAAGATACTGAATATCAGTTTATTATAATCTTTTTTGGCGAAAAGTTATCACCAAGTTATCAACACATACTGCTGATAATCAGGTATGTATGATTTTTGTCATGTAGTAAGGAATTCGGTTTAAATTTCTATTTTTAAGTGTTTTTTTTTAACAACCCTTTATCATCCGATATTCTTTTGACATGAACATATACAACGACGAAACTTATTTGAAAAACAACCCAACTTGGCATGAAGAAGATGCTGGTTTTAAAGCAGATAAGATCCTTAAAATCCTTCAAGAAAATTCTATTTCTTTCAATTCCATTTGCGAAATTGGATGTGGTAGTGGAGAAATCCTAGTGGAATTGTCGGCAAAACTCCCTGCCGAAATAAAATATTATGGTTTTGACATCTCCAAAGATGCAATCAATATTGCCAAACAGAAAGAGTGCACACGCATAAAATTTGAGTTACAAGATATCACTCAAAACGATCATCATGAGAATTATGATGTGATACTCGTTGTAGATATACTAGAACATTTGGAGAACTATTTCGAATTTTTGAGGGGAATTTCATCCAAAGGCAAATATACAATTTTTCACATCCCCCTCGACCTGTCCACTTGGTCGCTTTTTAGAGAGAAAATGCTGATAGAATCAAAGGAGAGAGTGGGACATATTCACAATTTCACAGAAGGACTCATCCTCAAAACATTAACAGATTTTGGATTTGAAATTATCGATAAATTTTACACAGAGCCACTGCATAAACCGACCAATATCAAAGAGAAAATCATCCATTTTTCACGTAAATTACTTTTTAAAATCAATCAAAGTTTTTGCACAAAAACGATTGGAGGATACTCTGTATTGGTACTTACAAAAAACAAAATATCTTCCTAAAAATTTGCATCTATTAAATTGAGCTAAAGCCAACTCTTTAAAAATCAGATGTTTTGGGTTTTATGATTTAAAATTCAATTTACTGATTACAGTAGAGTTGATTTTCTAAAATAAAATAATTTGCACGAATAATTGATAATTTCGAGAAATAATTGTAAATTTGCACACTAATTAATACCGAATATATAAAATGTTCAATCGACGTTATTTGAGAATTAAAACCATGCAGGCATTATACGAAGCGTTTATCGCTGAAGACGAAAATGTTGCTCATGGCGAAAAGAATCTAATTAAAGCTATAGAAAATCTTAAAGTTCTTAGCATGTATCAACTAGCAATCTTGCCCCAATTAGTTCGAATTGCGGAGAATAAGATAGAAGATGCCAAAAGCAAATTGCTCCCCACCAAAGAAGATTTAAACCCCAACCTCAAGTTTGTCAACAACTTGGTTATCAAAAAAATCACAGAAAACATTCAATTTAAATCGATTTTTAGAGATCATAAAATCCTTCAAAATCAAGAGCTTGACGTGTTGAAAACTATGTTTCAACAGATGCTTGATTGGCCTGGGTATAAAAAATACATGAGCTCTCCTACTCGCTCATTTGATGAAGATCGTGATTTTATCATCAATTTTTACGATGTTATCTATTTTCCAAACGATGCCGTTTGTTCCACCATCGAAGAACACGACATTCATTGGGCAAATGATTTTAACGATGCTGCTTCGTTCACCATTAAGAGCATACGGTTGCTGACAGAAACTAGCGAAGACTTTAGCTCCCTCAACGATTTCGATAAAAATGCGGATGAGTATGATGATGATATTAACTTTGTAAAAACATTGTTTCGCACGGTAATTAAAGACTCATTGGAATATGAGAACATGATCGTTCCAAAGTTGCAAAACTGGGAATCCGAGCGAGTTGCATACATCGATATGATTGTTCTTAAAATGGCTTTGTGTGAGTTTTTACAATGTCCATCCGTTCCCATCAAGGTAACTATCAACGAGTACATCGAAATATCAAAAGATTACAGCACTCCAAAGAGCAAGATATTTATCAATGGAATTTTGGATAAAATGGCCAATGAACTCAAAAGTGCCGGAAAAATCAAAAAAACTGGTCGCGGACTTATTGGCACAAATTAACATAGGAAAATAGGAATCTAAGTAAATTTCAAAAAACAAAATTGGATATGAAAAAACTTGTTTACGTTTCATTAATGGCAATATTACTAGCCTCTTGTGGAGGAAACGATAAGACATTGCCTACTGATTTGATCAAAAATGAACTTTCTGCAGAAGGAAAATCAACGCCAGAAAATGCACCTGTCTTTAAATTTGATGCGACCGAGCATGATTTTGGGAAAGTAGTGCAAGGAGAAAAACTTTCCTTTTCGTATAAGTTTGTAAACGACGGAAAATCAGATCTTTTAATCTCACAAGCAACCGGCAGTTGCGGATGCACAGTGGCTGAATTTCCACAAGAACCTATTAGCCCTGGAAAAGAGGGAATAATTACAGTTACGCTCAATACAGAAGGCAAAAAAGGACCTTTGGATAAGATTGTAACCATTTTTGCAAACAGCTATCCTTCTGAAACAATTTTACATGTAAAAGCAATGGTTGAACTACCATAATTTTTTATATCTTTGCATTATAAACTAATAAAAAATAAAATAAGATGAACTTTGACTTAATTATGCTTATGGCAGGTGGTGGTGGTGCTGACCAAAAAGGTGGCGGCGCAACTCAATTAATATTTCTTGGACTTATCATAGTAGTATTCTACTTTTTTATGATCCGTCCGCAGATGAAAAAAACTAAAGAAGCCAAAAAATTCCGCGAATCACTTAAAAAAGGTGATAAAGTAATTACCATTGGCGGACTTCATGGTAGAATTGTAGAAGATTCAAACGAAACTACTTTTGTTATTGAAACTGAAGGTGGTGGACGCATTAAAATTGAAAGAGTTGCTGTTGCTTCAAACGTGAGCGAAGTTTCTATTCAAAAATAATGAACGATCATATTATGAAGCGAGGATGTTTTTTTAAATATCCTCGCTTTTTAATATCATAAATCAAAACTAAGATGAGAATAAAAGCACTGAGCGAATTTTTAAGACCAAAAAGAGGATTCTCTATTTTCGTTTCATGCTTTTTTATTGCCCTTTTTAGCTGGGGCATTCTCAAGTTATCCAAAACCTATACCCTCCAACTGAAATATAACATTGTATACACCCATCTTCCCCAAGAGTACCAAATTGATCAAAAATCGGATACTGTAATTACAATCTCCATCAAAGATAATGGATATAACTTACTGTTTGATAGCGATCTAAATCCGTCAAATCCACTCTACATTGATGTTTCGAGTTTTATTCAAAAAAACAGCAACTCCATCTCTATCCCTTCAAAAGCATTAGTTTTTGCGTTGACAAATCAAAAGAAAATCAACGAAATTACCAACATCGATTCCATTAAATTATTTTACAACAGACGATTTCAGAAAAAAGTTCCAGTTTATTCGTTGATAAAATATCAACCGAAAAAACAATTTTTCGTAAATGATTCTGTGACAATATCTCCAGATTCGGTATGGGTATATGGAAATAAAGAAGATTTAGATAAAATAAACCATGTATCAACCAATAATGCTTTCCTTGAAGAATTGGAGACCTCTTATCTGGGACGTTTTTCGCTAAAAACCAACACCAGAAATGTAAATCCAATCGAAATATACCCTTCTTTCACCAATATATACATCCCCGTAGAAAAATACACCGAATCGGTGGTGCATTGCAAAATAGATAATTCTTACAACGAAAATTTTGAACTGAAAACATTTCCAAACGTTGCCACCATCACTTTTCATGTGGGGGTTTCAAAATATAAAGAGATTACCGATAGTAATTTTTTGGCCAAACTAGATTTTTCGAAACAGAAAACTGGCAACAGAGCTCCTCTTATCATCCAAAAGTCACCAAAAAACATCAATATTGTAAAAATTTCTCCTGATTTTGTGGATTATTTAATTATCAAAAAGTGAGAAAACAGATTGCAATAACGGGAAATATTGGCAGTGGAAAAACAACCATTGCACACCTATTCAACCTGATGGGGATTCCGGTGTACAATGCTGATATGGAAGCAAAAAAGATTCTAAATTCTCCTACTGTTATTCAAGAAATTGCTGCCGTTGTGGGCAATCAAGTGCTCAATGAACATTTGCAAATTGACCACAAAATACTGGCTTCTATTATATTTTCAGATCCCGTGATGATGGAGGCCGTAAACGGAATAATTCATCCAAAAGTGATTGAAGATTACAAACAGTGGACTAAAACGCAAGACAAAGCACCTTTCACCCTTTTTGAATCTGCAATTATATTTGAGCATAAATTAGAAGTTTATTTTGATGCAATCATCTTGGTTTATTGTCCCGATGAGATTGCCATAATCCGCGCAAGCAAAAGAGATCACGCCACCACGGAGTCGATTAAAAAGCGATTAAAAGCCCAAATGAGCTCTTTGCTGAAAAAAGAAAAAGCAGATTATATCATCCACAATTACGACAACCATAGTGTAATTGCCCAATCGCTAGAAATTTTTGAAAAATTATCGAAATAAGTTTCTTATCTCTTGGCTTCCACATTTTTGTTGAAATATATAAGATCTTCAATAAACTTATAATAGGTGTCAATTCCCAACAAATAAGAGTCGATTGGAACTCGTTCATTTATATTATGAACCGTCGCCATAAGCTCTTCGTCCACGATGATTGGAGTGATTCCAAAGGTGGAGAATCCACCAAATCGAAAAGTGTTATTATCCGAAGAAGCTGGGAATAGAAATGGTTTCACTTCACTGCTGGGATAAATCGATTTGATTGCATTTCCCATGGCGTGAAAATAGTCATCTACTTCGGATGGCTTAGCATCATAACCTGTATAAATTGGAGTAATTACAACTTTATTCCCAACTTTAAGTCGGAGTTTTAGTAAAAACATTTTGATAGAAGTTCCTGGCAAAAGTCGACAATCTACGTATGCAGAAGCTTGCTGCGGAACTGAATTTATATTTCCTTTAATGGTATTTATTTCAGTAATAGTATAAGTATCACTAACTAAAGAGCTAAATGCGCCACCTTCATTAAAAAGTTTCTTGGTAAATGGCCAGAAAAACCATGAAGAAGATCTTTTCAACACAAACCCTTTTAATCCACCTTCTAGTTCACCCAAATCTTTGAGCATTTTTTTGGTCACGTGATGAAATCGAATTTTTTTCGGTTCATCGGCCACTTTAATTAACGCTCTGAGCAAATTTTTGCTGGCGTACAAATCTGCATTTGAGCTATGTCCATTTGATTTTACTTTTGCTTCAAGCAACAGCCACAATGGAATTTTCTCGGTGACCGAGATTCCAAAAATTGGAGTATTAGGTTTTGAAGGAATAATATTTTTCAATCCTGATCCTCCTTCGCCAAAGATAACCACTGGATTAAATCTATTTAGATGATTTTTCATCACATAGTCAGCGCCATAACCACCTATCTCTTCGGAAGAGACAGCCAAAACTCCCACATTGAAAGGAATTTCATGCATTGGATGAAGGCGGTGATAACGAGCTAAAGCCAATAATTGCATCGACAACGGACCTTTATCATCAATGGCTCCACGGCCCCAAATAAATCCCTCGGCAATGGCGCCCGAAAATGGTGGATATTTCCATCCATATTCATCCGCCCAAACTACATCCATGTGCGCCGAAAGGAGAATCAAGGGTTTTTCGCTGGGTGGTTCCAACATGGTGATGAAATTTAAGATGGTATCACCCAAAGATAAATCTTCAAAATATAAATCCTGACTTTTGCACCAATCTGCAAGATGATCATATACAGGCTTTTCCCACTGGGAGTATGCTTGAATAGAGATTAATTTGCTCAAAAAGTTTACTGAATAAGTCGAATCAATCTCTTGCGACTTAACCGTAGAAAATTGGGTAAAGAGAATAAGTGAGGTGATTGAAAAAGTTTTTAAAAAACTAGTTTTAAAGAAATCCATAGTACTGCTTTAGTCCTTTCATATGTAATATACTACAAAAGTAATCATAATTTAGCAAGTGGGGAGCGTAAAACGAAACTTTAGAAGGAAAAAATTTCAATTTTCACTATCTTTGCATCCAAACTTACAATATGTTAAGAAAAATCTTCAAAAAACGTCACAAAAAGATAGGAGAAGGATCGTTAAACTCCATGGTCTTCAAGCACATAATGCACGACTCGTTGGGTGCGAGTTCTGTGATATTTGTGATGATTGTAATTTTGATCAGCATACTTGGTTCGTTGATTACACCCGATTTTACCCCCAATGCCAATAGACAAATTTTAGAAGTTTCCCTTCAAAAACCTGGAACAAAAGTGCTTATGCTCAAAATTCCTCGTGAGATTGAGGTGAAAAAACAATCCTTTTTTCAAAAAGCAATGTTTGGTCAAGATGACTCTTATAACTTTGTTCCCATCACTTCCTATAAATTAAACGAAAACGGCGCAACAGTGTCACTATTTAAAGGCGATTCGCTCTTTAATACCGCTGATTATACTTGGAAAGAGCTGTTGCCAAGTGCAAATGTAAATGAAGATTTTGCAAAACACGAACAATATTTCAAAGCGAATTGTGTCTACGAACAGAGATATATTTTAGGCACCGACCGCTACGGAAGAGACGTGTTGAGTCAGCTAATCCTTGGTTCTAGAGTGAGTTTGTCTGTGGGACTTATCTCCGTATTAATTGCCATTGTAATTGGTGTTTTATTGGGTTCCATTGCTGGCTTTTATCGCGGATGGATTGATGAATTGATTGTTTGGTTTATCAATGTGGTTTGGTCTATCCCTTCGCTCCTATTAGTGATTGCAATTAGTTTTGCCCTTGGGAAAGGATTTTGGCAAGTATTTATTGCCATTGGATTAACTATGTGGGTGGATGTTGCGCGTGTAGTGAGAGGACAAGTGATGAGTTTGCGCGAAAAAGAGTTTGTAGAAGCTGGAAGAGCTCTGGGATATAGCAACGCCCGCATTATTGTAAAACATATTCTGCCAAATGTCACCGGGACTGTGGTGGTAATTGCTGCATCTAATTTTGCCTCTGCAATTCTGATTGAATCGGGATTGAGTTTTTTAGGATTAGGAGTTCAACCTCCTGTTCCTTCGTGGGGAACGATGATTAAAGAGAATTATGGATACATTATATTAGATTATGCTTACTTAGCCATTACTCCAGGAATTGCTATTATGTTGCTGGTATTGGCTTTTATGCTGATTGGCAACTCGCTTAGAGATGCGTTGGATGTAAAAAATTAATCCAAAAAAAAAGAGACAATTTTTTGTCTCTTTTTTAAAATTCTAAATATGAAAAAGATTAGATTTTTTCGTATTCAATTCTATCCAAATCATTATTTTCCTTTTTTTCTAAAAATAATTCTTTGCTAGATAAACGTTTAATTACATATTCTTCTGAACTAGTAAACTGACCTAAACTGCTTGTAAATAATATTTTATCTCCGTCAGAAGTTAATTTCCAAGTGCCTTCAGCGGTTATAGTTTGTCCTGAGTATACCGAAGAATAAGAATAAACACCATCTTTATCCATTTTAACTCTAGCATTTGCATCAAAAGTGCGAGCAACGCCATTTTCTGTTACTTTTGTAATTTTCCACTCTCCATTAAGACGTGATGCTTTTGAACGAAGTGTTAAGGTTGGACCTTCATCATACTTACTGCAACTGCTAAGTGCTAAAGAAACTACGATAGCCACAACAAATAATAAACTAAATTTTTTCATGTATAATTGTTTTTTTGGTTAATAATACTTCACAAAATTAACTTTTTTTAATGAATAAACAAGTTTTTTCAAAAATACTTTCCTATTAATTGAAATATGTTTACTGGTTGTGATTTATTATTTGAATTATCACGATAAATAATACTGGTAATCAGCAGGTTGTAATTGGTTATATTTTAAAAATATCTCCTCAACGAAAAATCTTTTTTAAAAATATCTTAAAAATCTTTATTTTGACTAAAAACCTTCTAATTAGCCTCACTTCTGAGTTGGGGTTCAAATAAAAACAGGTTATCAACCAATTGGCGGGTAACCTGTTTTTTTACAAGCACAAAAACTTGTCAAGTCTGAGGTGGAAAATATTTATTTTCTTCTCACGGGCATGGTCATGCATCGAGCACCGCCGCCTCCGCGAGGAAGTTCGCTGCCATCGATAGAAACCACACACTTTTTATAATCGTTTACATCAATTTTACCATTTATCACATCGATGGCAGGTAAAATTTCGAAATTATGATTGTTAAGTTCCTCTAAAGTATATAGATTTCTGCTGTAACCCAGGACTTTTCCAGGAGCAAATGCGAAGAAATTAGCACCACTATGCCACTGCTCTCTCTCTTGAATCCAAAGGTCTTTTCTGCCACCACACCAAAGAGGTTCCAAATCCATTCCAAGGTTTTTAAGAGCTACAATTAGATTGGGAACATTTTTTATCTCCAATACCTTTCCATGCTCAACCGTAATTTGAACCGTTTGAAATTTATTTAATTTCATAATCACAGGTTCAAACATCATACAATAATTATGATCTAACAGTGTGAATACCATATCTAAATGAATAAATGATTCAGGAGCATCTGGCAACTCTTGAACCAAAATATGTCTTTTTTTACCATCTTTTTGAGCCAAAATTCTAGACAATATAAAGTCAATTCCCTGAGTAGTCGTTCTTGTTCCACTTCCCACTATCAAAATATCTTCACGAGCAACCAATACATCACCACCTTCAATTTTTACATCCGGATTGTGATTGTACCAAGTAGAATTGACGGTAGATGTTTTAAAAACTCCTGAATAATTAAAAATAGCTTCCATAATCAAGGTCTCTCTCTCTCTCACTTTATTCGCCATTCTGGAGATTAACACGTCATTATTGACCGAAACTGAAGCATCGCGAGTGAAATAAAAGTTATACAAAGGAGCCAACGAAAAACGATCTTCACTCAAAAACTCGGTAAGATTGTTTCTATTTAATGGCATTCCTTCCAACAAAATGCTTGACAGCGTTGCAGGGTCTATGTCCAACAAATCCTCTTGAATGTGAATCAAGTTTTCCGATTTACATACCGTATTGATTAGCAGCTCCTTCGCTTTGTTGTTCATCAATACTTTTTCTAACAAATCTTTAACCTCATGGGTTTTGCTCACTTTTTTCAAAACACCACTTAATTGGGCATGTTCCCACTTTGCAATATCCAAATTTAAAATATCACTATACAAAGCGCGTTGAGCATTTTGAGGAGTCATGTTTTCTACTTCAGCACCTGGAGTGTGGATAATTACATCTTCTAACTCTCCTACTTCCGATTTAACATTGATTTTCACAGTCTGTTTCATTGTCATTTTTATATTCTTAAAAATTACTCTATATAATTCTATGATTTTGGGCAAAGATACAAATTGTTATAAAAATATTTCAACATCAAAACAAAAATGACAAACATTAACAAATAACTTAGAGAAATTGTACAATTATACGATGTAAATCTGCAAAATCTTACCCAAAAAGGATGTTTTAATCTCAAATTTGAATTATTTAGCTGAATTATGAGATTCTTTTTATTTCTATTATTTGGGTTAAAATATCCAAAACAGAGGTTTTAATCTGTTTTTTTTATAATTTAGCACAGATATTTTCTATTTATTGACATATCATTGTTCCTGTGATTGTCAAAATAAATGTATGTCAGATTTTTTCAAAACAATAAAAACAATAATAAATGAAACAAAAAATTGGATTTATGGTAATTCTCATGGCGATAGCATCAATAGGATTTGCTCAAAAAGTAGACGTAATCAGCGAAACAACGGTTGGAAAAGTAACCAAATCGCTGATTTCAAAAAGTAGCTCTCAGGATAAACTCCGAATAGAGAAATGTGTAAAACAAACTGCCGCTCTTTGGCGATCTACAGATGGGTCGGAAGCTGATTTTGAGACATTTTGCGAACAGAACTTTATCACCAGTCCAGCAAAATTAGCAGAACTTTTTGATAGACTTCAACTAAATTTTGAACAAATTTTCGGACTATATAATAAGTTAAGTGTAGAACTCAAAAGACCACTGCATCTCGATCAAGGCGAAGTACTTCCCATAGATGAACTTTACGGAGCTTGGGATCCATTTGCACACCTTACCGATGACTTTTTTGACAACAAAATTGCATTCATCATCACATTAAACTTCCCATTCTACTCACTCGAAGAGAAACAACTTGTTGGAAGTGCTTGGACACCTCGCGACTGGGGATATGCTCGTTTGGGAGATATTTTCTCCTCCAGAGTGCCTGCGGCTTTGTTGTTAAAAACTAGCGAAACCACCACCGTTGCAGATACTTACATATCAAATTACAATATTTACATGGGTAAATTATTTGACAATACTGGAAAAAGTCGTTTTCCCGAAGGAATGAAACTAATTACACATTGGGGATTAAGAGATGAATTAAAATCAAATTATTCAAACAAAAAAGATGGTTTAGAAAAACAACTTGTTATTTATGAAGTAATGAAACGAATTATCACCCAAACCATTCCTAATGAAGTGATTAATAGCGATAAATACACTTGGAATCCTTATACAAACAAAGTATTTGACAACAACATTGAAGTAAAAACCACTCCCGAACCATCCACAAGATATTTTCATCTTTTAGAGAATTTCAAAGCGATGCAAGCAATCGATAAATACAGTCCATCCTACCCTTCGTATATTCATCGCAAATTTGACCAAGAGATGGAAATTCCTCAAGAGGAAGTAGAAAAAATGTTTATCGATTTCATCTCTTCTCCCACTGTAAAAAATGTTGCAAAACTGATTCAGAAACGTTTGGGACGTAAATTACAAGCATTTGATATTTGGTATGATGGATTTAAATCAAGAAGTTCAATTCCAGCTGAAACATTGGATGCAAAAGTGAGAGAAAAATATCCAACCAAAGATGCTTTTGAAAAAGATCTGCCCGAAATCCTTGCAAAATTAGGATTCCAAAAAGAGAAAGCTGCTTTTATCTGTTCCAAAATTGCGGTAGATGCCTCCAGAGGTGCCGGTCATGCTTGGGAAGCTTCTATGAAAAGTGACGTTGCGCATTTGCGGACTCGAATTGGCGAAAACGGCATGGATTATAAAGGTTACAACATTGCCGTTCATGAATTTGGTCACAATGTGGAACAAACTATCTCTCTCCATCTAGTTGATAACTATTTCCTCAGAGGAGTTCCAAATACATCTTTCACAGAAGCGTTAGCATTTGTATTTCAAAAACGTGATTTGCAGTTATTGGGAATGACAGATCCAACACCAAATCAGCGCGAGCTTACAACCCTTGATATCTTTTGGGGCAGTTACGAAATTATGGGCGTCTCTTTGGTCGATATGAATGTCTGGAAATGGCTTTATGCAAATCCAAATGCAACTCCTCAAGAGTTAAAAGAGACCGTAAACAGAATCTCTATCGAAGTTTGGAATAAATATTATGCACCCATATTTGGCATCTCCGATCAGCCTATTCTTGGAATATACTCACACATGATAGATGCTCCATTATATTTATCAGCCTATCCAGTAGGTCAACTAATAGAGTATCAAGTAGAAACACACTTAGAAGGTAAAAACTTTGGAGAAGAAGTCATCAGAATGTACTCAATCGGTAGAAAAGCACCACAAGTGTGGATGAAAGAAGCCGTAGGCGAGCGCTTATCTATTCTCCCCTTGATAAATGCAACCAACAACGCACTGAAAGTGGTGAAATAACATTGTTTTTAAACTGTAAAAAACTGCCTTTGCAAACTTTTGTAAAGGCAGTTTTTTTTTTGTATTTGTGAGGAAATTGGTTTACGGAGGTGATGAGTGAAGCTCGTATGAGCAAGTGGCCGAGTGACTGAGTAGCTGAGTAGCCGAGTGAATGAGTAGCCGAGTGACTGAGTGGCCGAGTGGCTGAGTGGCTGAGTAGCCAAGTACGCGAAGCGAGTCTCGCTTCGCGGTCACTCGTCACTCCGTCACTTTCTCCCGGACTCGCTTGCGCATCGTCGCTTCGCGTATCGTCGCTTCGCGGTCACTCGTCACTCGTCACTCGTCACCCCGTCACTTTCCTCAAACTTCTCACTTTCTTTAGCTTTTTCAAGCATTTTTAAGAATTGAAACGAAAAAATATATTTAGTTAGAAAAAAAAGTCATATATTTGCAAAATAGAAGCCCAGGTGGTGAAATTGGCAGACACGCTACTTTGAGGGGGTAGTATCCGTAAGGATGTGCAAGTTCGACTCTTGTTCTGGGTACTTTTAAAATAGATTATCAATTAAATATAACCTCCGTGGTGAAATTGATAGAAACATTGCTCTTGAAGGGTTCTTATCCTTATCCTGTAGCAAAACATACTTGGGAACTCAAAAAAACTTCACGATTTTTTGCGTTCCTTTTGTTTTTTCTCTTCTCAAGCAGTGCTTTTGGGCAACAAATGGTGTTGAGTGATACCACCTATAAATTACATTACAAGATATCACAATCCACGGTAACCAATCAATATGTAAAATCTTTTTTAACCCATTACGCCCAAGTTTCCAACATTGGCGATCCATATTTTTATGTCGATTTATCGGCCACCGTCACCACTACCGCCATTAATTCAAACCGATCGCAAATCACTTGCATCGTAGTAAAAGACTCTGTTCGCGGGAATTCCAATATCAACGGATTTGACCTCTCCTCTTCCCTATTTCCAACTCATTTTTCGTGTACTGTTCACTTTTTGAAAAACAACAAAATATCGAAAGTAAATATTTCAAATAAGCTTAAAAATAACCAAACTACCATCGCATCTATTCAAGAAGACAGCGTTATAAGCCTCAATAAAGTTCTTTTGAAAAATATTCAGATCGATTTTGATAATGTATGGCTTTTGGAAATCAACAACCATCTAGATGCCATTAAAGTATATGAGAAATTGGATTCGTTGATTCTTCGTTGGAAAGATGATTTGAATAAAATCAATTTAGAGAATACTGAAATGATTCCTCTGTTGGATTACGACATGGATGATTTGATCCGAAGGGTTCAAGCGG
Organism: Bacteroidales bacterium; assembly: GCA_038240835.1. Taxonomy (GTDB): domain Bacteria; phylum Bacteroidota; class Bacteroidia; order Bacteroidales; family WCHB1-69; genus JBAXTE01. The sequence goes on along the minus strand of JBBRGJ010000050.1, from coordinate 7,450 downwards.
TTAATAATTTAGACGTAATTTCTCGATTAAAATTGATGAATCATGATCCCAATAAATTTGGCGCAAAATTGTCAGAAATCAATTTTCAAGTGTCCCAAAAACAGGTTGTCCTTCAAGAGTATCTGATGAACATCGACCGCCAATTTATTATCAATGCAAGAAAATACAAAGAGAATGGAAACATCTTGCAATCAATCTATTATTACAATAAAGCCATTGAATATCACAGCTTTAACATTGTTGCATTGTCGGAGTTGGCGCGACTTTATTATGAAATTGGCAATTTACCAGAAGCCAGTTTGCTGATTAATAGAATTTTCAAAACCACTTATCCCGATGATTATACAAACAGACAGTGCATCGATCTTGGAAAAATGGTTTACCGGAACATAGTAAATAAGGGAAATGATATGTATGTGGCTCAAAAATTTTCTGAAGCATACTCCATTTACGAAATTGCCACCATTTTCTGCGATAGCAATTCAGTTGAGATTTGTAATGGCGATCACATTCGTGGAATTAAAAATTCTAAAAATGGCATCTATCAATCGTACTTTACAGTGATCAAAAAAGCCTTACTAAACAACCATTTTCAAATAGCCGAAAACTATATAAAAGAGGCCAAAAACTATCAATTGCAGAACATAAAAGAGATTCCAACCGATGTGGAACTACAAAAACTTGTGGATATGCTCGTGAGTAAATTAGTGGAATCGAGTAAGAAATTAATAGACACAAAACAGTTTGTAAAAGCGCTCACCAAGCTGGAAAAAGCGGATAGTGTGGGACATCTGTATCGAGAGAATTTTGCCCTTGCCAATCTCGATTCCTATCGCCAGAGTGCTGCTCAAGGAGGTTTTGACGAGAAGATGAAGGCATCGAATGAGTATGCTCTTCAATTGAATCAATATTTAGCCGAAAAATCACTGGAACAAGCGTTAGATTTTCTAGCCTATTACAAGAATTACATCAAAGATACTTCTGAGATTAAAACAGTGACCAAAAATATTAAAACCATTGAATTTAACAATGCGCTGAAAACTGGGAATAGTCTATTTGAGCAAAACTTAAATCAAAACGCCTTAGATAAATATCTGTTTGCCAAACAATTAAAAAATCAATACTCCATTGTTAACGATACCAATATTGATAGTTTGGTTCTTCGATTGAGCAGGCCTCTCCTATTAGATTATCTCTCAAAAACTCGTCAGAATGTCTGGGGAAACGATTTTGAATTGGCCACAGAGTGGTTTGCAAAAGCAGAATCGTTGTCAAAAAACATCAACTTAGACAACGATAGTTCCATTGTTTTGGAATTGATTAAAACAGAGAAATTTCTGAACGAAGAGTTGTGCAACTATCAAAACAATAAATACAGCACCTATTCCAATGCATATCTTAGAAATAAGAATAATAAAAACTATATCGTAGCCTCTCAATATGCGGACAGTTTGCAGTCTCTATCCGCCATGAATAATCAATGCATTAAAATCGTCACCATCTCTGCGGATGAGATTAAAGAACTAAAACAAATTGGGAACTATCAAGAATTAATAAGAGACGCACGATATTTAGCTAATATTGAAAAAACAGAAGAAGCCTTGGTTAAATTTTATCATGCTGACTCGCTTTATGATGGATTTGAAAACAATAAAAATAGAATAAATAGAGATTCTATCGCCTCCATATTTATTCTCTGCAACAACAATAAAACATTGATAACTGCCTGTGAATGGATGATTGAACAGGATAAAATCAGAGATGCAATGTCACTATTACTTCTTTATAAACAAAAAGGTGGTTCGGCATCAATTTCAAAAAAATCACAAAAGAAAATTGGTCAAGCACTCATTCTTTTGGACAAGATGAAATATCCCTCCATTTCCAAAAAGGAGTTGCTAAAAATGTATCCAGTCAGTGGATGGTGGTTTTATACGTTTAGGAGTAACTACTTAGGAAACCCATTATTTAGCTTATAAAAGCTTGCGAATCTCTCTATTTTAGTTAAGGAATGATTGATTTATAAAGTATTCTATGTTCTAACTTAATCCCAAAGGCTGCAACTCTTTTGGAAGCGCAAAACAACTTCTTTTTACTAATCAACAAGCAGAATATTGCACCCAAAAATGGAAGGGCAATGGATTTATATCGAACGATTGCGCCCAAAATAGGAGCTGTAAATCCCGTTAGTAAAAAGATTCCCACCACAAACCAAAATAAAAAGTAGAACAAAAGTGACTGTTCCTTCGTTCGTTTAGATGGAAAAACGAAGGAAAGAATCAATAAAGTCCAAAATATTAAATTCTCAATAATTGATGGAATCATGATGGGCGAATTATCAAGACCGATAATGGGTCGCAAAAAAGTATTGCTAAAAGCCACAGGCAAATATTGGATAAAACTCAACAAATTCGGTTGTAACTCATTTGTAACAATAAAGCTACCTGGATTTTGTATTTTGGCTAAAAGGATGAAATCATGTTGCTTTTGAGCTAACATTTGAAGTAGGTCGATATCAACTAACGACTTTAATATCATCATACTACAGATGAAAAATAGCGAGAGTGACCCCAAATAAATTAACCCAATATTTCTTCGGTTAAAAGGTTTTAACGATTTAAAAATCACCATCAATGGGAAAATAATTAGAAAAACATAGATTTTAGTATAAAGCAATAGGGCAATAGAAAAGATGATTGTGGCTACTTTCCAAAAGCTAAACTTTTCGAAAAAATTATTGCTATGGTAAATCAGCATCCCCAATGCGAAGAAAATCAGCCCCTCTTTTAAAACTCCTGAACTCCAGAAAACGACAGAAGGAATAAGGTAAAGTGCTAAATATAATCCTAATTTTGCTTTGGGCATATACTCGATTAAAAACTTGTACAATGCGGTAATTCCAATGAATGAGAGAAAACAGACCACTACGGTGTGCACATGATAAACACCAAATGAAAAAAGCATCACAAACGCATTAAATCGGATGATTAGATGACTGTCACTAAAAATGTTAGAATCGTACACCCGAAACCAATTATTCATCTGATTGTAATAAGTTTCGGTAAAATATGGCGTATCATTTTGAACACTAAATAACATTTTAAAAAAATCTAATGGCTTGTTATAGAAAGCATTAGCCATTATTTTGCCATCATCAAAATATTTAAAAATATCAGCGGTCGACCGGTCTGTATAATAATAAGTATAGACCAAAAAGAGAACGCCTCCTGCAAAAAGTTTGAGAAAAAACGCAAAACGAATTGCCTCCTTCCGAACTCCATCAATTCTGAAAAATCGATGATTTCTGATGATTAATGTGAATAAAAAGACATAAAATATTGTTATCAAAAAATCCATACAAATAAATTTGAAATGCTAAATTACACTATTTTCTTTCAAAAAACTATACCTTTTTGCATTTTATCACGCAATAGTCTTCGTTATTGAGGCTCTAAATAACTCTTGATATCTGTTTTGTAGTTGATTAAACATCGTTGCTTTTATGAAAAAATATAGCCCAACCGTGGATTGGATTTTTTTAAATTAATATCCTTTATTCCTAATTTTCAAGTAAATTTATGGTTCTACTAACATTTGAGTGGAAAAGATCACAGATATTAAATTGTTATTTCAAAATTGTCATGCTGAGACTTGATCCAAAAAAAAATTGGAAATAAAGGGTTGATGACAGTGAGGAAATTCACTGATCTTTTGGGGCTTAGAGTGAGCATTGTGGCTATTTTAGCGAGCGTCATACTGAGTTAATCGAAGTATTAAAGAAAGAGCTTTTTGAAAGCACTTTTTGAAATCCTTCGATAATCACGATAGCAATCGGGACAGGGTGACAATGAAATAAATAAGCTCATACTTTAAAACATAAAAAACTTTGTTATAGCATTTCCACTCAATTGGCTCCGCCGTCCTTCGGTTCGTAGTAGAACCAGATTTATGAAGGTGTAAGAAGATAGAATTCCTATAATTTTTATAAATAACATCTTCAAAAATGAAAATTTGTATATTTGCACATTGTAATAAATATAAAAAACTAATATGTCACTTATAAAATCTATTTCAGGGATTAGAGGAACCATTGGTGGTGAACCTGGCGACAACCTCACTCCTATTGATATTGTTAAATTTACTGCTTCATTTATCTCATTTATCCAAGAACGAAACGATAGAAAAAACGTCACCGTAGTGGTGGGCAGAGATGCTCGAATTTCTGGAGAAATGGTTAACCAATTGGTTTGTGGCACTGCTTTATCCATGGGCTGCCATGTTTTAGATACTGGATTAAGTACAACACCCACGGTAGAAATGGAAGTAACTTCTTCAAAATCAGATTGTGGCATTATCATCACCGCAAGTCACAACCCCGCTCAGTGGAATGCCCTGAAATTATTAAACGAAAAAGGAGAATTTATCTCTGCGGCAGAAGGCGAAGTGGTTCTTAACAAAGCAGAACATAATCTCTATCGTTTTTCGGAAGTGACCAAATTGGGAACGTATAAAAAAGTGGAACATTCCATCGAGCGCCATATCGAAAAAGTCCTTGAGTTAGATTTAGTCAACGTCCCGGCCATTAAAGCAGCCAATTTCAGAGTGGCCATAGATTGTATAAACTCCACGGGTGGAATTGCTATTCCTATGTTGCTGAATGCATTAGGAGTGACAAATATTACTGAAATAAACTGTGATCCTACTGGGAAATTTGCTCACAACCCAGAACCACTTCCCGAAAATCTGACTGAAATAAGTTCTATCATTGCAAAATCTGACATTCACGTAGGGTTTGTGGTAGATCCAGATGTAGACAGATTGGCAATTATCAACGAAGATGGAAGCATGTTCGGCGAAGAGTACACGCTGGTTGCTATTGCTGAATATATATTATCACACACGCCCGGAAATACGGTTTCGAATCTCTCATCCACTCGCGCACTTCGAGATGTTACCGAAAAATATGGACAGAAATATGCCGCTTCCGCTGTAGGCGAAGTAAACGTAGTGACGATGATGAAAGAGACCAACGCCATCATTGGTGGTGAAGGAAATGGCGGAGTAATTTATCCGGAACTTCATTACGGCCGCGACTCTTTGGTTGGAATTGCCCTGTTTTTATCTCACCTTGCAACCTGCGGAAAAAGTTGCTCTACACTTAGAAATACCTATCCAGAATATTTTATATCTAAAAACAAAATAGAACTATCTCCAGAAATGGACGTAGATGCTATTTTAGTCAGCATAAAAGAGAGATACAAAAATCAACCTGTGAATGACATTGATGGAGTAAAAATAGAATTTGACAAACAGTGGGTGCATCTACGTAAATCAAACACAGAGCCTATTATCCGTATTTACAGTGAAAGTGATTCGATGGCAACTGCGAATCATTTAGCAAATAAAATAATCTCGGACATTAAAGAAATTGTTTCAAAATTCTAACAGAAAATGAAGGACTATATTTATTTCGATCACGCTGCTACAACTCCTATTCATCAAGAAGTTTTAGACGTTCTTGCAGACAAATTAAAATCGTTGCCAGGCAATCCCTCCTCCTCTCACTCGTTGGGACAAAGAGCTCGGATGGAAATTGAACAGTCGAGAAATAAAATAGCAACATTACTCAATGTAAAAAGCAGCGAACTGTTTTTCACATCGGGCGCTACCGAAGCGATTAACATGATTTTGCGTGGCGCAATTGCTAAAAACAAAATCAACCATGTTATTACCTCTGCCCTTGAGCATCATGCCGTATTGAGTTCTATTAAAAATATTACACCCGAAATACCGGTTGATTTTGTTGCCCATAACTCCCAAGGGGAAATAGATCTTGTTCATTTAGAAAAACTTCTATCTTCAAATCCAAATTCATTGGTGGCCATCATGGGTGTGAACAATGAAATTGGGAACATCAATCCCATCGATAAAATTGCTGATTTATGCCAAAAATACAATGCAAAACTTTTTTGCGACATGGTGCAAGCCGTTGGAAAAACTAAAATCAATTTACCAAAAGTAGATTTTGCTTCGTTTACAGCTCATAAATTTTATGGATCTAAGGGAGTTGGTTTTGCATATATTTCGGCTAAAAGTCAGGTAACCCCACTCCTTTTTGGCGGTGGACAAGAGCAAAATATGAGGGCTGGAACCGAAAATACAGCTTTTATCATTGGACTAGCTAAAGCGTTAGAAATAGTCTACCATGATTTTGATGAACAGCTGAAACATATCACCGAGCTAAACCACTATTTTGTAGAACAACTGATGAAATCATCCTGTGATGTTGAAATTATAGGAAGTAAAACAGATAAAGTTCCACACATTGTCAATTTCTCAATATTAAATTATCCAGATATAGACTCATTGCATATCTTGTTAGATATGAACAAAATATGTGTTTCAGCGGGCAGTGCATGTGCTTCCGGATCCGTCCAAAAATCGCATGTTTTGAGTGCAATTAGAGACGATATAGATCATTCAATGCGAGTCTCTTTCGGTCGCCAGAATACTAAAAGTGAAATTGACACCTTTATCCATATTTTAAATAATCAAATTACGCTGAAAAAATAAAAAGATTTATCCCCACAAAGATCTTTTGCAAATTTTCGATAAAAAATACAATAATGACAAAACTGAAAGCACATAAGAAAAGAGAACGAAGCAAAAAAAATAAATTTGTAAAAATTGTTTTCAGAATTCCCTTGTCAAGAAAAAAACAGTTGGATCGTTATTGCAAACTCAACAACACAACCTCGAAAGTGGCCTTGAGAAAGATAATAAACACCTACTTAGACGAAAATGCACCCGCTATAAATGAAGTTTTTACCCCAAAAAATCAACTCACATTATTCGACATGAAAGCCTACGATCATGGCGGAATACAAACAACATTAGATTTTTAACCAGAGTTTTACTTCGCCACTTCTTCTTTAAGCGCAGAGCGCAAAGCGTGGCTCAAGAGAGTAAGGTGAAAAGAAGAGGAATACAGAATTAAGAAGTAAGAATGTGAAACGATTTTCCGTGAAAGGTGAAAAGAAGAACGCAAAGCGGCGATTGCTTCGCGCCAGTCGAGCTTCGCTCTATCCTCGCTTTGCGGTCACCCCGTTACCCCGTCACTCCGTCACCTTCTTTTTTTTTAAACCGCAGAGCGCAAAGCGTGGCTCAAGAGAGTAAGGTGAAATGTGAAAAGAAAGAAAGAAAGAAAGAAAGAAAGAAAGAAAGAAGTCTTAGTGTTTCTTAGTGAACTTAGTCTACCTAGCAAGCTGGTAGATAAATGCCTTAGTGGTGAAACGTGAAAAAGTGAAAAGTGAAAAGAAGAAAGAAAAGCGGCGATTGCTTCGCAAGAGTATCGCTTCGCGCACTTGGCTACTCGGCTACTTCGCCACATGGCCACTTCTTCACTCCGTTACCACTTTTTAATGATTTTAGTAATAAAAAAAAACAGAAA
>JBBRGJ010000049.1:0-20839 GCA_038240835.1 Bacteroidales bacterium | reverse complement strand
CTTCCATTAGTTGGCCGTTTAATTTCACATTCTATGGGAACAATTACACCACAGCTAATAGCTTGAGTGTGGCTACTAATGGTTTTATTCGATTAGATGGAGTAGCAGCTGGTAGCAGTTATTCGGCTTCCAGTTCATATGATTTAACTTCCACGGCAACTAATTTTGGACAAATAATATCCATGGGTATGTACGATGGATATGTTGGTAGAGTTGCAACTTCGTGGGTTAAATCTTTAGTTACAGGTTCTGCACCGTATCGAATTTTTACCATCGAATATCATGATTTGTCTATTCCTTATTATTCTACTTCAAATTTAGCGGATATTCAAGTCAGTTTTTATGAAACGTCTAATAAGGTTGTGCTCAAACTTGGAAATGAAAACATTACACAATCTGGCGTAGATATGGGTATTCATAGTGGCGTAAGTGGTTATTTTAATAAATGGCAAGAGGTGGTCAGCGGAACCAATAACTCTTGGATAGAATACACATTGCCTATTCAAGTCGAATCATCCCTTGGGGTTACCATAGCCTACTACCAAAATTTAAAAACTGCATTTGATAATATTAATAGTGGAAAACATCTTGGAACTATTACTGTCAAAATTAATGGAAGTACCACCGAAACTGGATCTGCAATCTTAAATGCAAGTGGAACTGCTACTGCAAGCTATTCTTCGGTCAATATATATCCTACTGTTTCGGACCTTTCTATCAGCGCAAATATTCCTTCGCCATTAATTGATTTGAATGGTGCGGATAACGTAACCATAGATGGAAGAGTGAATGCAACGGGATCGGCCAAAGATTTAACTATTATTAATTCAAGTACATCGTCCACTGCTAATACTTCTACTTTGCGTTTTATAAACGATGCATTAAATAACACTGTAAAATATTGTAAAATATATGGGTCAGAAACAGACGCTACTTCTGGTGTTATTTATTTTTCTACCACTACATTGTTTTCTGGAAACGATGGCAATGTTATTAATAATAACGATATTACAAGTGCTGGAGCAACTACCAGACCTGTTAATGCAATTTATTCATTAGGAACTATTGGGAAAGATAATAGTGAAAATACAATCAGTCAAAACAATATCTTTGATTTTTTTAGACCTGCTTCGAGTTCAACTGGTATTTTTCTTTCTACAAATAGTAATGCATGGACTCTTAATGATAATAGCTTTTATGAAACTACAAATTTTGCATCTACTGGTACATTTTACTATTATGCCATTCAAGTAAATAGTTCTACCGGAAATGATTTTAAAATTTTGAACAATTATATTGGTGGTAGTTCCCCTCTCTGTGCTGGTTCTGCTTGGGTGAAGACAAATACAAAATCAAATCCTTTTTACGCAATATATTTAGATGCAGGTACTTCCATCGCTAGTTCCGTTCAGAATAACACTGTGAGAAATTTTAATTGGAGTAATTCTTCGAGCGATATATGGGTAGGAATACATATTGCAAATGTAAGTGCAAATATTGGAACTATTACTGGAAATACAATCGGTTCGGCTACAGGAACTGGATCCATCTTATTAACATCTGGTTCTACTGGTGGAAATTTTTACGGTGTTAATATTACTGGGTCAGGAAATGTAAATTGTAATAATAATAATATTAGTTCAATTACAGTGGCAAATAGTAATTCTGCTAATGCAGGTAATTTTACAGGGATTCTCAGTTCATCTACTGGAATTGTGAATATCAGCAAAAATACGATTGGAAGTTTGTCTCAAGCAAATAGCGTACAAGCTACTTCTACTTCAACGTCATATGCGCAAACAGTTTATGGAATAAGAAATACCGGAGCTTCTAGTATCACAATCGATCAGAATGTAATTTCAAATCTTACAAATGGAACTTCAAATACAAATTCCTCAACAAACGGGTTGATAAATGGAATTACATCAACAGCAGGTACTCTTATAGCCAGCAATAATGAAATCAGTTATTTGAAAATTTCAAATGCCAACACAACTTCTTTAAATTCCGCTTCTGTTTCTGGTATTGTATTATCCTCTTCCAATACGCAAAATACAATTACAGGAAATACAATCTCTAATTTGTCAAATTCCTATTCGTCTTTTGCTGGAAACGTGATTGGAATCTATTTTGGAGCAACTGGTACTTCGCAAAAAGTTTCTGAAAACTTCATTCATAGTTTGTTAGTGACCGGAGTAACTTCCACTAATTCGTCTATTTATGGAATTAAAATGAATTCTGGAACAACAACTTATTCAAATAATATCATCAGTTTGGGAGGAAATAATGCTACAACTATCTATGGGATATACGGTTATGGATTAGCCTCAAATAATTATAATTTATATTTTAATTCGGTAAGTATATATGGTTCTTTAAGTGCTGGAATCACGAATAAATCGTATGCTTTTTACGGAAATTCTACTGCCAATACTAGAGATATTCGAAATAATGTTTTTATGAATGCCCGTTCTACTTCTGGTGGGGCAGATTTGCATTATGCTGCTTATTTGAATTTTGCAGTGAATACAAATCTTACTTTTGATTACAACGATTATTTTGTTTCTGGAGTCGGTGGAACGTTGGGGTATTATTCATCTACGAATAAAACTTCTTTGCCAATTGTTACCAGTCGTGATGCGAATAGTTTAAATATTAATCCATCATTTATCAATTCCGTTGGAACTTCTCCTGTGAATTATTCAACGAATGCTTCACTAGCTGGCGTAGCTGGAACTGGAATCACAACAGATTACTTTGATGTAACTCGAAATGCACCTCCTAAAATGGGTGCTATTGAATCGAGACTATACGTATGGCAAGGAAATACTAGTACCGATTTTGGAACAGCATCTAATTGGGATGGGAATGAAGTGCCTGCAAATGGTGCTGAAATTGCTTTTGCTGCTACGCCTGCAAATAATTGTGTAATGGATATTGATAGAACACTTAAAACTATTTACAATGCTCAAAGTGCTAAAAAGTTCATACTAAATGGAAAAGGATTAACCCTCACAAAGAACTTGGCTTTAAGTAATGGTGCTCAATTGGATGCAACTACTGCTGGCTCTAATTTTATCTGTGCAGGAACTGAAACTCAAAATATTCCTAATGGTGCTTTTGTGAGCAATATTATCGACAAATTGACCATCAACAATGCTCTCGGTTTGACTTTAAATGGAGATATTATCATTTCTTCAGAATTAATTCTTACCGCTGGTGCATTTAATGTTGGAGCGAATACCCTAACGTTGAATGGCTTATTAACTAAAACAGCTGCAACATTGACTGGGGGTGCTACCACAAATGTTATTGTTGGAGGAACTGCAACCATCCTCAATTTACCTGAAATTACGCTTAATAACCTAACGTTGAATAGATCAAATGGACTTGCATTAACAGGAGATGTTACAGTGGGTGGCGTATTGACTTTAACCGATGGAAATATCACGATAGGAGCCAACACTTTAACTATTTTAGAAAATGCACCTATTCGAACTTCTGGAAAAATTGATGCTAGTAATTCTGCTGCAACTTTAGTTTTTAATAACTCTGGTGCAATCATCCTTCCTGTTTCCATCTTTGCTGGTGCAATTCAAAACCTAACCATTTTTGGAACAGGGGGGGTAACTTCCTCAGAAAATATGACGGTTAATGGAATTATGAATTTGCAAAATGCCAACCCTTCCTCCACAAAAGGAGGATTAGACATGACCTCTTCGAGTGAATTGATAATGGGCGCCAATGCAAACAATATTGGAATTGGTGATGTTACTGGAATTATTGCCCGTTACTCATTTGTAGAAAATCACACCTATACTTTTGGAAACCCGTATTCATTTGCAACATTTAATCCGGGTGCCACTACTTTGCCTACATTTATAAAATTAAAAGTAAACATTGGTGCAGCGCCTGCATGGAGAACTGGTGCTATAAACCGAGTTTATGAATTAATACAAACAGGCGGGGATAATAGTATTGCAAGTTTCAGATGCCATTATTTAGACTCCGAGTTAAATGGAAATGCAGAAGATAAACTTTCGTTGTGGACTCCTTATGATAATGTTGGAAATCCTCCAAATCTCGATAATGGTCGATCCAGTTATAATGTTTCCGAAAATTGGGTAGAACTTTCTGATGTGCTTATTTTCTATTTTCCTCCAGCTTTTGGCATGTTCCCAATCACATTGGATGAAACAGAACTTACATTTAATCGTTGGACTGGATTAGTCAGCACAGCATGGAACAACGCAGCTAACTGGTCGCCAATGTCAATACCTACTTCAGTTTCGTATATTTTGATTCCGGATGCGGTCACTACTCCCTTTGATCCTACATTGCCCGCAAATGCCAATACCCAAATAATGTCTTTAACTTTAGAATCTGGGTCCATTTTAAATTCCGGAAGTAGTGACAACGCTCAATTGTCACTTACTAATAATCTTGGAACATGGAGCAATAATGGAGGGATTTTTAATCCTGGAAATAGTACCGTGAATTTTATTCGAAATGGGAATACCACCATGTCAGGTTCAACGTCTTTTCATAATTTACACCTTTCAGATACTGTAATCTTGACATTAAACGGAGGTACATACATAAAAGTGGATGGTGCTTTAACAATAGGCGAAACAGGCGCACTTAGAGGTGTTTTAAGAACCGTTGTTTCGGGATCAACAACCATTGAATATAGTGGAGGAAATCAAACAGTAGTCATTCCAAACACTACCACAAACAGATATTCAAATTTGATTTTGAGTGGCACTGGGACCAAAACTATGCCTTCAAGCAATTTACATATTTACAAAGATTTGATAATAAAAGGAACAGCAGTTGTAACTGCAGCCTCTTCGTTAACCATAGATGGAGAACTGGAAATTTTTACCGGAGCTACTTTCAATACTGGCAACTTTGATCACTCAGTTAAAGGACATTTCGACAATGCAGGGACTTTTAATACAACTGCCGGAACCACTATTTTATTAAATGGAGATGCCGTTCAAAAGATATATGGAGCTACACCAACCACATTTGAGAAACTAACCATTAATAATATTGGCGGTGTTACAATATTCACAAATGCCACAATTAACAACACCCTTGAACTTACCAATGGGAATCTAAATACAGGAAATACTTTATTAACCGTAAATGGAAATATAACCAAAACCTCAGGGTTTATAAATACAGCCACCCAAACTTCAATTACATTTGGTGGAACTACTGGGTTAACATTACCATCTTCACTATTTGCATCCACCCCATCAATATACAATTTAACGATTAATAGAACTGGTGGAGTCGGGTTTGCATGTGAACTAACAGTAAATGGAGTTTTAACCCTTCAATCGGCAAACCCATCAGCAACAGCTGGGACCTTGGATATGGGAAGTAATTATCTGAACATGGGAGCCACAGCGACGACTGTTGGCATTGGGGATGTTACGGGATATGTAAAAAGAACCACTTTTGTTCCAGATGTAGAATACACTTTTGGAAACCAATACACGTCCATCTTCTTCCCAAACGTTGGGACACTACCTTCAGAAATGACCCTGAAAATCAGTATAGGAAATGCGCCAAGTTGGAAAGCAAATGCCGTAAAAAGATACTACGATTTGATTCAAACTGGAGGTAGCAATACACAAGCGGTTATTAATGGTCACTATTTAGATTCCGAATTAAATGGAAATGACGAAAACAGCCTTTTTGATTTAACCTATATCTTTTCAGTGCCCATACTCGTAGAACGAGGACGCTCCAACTTTAACACAACCCAGAATTGGATTTCATTATCCAATGCCAATTTAAGCAATGTATCATCAAGTTTCGGAGTGATGGAGCTTGGTTTTGGTTGCCCCGCATCTAATGTGCTCACATGGAATGGCTCAACAAGCACATCGTGGACAGAAAGCTCCAATTGGACTCCTGTTGATGTTCCTAACTCCAACTCTATCATCATTATTCCAGATGCAACCACTACGCCAAACGACCCAATATTACCTGCAAGTAGTACCATCAGTACATTAACAATTCAAAGTGGTGGAATTTTAAATGCTTCTTCCAATGCACAATTAACCTTGAATGGATCCAGTGGCGTATGGAGTAACCAAGGTGGCACATTCAACGCTTCGTCTAGTGCAATCATAATCACTAACGCCGCTGCGACTATCAACGGGACTACAAATTTTAATGATATCACCATCAATTCAGGTGCAGCATTAACTCCAACTACAGGAGCAATTACCCGTATAGCTGGAATTCTTACAAATAATGGCACTCTTGATTCCCGATATTTTGACAATACTATCGAATATAATGGAACTGCACAAACGGTAATTCTTCCAAACGGTGCATTACCTGGATATCACAATTTGATATTGAGTGGAAGTGGAATCAAAACGCTCCCTAGTAGTTCCCTAATTGTGGATGGTAATTTCTCTGCCGCTGGGACTTCATCTTCAACAGCTGCTGCTGCAATTTCGTTTAACGGAGATGTTTCAATTGACAATGGGGCTTCGTTTGAAACGGGAAACTATAATCATTCAATTGGAGGAAACTTTATCAACAATGGCATATTTACAACTGCTTCAGGAACAACCACATCCTTTAATGGAGTTTTGGCTCAAACCATTTCAGGAAGCACAACAACTGCGTTTGACATTCTAAATATTGATAATATTCTAGGAGTTTCCCTTGCCTCATCCATTAACATTGCAAACAATCTATTATTAAGTAGTGGAAGTTTAACCGTTGGCAGTTCTACGATGGGGATAAATGGAACAATCAATAATCCTGGTGGAAGTATTAATGTTTCCTCTTCTTCTAATCTTAGTTTTGGAGGATCTATCGCACTTACGCTCAATAGTAATCTCTTTAGCACGACTCCTTCGATAAATAATTTATCGATTAATCGCTCTGGTGGAGTTTCCCTAAACGATCAAAGTATAACCGTAAATGGGACACTGACTTTAACTTCTGGAACTCTTACTCTTGCTGCAAATACATTAACTATTGCAGGAAACTCTCCTGTTAGAACTTCGGGAAATGTAGATGCTAGTAATTCATCGGCTACGATCGCTTTTGCAAATAGTGCGGCGGTTACTTTGCCTAACTCTTTCTTTGCCGGAAATGTCAACAATATGACCATCAGTGCAAATGGAGGAGTAACTATCAATAACGATATGGCTATTGTTGGAATTCTTAATCTATCAGGTTCAAATCCGTTAGCAACTAAAGGAAGTCTGGAAATGGCTTCAGCTGCAATTCTTGATATGGGAGAAAATGCAACCACTACTGGAACTGGAGATGTTACGGGAATTATTCGCCGCCAACATACGTTCTCAAATGGTGTAGATTATACTTTGGGAAATCAATTCACTTCCATGAACTTCTTAAATACGGGAGTGAAACCTACTTGGGTAAAATGCAAAGTTTCTATTGGAACTGTTCCTACTTGGAGAGGTGCAGCTATTAAGAGATATTATAGTTTTGCTCAAAGTGGTGGAACCGACAGAATGATTGTAAAACTTCACTACCTTGATTCTGAACTACACGATGCAGAAACCGACGAGTCGAAATTAGTCTTTTGGGATGCGTATGATCCAGCTTTTGCTCAAAATAATTTTGTTCTACAATATCCCCGTAACAATAATGGCAATGATCCAACGAGTAATTGGATTCAATTAACAGGACCAGCCATTAATTATTTGGCTACTTCATCTAATTTAGATGTAAAACAATGGGGATTGAGTTATACAAATGTAGCCATTCACACATGGACAGGGAATGGTTCTCCTTCCTACGACGGCGACTGGAGCTTGCCCGGAAACTGGAATGGGGGAGTGCCTAAAGCAACGGATGATGTAGTAATCCCTAATCCGGTAGATTTACCTGGTGATAACAATGGAGATTTAGCTCCTTACCGAAATCTGCTGCCCTCAATCTTGACGTGTGATGCAAAAACATTGGAAATTAAACCTTCGGCAACCTTAGATGCTACTAACTTCCAAATTACGATTTATGGAGATGGAAATGCGTGGGTAAATAATGGAACATTTATTCCTGGAAACAATACCGTTATCTTTGCAAACGGAGATATTGCAAAAACTGTAAATATTAGCGGTAATACCCAATTTAGCAACTTATCTATCAATGATAAAACGAATATTATTCCTTTGTTAAACACAGCTATATCAATCAATGGGAATTTGATTTGCAACGGTAATTATATCTCTACAAACGAAAATACACTGGTAATCAATGGGTCTACTGCAAATCAAATTATTAGTGGAAACGGAACCATGAGTTTGTCTAATTTTACAATGAACAACACTTTTACTGATGGAAAACTTACATTGGAAATGCCTGTTTCGGTTTCTAAGACTCTAACATTGACTAATAACCATATCTTTACAGATACTATAAATTATATTGAAATTGCAAATACCGCGACAGTCTCTCCTGATGGTGGTAGTACTATAAGTTATATTGATGGTCCAATTCGTAAAATTGGGAACACTGCATTTGTTTTCCCTGTGGGGAATAATAATCAATATGCTCCATTAACCATTTCAGCGGCTGATGGCGGCGGTAACGTTGCGGATTATTTTACGGCTTATTACAAAAATAGTAATCCAGGTGTTTTATTCGATCCAACTTCTCTTGAATTAGGTGTTGAACGAGTGAGTGGTATGGAGTATTGGATGCTTAATAGGAGTGGAACAAACAATTTATCAGTAACAATGGGTTGGAATTCGAGAAGTGGTGGAATTACTAGTTTGGCTGATTTGGTAGTAGCACATTGGGATGGAACGAAATGGGCAAATGCTGGAAATTCTACAACTACTGGTGATACGATTATTGGAACAATTACTTCGGATTTAGTAACGAGTTTCTCTCCATTTACCCTTGCTACTGTTCAAAAGAGTTGGTTTGTCAATCCATTACCAATTGAATTGATTTCGTTTGATGCTAAATTAGTGAATGGCCAAACGTTATTAAATTGGATTACCGCAACGGAGATAAACAATGATTTCTTTACCATAGAACGTACTATTGATGGAACCAACTACGAATTTATTGGGACTGTAAATGGAGCTGGAAATAGTAATCAAATGTTGAATTATTCGCTGATTGATGCAAACCCTTTAACTGAAACCTCATTCTATCGATTGAAACAAACCGATTTTGATGGAGCTTTTGTCTATTCTGATTTGGTTACAATCAATAACTATCCTGAATTCTCAACAGAAATCAGTATTTTCCCAAATCCAAATCAAGGCAAATTCTTTGTCACTTCAAATGTGGAATATTCAAACATCCAAATTTGTAATCTCTTAGGAAGTGTAATCATGGAACAAAAACCTACTTCTTTAAAGACGATGATTGATGCAAGCAATCTGCCTAATGGAACCTGCTTTGTAAAAATAATGATGACGAATAAAAGTATCACCCAAAAGATTACCATTACTCAATAAATCGAATAAAAAGCCCTTTGTTTCATATTAAACAAAGGGCTTTTTCTAGTTTCAAAATGGATGAAATCTTGGATTTCGTTTCAATTAATCTTCCATTTCTTGATATACAATCACCGGTAAATTCGTTTTGAAAATCACTTTTTTAGCATGATTGGCTGCGAAAAATGCTTGGAAAATATTCTTATTTTCTCTCATTAAAGCAATCATATCGGCTTCTATTTCATTGGCAAAAAGGTCAATTCCTTCCAAGAAATCAGCACTTTTGATGGTGTTATATTTTATTTTTTCATAACCAGATTCTTCATATATTAATTTCTGAAGTCCGCTTATTTTAAGATGCTCTTCAAATTCTGGCTCGTCTGAAACATGAACGACGTGAACTGTTGCATCAAAAGCTGAAGCAAAACGAGCTAAATTCGCAATGTTTTGTATGTCTTGCTCCTGGAAGTTGGTCGCATACAGTATCTTCTTAGGCTCTATAAACTGTAAGTTCGTGGGGATAATGCACACAGGACTATTTGAACTTTGAATGATTTTAGAATTTACTTTGCTAATGTCTCTGTAGTTGTAGTCCATGTGAGATTTATCGGAAAGAATGACCATATAACAGGTTGGATCTTGAATAGATTCAGCGATTGA
Source organism: Bacteroidales bacterium (assembly GCA_038240835.1). Lineage (GTDB taxonomy): Bacteria > Bacteroidota > Bacteroidia > Bacteroidales > WCHB1-69 > JBAXTE01. The sequence goes on along the minus strand of JBBRGJ010000049.1, from coordinate 10,721 downwards.
ATCTAATACAAAACCGGTCTTGATGCTCAATTTTATGATAGGTAATTTGTCAAAATCTTTTGTTATTTTAAGTATCAACTGATTGAATAGTTCAGTTGCTTCATCTTTTTTGCCATCTAGTGTTTCTGGAGGGAGGATGATGGGACTTGATTCGTTGATGATGAAGTTGATCCCATAATCAAAACTATCAATCACATGAAGAACTTCAATGGACAAATTGATTTTTGATGCAATTGTGATTGCACTTCGAAGAGCCAGTTCTGTCTTTTCGGTAAATTCTGCAGGAATGATTATTTTTCGCATATTTTATTGTTTTGTGTTGCCAATTGCTAAGTTAGAAAATTATTTTGTATAAACAGCAAAAAAAAACTCCAATAAAAATTGGAGTTTTATATCTATCTGATTAGCAAAAAGTTATTCAGCAATTACCTCAATGTTAAAAGCTGTTTTTACCTCTTTGTGAAGGTGTACTTTGCCAGTGAAAGTTCCTACTTCTTTAATTGCTTCGCCGTCAATGGATATTTTCTTACGATCAATTTCTAATCCAGTTTGTTCTTTGATAGCATCAGAAATCTGAATTGTAGTTACTGAACCAAAGATTTTACCTTTTTCTGAAGCTTTTGCTCCAATTTTAAGAGTAAGACCTTCAATTTTAGTTGAAATCTCTTGTGCTTCTTTAAGAATACGATCCAACTTAAACGCTTTTTGTTTAAGGTTTTCAGTTAGAATCTTTTTGTTAGTTTGATTAGCTTGTTTAGCCAATCCCTTTGGAAAAAGATAGTTACGTGCGTAACCATTTTTTACAGTTACAATCTCATCAATAAATCCGAGATTTGCAATGTCTTGTATTAAGATAACTTCCATTTTCTTTGTTTTAAAATTTTATTTCAACAAATCTGCTACGTAAGGCATTAAAGATAAGTGACGAGCTCTTTTAACAGCTTGCGACACCTTGCGTTGGTATTTTAGAGATGTACCAGTTACGCGACGAGGTAAGATTTTACCTTGTTCGTTAACGAAACGGAGAAGGAAATTTGCGTCTTTATAATCAATGTATTTGATTCCTGTTTTTTTGAATCTGCAATACTTTTTCTTTCTAATATCTACCGCTATTGGGGTTAAATATTTAATTTCGGTTTGATTTGCCATTGTTCAATCAGGTTAAATTTGTGTGCTCGCTTGAGCATTTTTTTTATTATCACGCTTTTTATCGTTATAGATAATAGCATGTTTATCTAATTTTACGGTTAAGAATCGTAAAATTCTTTCATCACGTTTTAGTTGGACTTCAACTTTCGCAATGATTTCACCTGCAGCTTTGTATTCGATTAGATGGTAAAAGCCGGAACTCTTTTTTTGAATTGGGTAAGCTAATTTTCGCAAACCCCAGTGTTCTTGATGGACAATCTCTGCACCTCCGTCGGTGAGAAATTTCTCATACTTGCTTACCGCTTCCTTCATCTGATCGTCAGACAAAACGGGAGTCATAATGAAAACGGTTTCATACTGATTTGACATAATTGTTTAACTTTTAATTGTTAATTTATTCGTTTATTTTCGAGTCTGCAAAATTACAACTTTTCTTTTGATTTTCCAATACTTTTTCTTGTTATTTATTCGATAAATCAATTGGTTAACGCTGTTGGACTGCTTTTGTCTTTATAGTGAATGTATATTTGTCCCGCTTTGGTCGTTTTTTTTGCTTGTGTATTCCGTTTTTTTATGCTAAGTTTGCACTGAATCTGTGTGGTTCTGTTTAAACATCGGTCAATTTACAAGAGTGCTTTTTCTCAAATAAGTGAAATTGTTCTCTAGATGATTTATCTTTGTTTTATCTCTTTAATATTCTTATTTATTCACATATAAATTCTTATAACTAATGAAAAAAGTAATTCATACAAACAATGCACCTAAGGCTGTTGGTCCATACAGTCAAGCGATCGAAGCGAATGGAATGGTGTTTATCTCTGGACAAATTCCTGTGAATCCAGAAACTGGACTAGTGGTTGAAGGAATCGAAGCTCAAACCGAACAAGTGATGAAAAACATTGGCGCCATCTTAAAAGAAGCGGGCCTTGATTTTTCTAACATCATTAAAACTACTTGCTTGTTGAGCGATATGGATAATTTTCAAGCGATGAATGCTGTTTACGCAACTCGTTTCCCCGAAAATCCTCCTGCTCGTGCAGCATTTGGCGTGGTTAGATTGCCATTGGGCGTGCTTGTCGAAATTGAATCAATCGCAGTTAGATAGTTTCTACTATATTTGAGATTTAAAAAGGGGGATGAATTGATATTCATCCCCCTTTTTAAATCTCTTTTTGCAATGGTCTCTATCTAATCAAAGTAACACTTCCATTAGACTCATAGGTCTTCCCTGAACTAGACCTTGCATTGTAAATATAGAAATAAGTACTTGAAGGATACTCTTTCCCATTTCTATTTGTTCCATCCCAAAACTCTGTCGGACTGGACGTGTCCCATATTAATTCGCCCCAACGGTTGTAGATTTTCATCACTGCTATTTCAAATTCACCATAGGTTTCTATGAAAAATTGATCATTAAATCCATCATTGTTTGGCGTAAATACGTTTGGAATTTTCACCCCTTCTGTGGTTACTAATTGATACGAAATGGAGTCTTGACACCCTTGAGAAGAGGTGACGATTAACGAAACTCGATGATATCCTGAATTTGGATAACTATGTGTCGTGTTTTGCGTTATATCTGAGTTCCCATCACCATAATTCCAAAACCATGAAAAAACATCTCCAGTACTCTGTTCTGTGAAATTGATAGGCGTTCCTGGATACACGTAGTTGTTGTCAAACGTAAATTCGGCATTGGGCGTTGGATATACCGTGATATTCACGGGGAACTCATACGTGTGCTCACAACCACTTCCAAAAGTGATGGTTAAATTTGTGGTATACTGACCCGATTGTGAAAATTGATGATCGGTATTTTGGTAAGGAACGGTGGACGTGCCATCATTAAAATCCCACTCCCATAATATTCCATCTGGAACCACCGATTCGGGGACGACATAAAAGTCTGTTTCAAACGGACTACATCCTAAGGTGTCTGTAATTATAACTTGAACCGCTGGATAATTAAAAACGTGCACCCAATGGGATATTGATTTCTCACACGAATCTACCCACACAGTGAGTGTTACCTCAAAGTCGCCAGAGGTAGCGTATCCGTGGGTTGGGTTTTGAGTTGTGTTTGTATTACTATCTCCAAAGTCCCACAACCATTGGTCGATTGGTCCGTTGCCGGTGGATAAATCAGTGAATGCAACCTGCTCACTCATACAATATAAGGAGTCGGTTGTGGAGAAATTGGCTATCCCATCAATTACTTTTATGGTGTCGTTAGAAACGAGGGTAACCATACAATAGGAAGTGTCTCCCAATGCAGTGTTTAATGAATCTTTTAGAACAAGGACCGGAAGATAAAAACCTCCATCATTAAAGGTGTAGGTAATCGTATTTCCAGTAGCACTTCCACCATCTCCAAAAACCCATAAAAATTCAGCGGTGTTTTCGGTATTGGACGTGAACGTAACCGTGAGGGGTGCACATCCAAATTTTGGAGTAAAATCAAATGTACCTCTTGGCCCATCGACAAAAATATAATCGTTTTTTTGAGTTGTATCTCTACATCCTCGAGAGTTCATCACAGATAGTGTAATATCATACGATCCCGAATTTACAAAAATATGCTGCGGGTCTTCTATGTATGATTGGTTGTTATTACCACTAATTGTATCGCCAAAATTCCATTGCCAACTGATGATGTCTAAATCTGAATTATCGTAAAATTGAGCGTTGAATGGAGGACAATCAGATGTTTGTGAAAGTGCATAGAAGTTTGCTACGGGTTTGGATACAAGTACGTTTCTGATAAATGACTTTTCACAGCCATATTCATCGGTTACTTTTAAGGTTACTGGGATTGTAGAGGTCGTGTCTGTGTAAAAAGTATGCGTAACGTCTGGTAGACCTGATGTAGGAGTGCCATCTCCATAATTCCATTCGTAGACTAAATTGGAGCCAGTTGAATGATTGGTAAAGCATAATAAATCTCCACTACAAACAATAGTGTCCGAAGTATAATTTGGAACTGGATAGGAGAGTTGAATGTAATTTGTCATGGTATACGTGCTGTCGCATCCTCGAACATCTGTAACTGTAAGCGTTACGCTATAACTCCCCGTATCGGCATATACATGCAGTGGGTTTTGAGAAGTGCTAGATGTTCCATCACCAAAATCCCACAACCAACCATTCATAGTGGAGGGCTGTTGATTAAATGAAAGATCTGTAAATTGTGCGCTCAGCGGTGGACATCCTCTAGTTTTGTTTGAGATAAATCGAGGAGAGGGTAGTGAGTTTACAATAAGTGTGTCGTTTAGTAATAAACTTTTGGTACACCCTAATGAATCGATTACGGTTAATCGAAGGTCGTAAATGTCAGAAGTTAAATATTGATGCACTGCCGTGTCGCCAGATGTGAAATCAGCATAGCCGTCACCAAAATACCATTTCCATTGTTTAATTAGGAAGTTCGAGGAGGAGTTGTCGAAAAAATGAACGGAGTCAAATTGACAGATAACAGGAGGTGTAAAATTAAAGGAGGCTTGCAAATCGGATATTTTAATTAAAAACATCTGCTTTGTTGAATCGGCACACATGTTTGTATCGTTAAAAACCCTGAGCTCCACAGAATAGGTCCCGGGATTGTTGTATGTGTGAGATGGATTTTGAAGCACTGATGTAGTCCCATCACCAAATTGCCAGTAATAATCGGTGCCTCCTTGTGAGGTATTGTTAAAAGTGACTGCATGAGGGGCGCCACAGGAGATTGGATTTACGGCGGTAAAAACTGGTTTCGGATATCTTACATACACATAATTTTCTTTCATAATGGAATCCTGACAGCCATTGTGGCTTACGACAAGGGCAACATCTACAAACAAAGTGTCTTGAAATGTGTGCATCGGGTTTTGCTCTGTAGATTCTCCATCGTTGACAAAATACCAGTGCCACTCGTTGCCATATCCTGTCGATAAATCGGTAAATTGTGTTTTTAGCGGATGGCAACCAAATAACGAATCTCCCACAAATTCTGCTGTTGGTTTTATCCCAGTTTTGATAAAGTCAGACATCAATATTGTGTCTGAGCAACCTTCTGCATTTGTGACAATTAGTGATACGTTGTAGTGACCGGTATCTGAATAGATGTGATTTGGATTTTGTCCAGTTGCTGTCTGCCCATCTCCAAAATTCCATAGCCAACTTGTGGCCGCTGGACTGATTGTGCTAATGTCGGTGAAGTTCACAGATAAAGGCGCACAACCTTTTTGAATGTCAGCACTGACGTTGGCAATCGGTAATATGATTTTGATGTAATTTGCTTTCGTTAACGTATTGGTGCAACCCATGTTGTCCGTTAATGTTAATAAGACGGTGAATTCTCCACTTGCATTGTACGTATGTGTAGGATTTGATGCGGTAGAAGTAGTGCCGTCTCCAAAATTCCATAATACAGATTGAGTATTTGGAGTGCTGTTGGTGAAATTAACTGTAAATGGAAAGTTACATGCAACGGTATCGTTTGCCGAAAAATTAATGTTCGGACCCGGAGATGCGTGAATGTAGTTGGTCTGAATAATTGTATCTGAGCAGCCATTTAAATTGGTTGCAATCAGGGTTACTGTATAATCACCAGGAGTGGTAAATCCGTGGGTGGTTGTCTCTCCAGTATCCGTTCCTCCGTCTCCGAAAGTCCACGCATACGTGGCGTTAGAGCCGCTATTGGTGTTAAAAGTAGGCTGAAAAGGTGTACATCCTGTGGTGGAAGTAGCTGAGAATCCAGAGCTAAATCCAGTTAAATCAATGTAGTTTGTAAATATGATTGAATCTGAACAACCGACATCGTTCGTCACGGTTAGTCTGGGCGAAAATTGGCCTACTGATGTGTACTCATGTGAAGGCATCTCTTCTGTAGAAAGCGGAGTTCCATCTCCAAAATTCCATGAATAGGTGAGTCCATTCCCCGATGAAAGATTGTTGAAATTTGTGGTCAATGTTGGATTGCAAGCAAATATTGGAGTTGCATTGTACGCCGCCGTTGGTTTGGGTTTTACTTTTATATAATTGGTTCTTGTTTTAGCACCTGTACACTGATTTGCATCTCTAACGGTAAGTGTAACCGTAAATAAACCAGGAGTTACATATATATGATCTCCAATGGATAACCCCGACGATTGACCATCACCATAATCCCAAGTATATTGGGTGATGGCAGCGGGACCTGTGGCGGTAGAAGTGAAATTTGTTTGAAAAGGTTGGCATCCAATGGTGTCGGAGGTTGCAATAAATGTAACGGTGGGTCGAGCAAATACGGTGATTAAGTTGCTGACCGTTTTTGTGTTTGATCCGCTGCCGTTGGTTGCTATTAATTTAACTGTATATACGCCTGGAGCAGTGTATGCATGGGTGGGATGTTGCAATGTAGAAGAAATTCCATCTCCAAAATTCCAATTCCAAGATGTAGGGGTATGGGTAGATAGATCGTGAAATGCAACAACTAACATTCCACAGCCAGTAGTGGCATTTTGATTGAAATTTGCAACTGGTGCTTGAGCGTATAGTGAGTTTAAGGAAATAATACCTATAATAAAAAAGGCGTGTAAGTATTTTAGCATGTCGTTTGAAAAATAGATTAGTAATATTCGAGCGTAAAATTATTAAAAAAATTAAAACTTTTCTCTGTTTTTATTACTTTAATTCATTAATATGTCTATTTGGAATTATAAAAATATAAAAAGTAAGATGACAGAAGCGATTGCAAATAATGTATTGTGAAATTAGCAAAAAAAACAACAGTTTTAATAATACACACCTATTGTAGTCTAAAAAGAGACTCCAATTCTTGCGAAAAGGTTGCCTCATCACTCTCTGTTGTCCTTTTTTTTATTAACTTTGTCCCCTAATTGTAAAAAGCAGAACAGATCATGGAAATAGCTTCAAAATACGAGCCTATATTAACCGAAGACAGATGGTATTCGGTTTGGATGAATAATAAGTTTTTTAAATCTACTCCCGACTCTCGGGAACCTTATACCATTGTTATTCCTCCTCCAAATGTTACAGGTGTTCTACACATGGGACACATGCTCAATAATACTATTCAAGATGTGTTAATTCGTCGCGCTCGTATGCAAGGATTTAATGCTTGCTGGGTGCCTGGAACCGATCACGCTTCTATTGCTACGGAAGCAAAAGTGGTGACGAAACTCAAAAACGAAGGCATCGAAAAATCTTCTCTTACTCGAGATGAGTTTCTTGCACATGCTTGGGAGTGGAAAGAAAAGCATGGAGGTATTATTCTCGAACAGCTTAAAAAATTAGGAGCTTCCTGCGATTGGGACAGAACTTCTTTTACCATGGATAAAACGCTTTCGGATTCTGTGGTGGATGTGTTTATCGATCTTTACAACAAAGGCCTGATTTATCGCGGAGTACGTATGGTAAACTGGGATCCAAGCGCACTTACCGCTCTTTCCGACGAAGAAGTTATTCACAAAGAGGTGCAATCGAAATTGTATTACCTGCAATATCTAATCGAAGGAACTCAAAATGAGTTTGTAACTATTGCCACTACTCGTCCTGAGACTATTTTGGGCGATACTGCTGTGTGTGTGCATCCCGAGGATGAACGTTTTATGCACTTAAAAGGGAAAAGGGTAATTGTTCCACTCATTGAACGCAGTGTGCCAATTATTTTTGACGAATATGTGGATCGCGAATTTGGAACGGGAGCGCTGAAAATTACCCCTGCTCACGATATAAACGATTATAATTTGGGAATTAAGTATAAACTTGAAAGCATCGATATTTTTAACGATAACGGTACATTGAACGAAAAAGCTCAACTTTATGTGGGCAAAGATCGTTTTGATGTCCGTTCAGAAATTGTGGCTGATTTAGAAAAATCGGGCAATTTGGTAAAAATTGAAGATTATGTAAATAAAGTAGGAACTAGCGAACGTACTGGCTGTGTGATTGAACCAAAATTGTCGCTTCAATGGTTTTGCAAAATGCAAGATATGGCCGCTCCAGCGCTGGAATTGGTGATGAATGATACCATTAAGTTTCATCCCGAAAAATATAAAAATACCTATGCTCACTGGATGAACAACATCAAAGATTGGTGTATTTCGCGCCAGTTGTGGTGGGGACATCGTATTCCTGCTTGGCATATCTCTTCTACCGAGTTTGTGGTGGCAAAAGATGCTGTGGAAGCTCTTGAAAAAGCAAAACTTATCTATCCAAACATTACCGCTGACCAAATTCGTCAGGATGAAGATGTATTGGATACTTGGTTCTCTTCATGGTTGTGGCCAATTTCTGTCTTTGATGGAATTTGTAACCCAAATAATGAAGATATTAACTATTATTACCCAACTAAAGCGTTGGTTACCGCTCCCGAAATTCTCTTTTTCTGGGTTGCTCGTATGATTATGGCTGGTTTGGAATATACCAAAGAAATTCCTTTTACCGATGTATATCTAACCGGAATTGTTCGTGATAAATTGCACCGGAAAATGTCCAAATCTCTCGGAAATTCACCTGATCCAATCGAATTAATGAAGATTTATGGCGCCGATGGCGTGAGAGTTGGAATGTTGCTGAGTTCTCCTGCTGGCAACGATTTATTGTTTGATGAATCGATGTGCGAACAGGGACGTAACTTTAGTAATAAAATATGGAATGCCCTCAGATTGGTCAAAGGGTGGGAGGTGAGCTCCGAGTTGCCACAACCCGATTATGCAGCCAATGCTGTCACTTGGTTTGAAGCTAAATTTAACCAAACATTGGAAACTATCAACGATCATTTTTCTAAATTCCGACTTTCGGATGCACTGATGAGTGTGTATAAATTGGTGTGGGACGATTTCTGCTCATGGTATTTAGAAGCGATCAAACCTGCTTATCTTCAACCTATTGATGCTAAAACATTGCAACAAACTATTCGGATTTTCGAACGTATGATGCAAGTTGTTCACCCATTTATGCCCTTTATTACAGAGGAAATTTGGCATATTTTGTCAGATCGCAAAGAGGAAGATTGTATCATGATTTCGGATATGCCAGTGGTGGAAAAATATGATGAGGCTATTCTTGCTGAATTTGATTTAACCACTCAGGTGATTATGAATGTTCGCACCATTCGTCAAGAAAAAAATATTGCCAATAAAGAGAAACTCTCTATGCAAATTATTGCCAATTCTGCAGATTGCAATTGGAGATTTGAATCGCTATTGGTGAAACTTTGTAATTTTGATTCTTTGGAGTATTCTGCCGAAAAAGCTTCCGATACCGTTGGCTTTGTGGTTGATGGAGTCGAGTATTTTGTTCGTTTAGGCGATTTAATCGATACAGAAGCTGAAATTAAAAAAATAAATGACGAAATTTCATACTTGCAAGGGTTTCTGAAATCTGTAATTGGCAAACTTTCTAATGAAAAATTTGTGGCTGGAGCCCCCGAACAAGTGGTAGCCCTCGAACGGAAGAAACAAGCGGATGCAGAAGCGAAAATTACTATTTTGCAACAGCAACTGGCAAACTTTAAAAAATAGAAAGATAGATTTTTTAAATATTGAGAAGGTAGTGGGGGAGTTTCTTCACTACTTTTTTTTTATTCCGAAAATCACTATATTTGTGTCAAAAAAAAAACATCAAACCATGTTGGAAACCGAACGCCTTGACTTTGAAATTTTAAACGGGCATGAATTAAAATCGTATGCCATTAATCCTGTTAAGTTTGCAAAAGAGTATCATTTTAAAACTCATGAGAAAAAACTCAGTTCCGAATTGTTAGACCTCATTAATCATAGTTTTTTGCCGAATGTAAACGATCCTAGCAAAAATTACATGTTTCATACACTCTGGTTGATGATTGACAAAAAAAGTCGCGCTATTGTGGGATCATTTTGTTTTCATGACGAACCCGAAAACGGGATTGTAGAAATTGGCTATGGCGTGAATGAAGAGTTTCGTAATCGGGGTTTTATGACCGAAACATTAGTGGGTTTGATAAAATGGATACCCACTCAAATGGAAGTCACTTCGGTGATCGTTGAAACAGATAATGACAACAAGGCTTCCATCAAAACACTTGAAAAATCAGGATTCACAAAATTTGAAAGCAACGAATCAAGTTCCATTTATTATTGTAAATTTTCCGAACCGGAACCTAATAATTAACTGGAAATAATACCGTATGCTATTATGCTTTGGTCCAATGAGAAAAAATAAATTCTGTAAATCATATTATGCATCGAGCATTAAACCATACTAAATTCCAAATTATCTGATGGATTAATTTGAAATAAGTATTGGTATAAAGGGTTGATGACAGTAATGAGATTAATATAAAAAGTCGGTCACCCTGAGCCTGTCGAATGGGCGGCTTTTTATAATACCTTAAATCCGCAAATAATTGTTTAGATTGCAATTAACATACTAGATTACAGATGTATACGTATAGGATGAATCTCACTTATTTTAGTGAAAAAATAATTTATGAATATTGCTATCTCAGACCGACCTTGTTTAATCCAACTTTTTCAGTAGAGATTTTTGAAAAAATATCTATCTGAATTAGTTGGATTAAACCCTCGATCCGAATTTCGGGGTCAAAAAAG
>JBBRGJ010000048.1:0-21011 GCA_038240835.1 Bacteroidales bacterium | reverse complement strand
GACGAAAGACAACATGAGTTTGAAGCGTATCACAGTTTAACCTTGGAACGCAGATTTGACGATTTGTTCGCTATCATGGACTTTTTAGAATTTGAAAAGATAAAAATAGAACGTCCCGAAAGTGCTAAAGAATTTGGGATTTAATAATCTAACTCAAGTTTTACAAGTCTAATCACAAAGCAATTGAGAGGTTTTAGCCACGAACAGAAGGACGGCGGAGCCAATTTCCGTTACCTTTGTTAATGGTCTGGTGGATTAACTCACTTTCTAAGGCCCAGAGGACATTGCTTTTTTGGCGAAGTCTTGTCCCGATTACTATCGGGATTTTGGTTACTTTTGTTCGTTGAACTTTTTATTATACAATGTGCTCACGCTTTCGCGGAGTTTATCACGCAAGGCTTCGCTCAGGTGTGTCAAGACAAAAGTGACACTAAAAAAGAAAAATCTTCGAAGTTAAGTCTTTTTCAGTTCTAAAAAAAAACCTAGTTATAAAAATACAAGCAAAAAATCGATGAAAATAATTTTGACAAAACAAACAGTAATTTACAGCATGGTTCTGCTTACTGCATCTTTCTGGATGAGTTGCAGCACAAGTCGTAAAGTAGTGCAATTGCCCAAACCAAAAACGATTGAAATCCTTGCAGTCAACGATATGCATGCGGCCATCGATAACTTTCCGCGATTTGCTTTTATTGCGGATAGTTTACGGGCAATTTATCCCAATTTATTGCTCTTTTCGGGGGGTGACAATCAAACAGGAAATCCTGCAAACGACCAATATCCCGAAAAAGGAATGCCCATCATTGAACTGATGAACGCCGTACATTTCGACCTTTCGGCGGTAGGTAATCATGAGTTTGATTCTCGATTAGTGGGTTTTGCAAACATCACACACAAAGCTAAATTTGATTTTCTGTGTGCCAATATTATTCTACCCAAAGAGGTCAATTTTAACATTAAACCGTATACAATAATTAAGACTCCCAACGGATTAAAATTAGCAATTGTCTCTGTATTAGATGTTAACAGCAATGGGATTCCAGACACACATCCCGATAATGCGAAAGGATTTATTTTTAAAGACCCATTTCAAACGGCCAAAAGTTATCTATATTTAAAAGATAGTGGCGATGTGTTTATCATGTTAACCCATATGGGATTTGAAAATGACGTGATATTAGCCAATCAATTACCTCCACAAAGTGTCGATTTAATCATCGGTGGACATTCGCATACGAAAGTAGATATAGATCAAATTCACAATGGAGTTATGATTACCCAAGCAGAGCGAAAACTGAATTATGCAACGCTTATTAAACTGACTGTGAGTCCTAACGGAAATATTGAAAGAGAAATGTCGTTGCTTCTTGTGGGCAAAAAAGGCAATAAAAGAGCAGATATTCAAGCAATGGTTGATTCCTACAACAATAATCCGGGTTTGACAGAAACGATTGCCACCGCCGAAGATGATTTTTCCACGTACGAAGAGATTGGATTTTTGATGACAGATGCCATTCGCATTGGCGTTGGAACCGATTTTGCCTTTATTAATCCTGGTGGTGTTCGTATTTCAACACTTGCCAAAGGTGCTGTAAGAACCAAAGATGTGTATGAAATGGATCCTTTTGGCAACGAAGTGGTTTTGTATAATCTTACTGGACACGAAATACGCAATCTGTTGGTGAGTGCTTTTCCATTTGATGAAGAATTGCCCATTTATCCTTCGGGAATGACTACTCGCTATTTGTTGGCGCCAGATGGGAAACTTAAAAATGTGGAACTTCTGACAATCGATGGAAAACCATTTGATATGGACAAAATTTATTCCGTAGTGATGAACAATTATATGTCTTCGGTGTACAAATACGATCACAAAGATACCGGTCAAGGATTATTCCGCTCCTCCGCAGAAACAACCATAGAATACCTGAAAAAGTTGAAAACAATTCCAAGTTACAGAGGAGTGCAAAGAGTGAAAATTGTAAAATAGTTGGATTTATGAAATTTATTTTTTAGTGTATCTGAGCTCAAATATTATAATATTACTACTTCTGTAGTTCTCAGTTATTTTTTTTATCAATAAATTTCACTGTCATCCTGTCACGGAGCTATCGTGATTATTGAAGTTTTACCAGTTTTATTAAGGGCCATATTCAATTCTTGTACAACTTGTGCACGAATTGAAAAGCAAGTTTCTATGCAATATAATAAACGTGCTTTTAAACCCCATTATAAGATATTCCAATTTGATAAAATGCAAATATATTTTTCATACATTTGTAGTATCTTAAAAAATTTCTAAAATGACTATAACTCAATACATCGACAATATAAATCAACGGTTCAAAGCCGGATATGCTACTGAACATACGTTTCGGGGAAGTTTAGAGCAACTTATTGAAAGCATGGTTCCTGAGATTAAAGCAACCAACGAACCGAAAAGACAGAGTTGTGGAGCGCCTGATTATATTTTGACCAGAAAAGACATTCCTGTTGGTTTTATCGAAGCTAAGGATATTGGCGATAAAGACCTTGAAGGAGCTAAGAAAACAGGAAATAAAGAGCAATTCGACCGATATAAGGCTTCGCTCAATAACTTGATTTTTACCGATTATTTAGATTTTTACTTATACCGAGATGGTGAGTTTGTCAGCAAAATAGCCATTGCAGAAATCACTGAACAAGGAATAAACCCTTTGCCACAGAATTTTGCTCAATTTGAAAACCTAATCAAAGATTTTTGTGTACACATTGGGCAAACTATTAAAAGTAGTAAAAAGTTAGCAGAAATGATGGCTGGCAAAGCTCGTTTGCTTTCGGATGTTATTGAAAAAGCGCTAACCAGTGATGAGGAAAATAGCGAAGATAGTACGCTGAAAGACCAAATGAATGCGTTTAAAGATATTCTTATTCACGACATTACGCCCAAAGGTTTTGCAGATGTTTATGCTCAAACCATTGCTTATGGAATGTTTGCAGCTCGTTTGCACGATCCATCTTTGGCTAATTTTAGTCGTCAAGAAGCGGCTGAACTAATTCCAAAATCAAATCCTTTTCTGCGCAAACTGTTCGGTTATATTTCAGGTCCCGATATCGACGACCGGATAAAATGGATTGTAGATAGTTTGTCGGATATCTTTTTAGCTTGCAATGTGGAAGAGATTTTGAAAAATTATGGCAAAAGCACAAAAATGGAAGACCCAATTATCCATTTTTACGAAACATTTTTGAGCGAATACGACCCAAAACTTCGTAAAGCTCGTGGCGTTTGGTACACTCCCGCACCTGTGGTTAATTTTATTGTTCGTGCGGTGGACGATATTTTAAAAACTGAATTTGATTTGCCACAAGGATTGGCTGATACCAGCAAAACCAAAATAAAAGTTGATGTACAAGGCAAAAAGACAGAACAGGAAGTTCATAAAGTGCAAATTCTCGATCCCGCCACAGGCACAGGAACATTTCTGTCCGAAGCAATTAAACACATTCACAAAAAGTTTGAAGGACAGCAAGGAATTTGGAGCAATTATGTAGAAACGCATTTGTTGCCACGCCTCAATGGTTTTGAGTTGCTTATGGCAAGTTATGCAATGGCTCATTTGAAACTCGATTTGTTATTAACCGAAACAGGCTATAAACCCACAAAAGACCAACGTTTTAGAGTTTACCTTACCAACAGTTTAGAAGAACACCACCAAGACACCGGAACGCTATTTGCCAATTGGTTAAGCACCGAGGCAAACGAAGCAAACCACATTAAGCGAGATGCGCCAGTGATGGTGGTGCTGGGAAATCCGCCTTATTCTGTAAGTAGCACTAATAAAGGGGAATGGATTGAAAGCTTAACCGCTGATTATAAGAAAGACTTGAACGAAAGAAACATTCAGCCACTTTCGGACGACTATATAAAATTCATTCGCTTTGGCGAACATCTGATTAACAAGACAGGGGAAGGGATTTTGGTTTATATTTCAAACAATAGTTTTATCGATGGAATAATTCACCGTCAAATGCGAAAACACTTACTCGAAACGTTCGATAAAATATACATTTTCGATTTGCATGGGAATGCTAAAAAGAAGGAAGTTTGTGCGGACGGTTCCGCCGACCAAAACGTTTTCGACATTATGCAAGGGGTGAGTATTAATATTTTCGTGAAAAAGAAATCATAAACGTATGGCAAAAATTAATGTTAAACAAACAGATGTAACTATTCTGAAAATAAACGAAGACGACTATATCTCGTTGACCGACATAGCCAAGTACAAAACCTCCGAATCGTTTATTGTTGTCTGTAACTGGATGCGAAACCGAAATACAATTGAATATCTGGGAATATGGGAAACATTGTATAATCCTGATTTTAAACCTATCGAATTCGATAGGTTTAAAAATGAAGCAGGACTGAATGCATTTACGTTATCGCCACAAAAATGGATTGATGCAACAAATGCCAAAGGAATGATTTCAAAATCGGGCAGATATGGAGGTACTTTTGCTCATAAAGACATCGCTTTCAAATTTGCTGCTTGGATTTCCATAGAATTTGAACTCTACTTTATCAAAGAATTCCAACGGCTCAAAGAGGAAGAGAATAAACAGCTTGGATGGTCGGCGAAACGCGAATTGGCAAAGCTAAATTACCATATCCACACCGACGCCATTAAACAAAACCTGATACCCAGAGAACTTACAACAAAACAAACTTCAATGATTTATGCCAGCGAAGCCGATGTGTTGAATGTGGCCTTATTTGGAATTACAGCTAAACAATGGCGTGAACAAAACCCCGATTTAAAAGGAAATATTCGTGATTGTGCTTCCATTAACGAACTTATTTGTTTGTCGAACATGGAAAATTTGAATGCCGTTTTTATAAACGAGAATATGCCACAAAACCAACGTTTAATTAAATTGAACCAAATTGCAATACAACAAATGAGCATTTTGCAAGATGTTGAAACCCGTAAATTTTTGAAATAAAATGGCAAAACAAAATAAAAAACTCGCACAAGTCTTCCATTTCGACCTATACGGGAAACGCGAAGAGAAATATGATTTTTTGAATGAAAATTCTATAAAGTCAATTCCTTGGAATGAATTGGAGCCTAATGAGCCGAATTATTTTTTGATAAATAAAAATTTTGAGGGTAGAGGTAAATATGAAAAAGGGTTTAAACTTGATGAGTTGTTTACTTTAAATGCGAGTGGAATTAAAACACAAAGAGATGATGCATCAATTAAAATATCAGAAAAGGAATGTAAAGAAATAAAAGAAGATTTTTTGAATTTATCTAATCAGGATTTGGTAAGCAAATACGGTTTTAAGGATGTTCGTGACTGGACAATAGATTTTGCAAAAACGGATTTAAAGAAAAACGCAATAATTGCAAATAAGATATTGTATCGTCCTTTTGACTTTCGCTTTATGAATTATACGGGAAAAACCAAAGGGGTTATGGGATATCCGAGGTTAGATGTAATGAAGCATCTTTTGAAAAGGAATATTGCAATATTAACTTGTCGTCAACAATCTACTTTTGATTTTCAACATATTATAGTAAGTAATTATATAGCGGATATGTGTGCAGTATCTCTTCAAACCAAAGAGACTGGTTATGTTCTTCCTCTCTACCTTTATCCTGAAACCACCGCCCAACAAACCACTTACCAAACCACAGAAAGAGCCCCAAACCTAAACCCAGACATCGTAAAACAAATTGCTGATAAATTAAATTTGACTTTTACCAATGAAAAAGAGCCTAGTACAGACGCATTGCAATGCGTCTCAACGTTTGCCCCAATAGATATTTTAGATTACATCTATGCCGTTTTACATTCACCAACTTACCGAGAAAAATACAAGGAATTTTTAAAAATTGATTTTCCGAGAGTGCCTTACCCAAAAGACAAAGACACCTTTTGGCAATTGGTGAAATTGGGTGGCGAAATTCGACAAATACATTTATTAGAAAGCCCAATCGTTGAAAAATACATTACACAATATTCAATGGATGGCGATAATGTGGTAGCAAAACCACTCTTCGATTCCACTCAGTGTGCAACTGCATTCGGAAATGTTTACATCAACGAAACACAATATTTCGCCAATGTTCCCGAAATAGCCTGGAATTTCTATATTGGAGGTTACCAACCCGCCCAAAAATGGCTCAAAGATCGTAAAGGGAGAGTGTTGGGATTTGAAGATATTTTGCATTATCAAAAAATAATAGTTGCCCTTTCGGAAACAGATAGATTGATGAAAGAAATTGACAAAATTGAGGTGGAATAAATAAGAAGATTAAAACCAGAATCAGCAATAGATGTCACTTAAATAATTAAATGATTTTACACCTTTAGGAAGAGATAAATCGGTAATTTATTTGCATTATCTAAAAAATAATTGATAATAACTTTCGCAATGAAACAGAAAAATGAAATTAAAATATTTGAGCAGCAACAAGTACGTACTCATTGGGATGCAGTGCAAGAGAAGTGGTATCTCGCTATTGTAGATGTGATTGCTGTGTTGACAGAAAGTTCAAATCCACAAGTTTATTGGCGTGTAATGAAAAAACGTTTAAAAGACGAAGGGAATGAAACCGTTACAAATTGTAACGCTTTGAAAATGCCAGCACCTGATGGAAAAATGAGAATGGCAGATGTAGCTGATACCGAACAACTTTTCCGACTTATTCAGTCCATTTCATCACCTAAAGCAGAGCCTTTTAAATTGTGGTTAGCACAAGTAGCAAGTGATCGCTTAGACGAAATGCAAGACCCTGAGCTGAGTATTGACAGGGCATTGGAACAATATCTAAAATTGGGCTATAGCGAAAGTTGGATTAATCAACGTCTAAAAAGTATTGAAGTACGAAAAGAACTTACCAATGAATGCCTGCCTGCCGGCAAGGCAGGGAAAAATCGAGGATTGAAAGAAGGGCAACAATTTGCCACTCTTACTGATATTATTACTAAAGCTTGGTCAGACAAAACCACTAAAGAATATAAAGTATTTAAAGGATTGAAAAAGGAAAACCTTAGAGACAATATGACAAATACGGAGTTGATTTTAAATATGCTTGCTGAAGCATCCACCAAAGATATTTCACAAGCTATAAATCCCAAAACTTTTAATGAAAGTAAAACCATAGCTCAACAAGGAGGTAATGTAGCTAAAGTGGCACTTAAAGAACTTGAATCAAGAACAGGTAAAAAAGTAGTAAGTCCGTTAAATGCAAAAAAAACATTAGGGAGTAAGGGCTCAACTAAAAGAAAAGATGACTGAAAGTTTTGAAAACAAGAAAACGAAGACAAAGATAAATGGACAACAGAACAGACGTTATTCGATAATTGATTATTACAAAAGCTATCTTAACAGGTGGCTTTTTTTGTTGCCTTTTGCACTTGTTTTGTTCATCATTGTTACTATTTTGTTACTCATGAAAACAAAAAAGCATCATAATCAGTTGATTACAAGGCTATTTTTGTACCCGAGGCGAGGTCACGATAGCTATCGTGATGAACCCGCCCGCCACTGAAGTTGGTATATAATTGATTTATCTGCATTTACAAAAGCTATCTAAACGGGTGGCTTTTTTGTTGAAATATCAATAAGAAATAAATACTTGTGTTGCAAAAGTGTTGCAAATGGACAATAAAAAAAACCGTAACTGTTTGATTATCAGTTACGGTTTGTCGTCTAGAGTACCCGAGGCGGGACTTGAACCCGCACGCCGTTGAAAGCAAAGGATTTTAAGTCCTTCGTGTCTACCAATTCCACCACCCGGGCAATTTCTATGAACTCTTAACATAAAACCTCTCTTTCGAGAGGCTTTGAGCGAAAGACGAGACTCGAACTCGCGACCCCGACCTTGGCAAGGTCGTGCTCTACCAACTGAGCTACTTTCGCAATTGTGAGTGCAAAATTACAATAATAATTAGAAATACCAAATTTTTTTTTCTACTTTTTTCTATTTTTACGCTAAAAACCTTATTTTCAATTTGTTATTTTTAAAATTAATCTGAAAATAAATAAAATCAGAAGAAAAATCGATTTTTTTTATAAAATAATTTGGAGGTTTCAAAAAAAGCAGTAACTTTGCACCCTCAAATGACCTATGGTGTAATGGTAGCACTGCAGTTTTTGGTACTGCCTGTCTAGGTTCGAATCCTGGTAGGTCAACGCTAAACTCTCACTCTCGTGGGAGTTTTTTGTTTATTAACGTGTTCAATCAAATTTGTGATATGATAAATAGAGATGTAATAGAAAAACTTGCCAATAGAGCCATTAAAGAGATGGATCTAAAGGTATATATTGCCGATATATTGGTGAAATCTGATACTCGTATCTATATTTTTCTTGATAGTGATGATCACGTGATTATAGAAGACTGTATTCGTGTAAGTAAATTTGTAGAAGGTGAATTGGATCGCGAAAAAGAAGATTTTGAATTAAATGTCTCCTCTTATGGTGCAAACCAACCTTTGAAGTTCCCTCGTCAATACGTAAAGAATATTGGTAGAACTTTGGAATTAGTCAATTTAGAAGATGAAGAATTTGAAGGGGAACTTGTCGCAGCAACTGAAACAGAGATTACGCTGATGACTACACCTAAAAAGAAAAAGGATTTACCTCAAGAGGTAATCGTTACATATAATGAAATTAAAGAGGCTAAGATAAAAATTAGCTTTAAGTAGAAAAAAATATAAACAAATAAAACTTTCTTATCATGGAAGATAGTTTAAATTTAATTGAATCTTTTGCTGAGTTTAAAGAATTCAAAAATGTAGATAGAGAAACGTTGATGAAAATCTTAGAAGATGCTTTTCGTCACATGCTTCAAAAAAAATATGGTCTCGAAGCTAAATTCGACATCATTGTCAATATTGACAAAGGTGATTTGGAAATTTTGCGCTATTTAAATATTGTCGATGATGCTGAATTTTTAGATGAGAATCTTGAAATAAAATTGTCTGATGCTATTAAAATTGAACCAGATTTTGAAGTAGGTGAAGAGTATATTGAAAAGATATATTTGAAACATTTTGGCAGAAGAGAGATTCTTTCGCTTCGCCAAATTCTGATGTCGAAAGTAATGGAGTATGAAAAACTTCAAGAATACGAAAAATATAAAGATAGAGTTGGCGAAATCATTGCAGGTGAAGTTTATCAAGCTTGGAAAAAAGAGACGTTGGTTTTGGATGATGAAGGCATTGAGTTGATTTTGCCTAAAGCAGAACAGATTCCTTCCGATTTTTTCAAAAAAGGCGATTCCATTAGAGCGGTAATTTTGAGTGTAGATATGAGCAATGGTAATCCTTTGATTACAATTTCTCGTACTTCGCCCATGTTCCTTGAACGATTAATGGAGCAAGAAATTCCTGAAGTTTTCGATGGAATTATCACCATTAAGAACATTGTACGTGTTCCTGGCGAAAGAGCGAAAGTTGCTGTTGAGTCATACGACGATAGAATTGATCCAGTAGGCGCTTGCGTTGGAATGAAAGGAAGTCGTATTCATGGAATCGTTAGAGAATTACGCAACGAGAACATCGATGTGATTAACTTTACATCCAACAATAAATTGTACATTTCACGTGCACTTAGTCCAGCTAAAATCACAACCATCGAATTGGATGAACTAAAGAAAAAAGCAGACGTGTACATGAAACCAGATCAAGTGTCGTTGGCAATTGGTAAAGGAGGATACAATATCAAACTTGCGAGTAAACTCACAGGATACGAAATTGATGTGTATCGTGATGGTGAAGATGAAAACGAAGATATTGATTTGCAAGAGTTCAGCGATGAAATCGATCAATGGATTATTGACGTTCTAAAAACGATTGGTTGCGACACTGCAAAAAGCGTTTTAGACTTGTCAATTGAGGAATTAATAAAGAGAACAGACTTGGAAGAAGAGACAATAGAAGAGATTATGCGAATAATTAAGCAAGAATTTGAATAAAAAGTGTATCTTTGCCCATTGTTAGGTAGTTAATATAAAGAAGAATTAAAGGAGTATATAGATGGCAGACCCCAGTAAAAAAAGGCTTGGTAAGGTGGCTCAAGAGTTTAACGTTTCAACTGAGAAGATTGTTGACCTTCTGAATAAAAAGGATTATAGCATAGAAAATAACCCTAATGCTAAATTGGACGAGAATATGTATGAAATTCTCGTTAAAGAATATTCTGGTGAGAGAAAGGTGAAAGAGAATGCTCAGAAAAAAAACATTGAAACTCCCAAAAGTGGGGAGCCTGCTCCAGTAGTTAAACCTGTGGTTGTCGAGCGCGAAGAGGTGGAAGAGAAGCAAGTCTTCATTAAAGATAATACTATCTTGAAAGTGGAAGCTAAACTTGAAGGTGTTAAAGTACTAGGTACTTTAGATTTGGATAAACCTAAAAGCAAGCCGGAACAACCTAAAGAAAAACCTGTTAAAGAAGTAGAAAAGGTTTCAGAAAAACCAAAAGTAAAGGAACCTGCAAAAAAAGAACTTCCAGAAGAAGTGAAAAGCAGTGAAGTCCTAACAACTCCTATTTCGCCAAAATCAGCAATTAAATCGGTTGGGTTTATCGACTTAAATACGTTGAATACTAAAACAAAACCGGCAAAGAAAACGGATGATCAACTTCGTAGCGAAATTGAAAATAGAAAAGCAGTCACCGATAAACTTCAGGAGAAAAAACAAAAGAGCGAAGCTGTAGCCGAAACTCCTATTATTGTTCCTGCTCCTGAACCTACGACTCCTGCTGATAATTCTTCGGTTCAACTTAGCGAAGATGTTTATAAAACTGAATTCAAGAAGTTAGAAGGCCCAAAAATTATGGGCAAAATTGATTTGGATTCGTTCAAAAAACCTGTGGCTAAATCTGATGGTAACTCCGTTAGAAGCGAAGATAGAAACAAGAAACGTAGAAAACGTTTGCTTCCACCAGGGCAACAACAGCAAGGTGGAACCGAAGGTGGTCAAAATTCAAACAACCGTTCCAACAACCCTCAAGGTGGAAACACTGGCGGCGGTCAACAACAAAATAATAGAAACAATCAATCACCACAGCAAGGTCAAAACAACGGAACTAACAACGCGCAACCTCGCCGTACTAGTGGTGATAATAATGCACAACCTCGTACTGGTGGCAATGCACAACCTCGTACTGGGGGAAATGCACAACAACCTCGTACTGGGACAAATACTGGTGGAACATCACAACCTCGCACAGGTGGCAATGCGCAACCTCGAACAGGAGGTGCTCCAGGTCAAGGCGGTCAACAAGGCCAAAATAGACCAAATCCGAACTACCGCGGAAATAATACCAATCCTAGATTCAATAAAAACGCCCCTGTAAAAGAGGTTAAAAAAGTTGAGTTAACCGATGAAGAAATCGACCGCCAAATTAAAGAAACGTTGGCTCGTTTATCTCCTACAGGTAAATCCAAAACATCAAAACACCGTCGTGATAAACGTAATTTAGTTAGCCAAAAAGCAACTGATTTATCAAATCAAGAGTTGAGTGAACTAAAAGTGATCAAAGTTGCAGAGTTTTTAACAGCAAATGAATTGGCTTTCTTGATGGATGTTCCAGTTACTCAGATTATTTCAATCTGTATGAGTATTGGTCTATTCGTCTCTATCAACCAACGACTTGATGCTGAAACAATTACTCTGTTAGCTGATGAGTTCGGTTTCACAGTGGTCTTTATCGGCGCTGATGCTGAAGAAGAGGTGGAAGAAATTGACAATCCAGAAGATTTAGCGGAACGTTCTGCTATCGTAACTGTAATGGGTCACGTAGATCATGGTAAAACTTCTCTGCTCGATTATATCAGAAATGCAAACGTAATTGGTGGTGAAGCCGGTGGTATCACTCAGCACATTGGTGCATACGAAGTGAAACTGAAAAATGGAAAAAGAATTACATTCTTAGATACTCCTGGTCACGAAGCGTTTACCGCAATGCGTGCTCGTGGAGCTAAAGTAACTGATATCGCGATTATTGTAATTGCGGCGGATGATACCATCATGCCTCAAACAATTGAAGCAATTAACCATGCCCAAGCGGCAGGTGTTCCGATGATATTTGCCATCAATAAAGTGGATAAACCAGGTGCTAATCCAGATAAGATTAGAGAAGGCCTTTCTGCCATGAATATTTTGGTAGAAGAGTGGGGTGGAAAATTCCAAAGTCAAGAAATCTCGGCTAAAAAAGGGTTAAATATCGATCACCTACTAGATAAAGTGCTTATCGAAGCTGAATTTTTAGAATTGAAAGCAAATGCATCTCGCCTTGCAATAGGTACTGTAATTGAGTCTTCTTTGGATAAAGGAAAAGGATATGTTGCCAAAATTCTTGTTCAAAATGGAACACTGAAAATTGGAGATGTTGTTGTGGCTGGATCTACCGTTGGTCGTGTGAAAGCAATGTTCAACGAGAGAAATGCAGCCATCCAAGAAGCGGGTCCATCGGTTCCACTTTTGCTGTTAGGTCTTAATGCTGCTCCTCAAGCTGGAGATACTTTTAAAGTATACAAAGATGAACACGAAGCAAAAGGAGTTGCCAACAAACGCGCTCAACTATTACGTGAACAAGGAATTAGAACTCAAAAACATATCACCCTCGACGAAATCGGAAGACGTATCGCAATCGGTGACTTTAAAGAACTTAACATCATTGTTAAAGGAGATGTGGATGGCTCTGTGGAAGCATTGTCTGATTCATTGCTTAAACTTTCCTCTTCTCAAGTTCAGGTAAACGTAATTCACAAATCTGTGGGTTCTGTTACTGAATCTGATGTTCTGCTCGCTTCTGCTTCTAATGCAATTATTATCGCGTTCCAAGTTCGTCCTTCGTTGCAAGCTCGTAAACTTGCAGAAATGGAAGAAATTGACATCCGTACTTACTCTATTATCTACAATGCAATCAACGAGATTAAAGATGCCATCGAAGGGATGTTATCTCCAGAAATCCAAGAGAAAATTGTTTGTAATATCGAAGTTCGCGAAGTATTTAATATTACCAAAGTGGGAGCAATTGCTGGTTCAATTGTCCTTGATGGAAAAATTAATCGTCAAACAAAAATCCGTGTTATTCGTAATGGCATCGTAGTCTATTCAGGTAAATTATCTTCATTGAAACGTTTTAAAGATGAAGTAAAAGAGGTATTTGCTGGACAAGATTGTGGACTTGGTATCGATAATTACAACGATATTAAAGTAGCTGACATCATCGAAGGATACGATGAAATTGAAGTAAAACGTACTATCAAATAAGTGTTTTTTCGACTAAACACAAACAGAAAAGAAACGCATTCAAAAGATGCGTTTTTTTTGTGGGATAATTGTGAATTGGTTTTTTGAAAATCGTTTGAATAACCCAGCGTTTGTAATTATGAAATGGTCTCATATTGCTAATTTAGACACCTTTCTACCCAAGCATACACGTTGATTGTATTGTTTTTTATATCTTTGCATTCAGTTTAAATTTTAGACTTAAATAATTAGAAATAATACAAACAAAACATACAAATGAAAACAAAACTTATCTCTATGTTGATACTAACATTGATTACGGGTTTGGGCATCAATGCTCAGAATATTGAGGATAATCCTCTTGTAAAACCTTGGAATACTCCATTCGGAACTCCTCCATTTAAACAAATTAAACCAGAACATTATCTTCCTGCTTTCAAACATGCAATTAAGCTTGCCAAGGAAGAGATTAGACTGATTGAACAAACTAAATCTGCTCCTACATTTCAGAATACAATCGAAGCGCTTGAGCATAGCGGAATGTTGTTAGGCAAAATTAGCAATGTGTTTTTTAATATTTTAGAAGCTGAATCATCAGAGGAATTGCAAAAAATTGCGTATGATGTAATGCCATTGGTGACTGAATATGGCAACGATGTTAATCTTGATCCTGCTCTTTTTGCAAGAGTGAAAGTGGTTTACAAACAAAAAGATGCATTGAAACTTAACCCTGAACAGCTGATGTTGCTCGAGAAAACGTATCGTGGATTTGTTCGTAGTGGCGCTAACTTAAATGATGATCAAAAACAAAAATACCGTGAAATATCTGCCAAACTTTCTGACTTGTCGTTGCAATTCAAAAACAACTTACTGAAAGAGACGAACTCATACTTGTTGGTCATCACTAAAAAAGAAGATCTTGCTGGTTTGCCCGAAAGTGTGATTGCAATGGCAGAAATGACCGCTAAAAGTAAAGATAAAGAGGGTTGGGCTTTTGATTTGTCAGCTCCTAGCTATGGCGCTTTTATGAAGTATTCTGAAATAAGAGACTTGCGTAAAGAGATGTTTACAGCATACACCACTCGTTGTTTTAAAGGAAACGAATTTGATAACTCCCAAAATGTAATTCAATTTGCTGAGTTAAGACTTCAAATGGCTAATTTGCTAGGGTATAAGACCTATGCTGATTTTGTGTTGGAAGAGAGAATGGCTAAATCATCAGATAAAGTAACTAAATTTCTGACAGAAGTATTGGATGCATCTTTGCCTGCAGCAAAAAAAGAGGTGGTAGAACTTCAAGAGTTTGCCGCTAAAGAAGGTTTTGAAGGTGAATTACAACGTTGGGATTGGTCGTTTTATACACAAAAGTATATCAACGAAAAATTTAAAATCAACGACGAACTTCTAAAACCATACTTTGAACTTGAAAGAGTGAAAAAAGGGGTGTTTTCATTGGTGAACAAATTATATGGTTTAAATTTCAAAGAGAATAAAAAAATCGAGACATACAATCCTGATGTTACCGTGTACGAAGTTTCCGATTTGACAGGGAAATTCTTGGCAATTCTTTATTTGGATTTCTTCCCTAGAGAAACTAAAAGCAACGGTGCTTGGATGACCTCTTTCCGCGAACAATACAAAAGAAATGGCGTAGATACTCGTCCGTTGATTCAAATTGTGTGTAATTTCACTAAACCTACCGCCGAGAATCCTGCTTTGTTGACTTTTGACGAAGTGAATACGTTCTTACACGAATTTGGTCATGCACTTCATGGTATGTTAACGGATGTTACTTATGCATCTCTTTCGGGTACTAGTGTTTACAGAGATTTTGTAGAACTTCCTTCACAAATAATGGAAAACTTTACCGCTGAAAAACAATTCTTAGACCTTTTTGCACGTCACTACAAAACGAATGAACTCATTCCTGCTGATTTAATTCTAAAAATTAAAGATTATAACAACTATCAAGCAGGTTATCAATCGGTTCGTCAGTTGTCGTTTGCAATGATTGATATGGCTTGGCACTCAATTGATTCTCCTGTCAATCTGTCTGTTAGTGATTTTGAAATGAAGGCAATTTCCAAAACTGCTTTGCTTAACGAATTACCAGGTACTAACATGAGTGTATCTTTTAGTCATATTTTCGACGGCGGTTATGCAGCTGGTTATTACGGATATAAATGGGCTGAAGTGTTAGATGCTGACGCATTTTCTGTGTTCAAAAAGAATGGTATCTTCAACAAAGCTACGGCTGCTTCGTTTAGAAAAAACATCTTATCCAAAGGAGGAACTGAGCATCCATCTGCATTGTACCTTAAATTCAGAGGTCAAGAACCAACCATTGACGCATTACTTATCAGAAGTGGATTGAAAAAATAAAAATTAACTCCACCCATTATTAAAAAAGCAGATATTTTTCAAAAATATCTGCTTTTTTAATAAAAATTCGTAGCTTAGCAAAAATAAATACTATTTAAACGAGTAATTATGAAAAAAACAATTAAACAACAAATTGGAATCTTCGTTTTATTTTCATTGACGGCTGTATTGTTTCAAAGCTGTAATACAATGTATGTTCCTTCTATGCAAAACGTTCCTTTACTTCAAGAAAAAAATGAGGTGAGAGCTACTCTTGGGTTGAGCAATCTTCAGGGTGCTTATGCCGTTACGGACAACATTGGAGTGATTGCCAATGGATATTATAGTGATGTTACAAGTGTTTTTGACCAAAATTCGATTGCTTATAGCTATTCCACTGAGCGAAATATATATCACATTGAAGCAGGCGGAGGATATTTTAAAAAACTTAACGACAATGCAATCGTCGAGTGTTATGGTGGATTGGGTTTTGGAAATAGTTCGTTCAAAAAGTTTGATACTGACTCGTTGAATGCATTGCCAGTGTTGAAAAGTAATTTCTTTACTAAAACTTCCCGATTTTTTGTCCAACCCAGCATCGGTTACACCATCGATAATTTTGATGTTGCTTTTTCTACCCGATTTATTGTCCAAAACTATTATGGAGTGGATACTTCAGGTTTTTCGAAGATTGATTTGTACGAAAATAAACTGCTTAACATCGATCAACCATTCCTTTTTATGGAGCCTGCAATTACATTGAGATTTGGATATAAGTATCTGAAATTTCATGCACAAGCAATTTTTTCCTATAAATACAATGTCGATAGGTTAAACTATATGCCTTTTGTGTTTAATGTTGGAATTCATGTAAATATCGCAGATCGGCTGATGCAAAAAAAACCAAAAGTGACACCTCCTTCTTATGAGGAAGATTAACCACCTTCTTTTAAAGCAATTAAATTAAGTTTTTTTCAATAAACATCGAACTGTGAAACACTCCTCCTGGATAATTTATCTTCTGATTGTTTTTGGTATTGCGCAACTTCTTTCAAGTTGCCAAGTAATGTATATGCCAAACAAACAGAATGTGCCTCTTTTTAAAGCAGCCAACGAAATTCAGGTTGCTATTGGACCTTTTGACTTTCAAACGGCTTATTCAATCAATAAACATTTGGGAGTTGTTGCAAATGGTCAATTTCAATCGTTTTGGGGCACTAAAACAGGTCTTAAAGATACGGTCTCTTCTGAATATAGCCGAAGTGTAACTCGAATGGTTGAGGTGGGTGCCGGTTATTATACCATTCTTCGCGATGGACTTAATTTTCAGGCTTTCGGTGGATTTGGATATGGGAAAAATCGTGTTGAAGTAGATATACAGGATCAACATTCATCTCAGATCTTAGATTCCTATTCGATAAGAGCCAATACAACTCATTTTTTTATTCAACCCGCTGTTGGATTTACTACAAAACCAGTAGATTTTGCCCTTTCTTGCCGGGTGGTTTTTCTTAACTATTTTAATTTTGAGAACAGAAATTATCCGTTGGATCAACTTTATTCGAATGCGTTTTGGGAAATGGATAAAAATAGCTATTGTTTTATTGAACCTGCGTTAACCATGAGATTTGGAACTAAAAATGCCAAATTTCATCTCCAATATATTTATTCTGGGTTACTAGGTGGCGCTGTTTTGAGTTATCTGCCATTTCGCATAAATTTCGGACTTCATGTTAACTTGTTTGTCCCTAATAAAAAATAGCTCACTTGCATTTTGTATCTTTGCAAAAATAAACATTTGACAATTGAAGAGAAAAGATATTATTTATGGTCTTCGTCCAATCATCGAAGCCATTCAATCGGATAAAACAGTAGATAAAGTATTGATTCAACGTGGATTAGTGGGCGACTTAATGCGTGAGTTGACTACGTTGATTCGCCAACGGAATATTCCAATGCAATTGGTGCCTGTAGAAAAACTGCATCGAATGGTTCATGGAAACCACCAAGGTGCTGTGGCTTATATCTCTTCTGTGGATTATGCGAGTATTTTTGACGTGATTCCAACCATCTACGAAACGGGGGAAGATCCATTTATTTTGGTCCTCGATCGAATTACCGATGTACGCAATTTGGGCGCTATAGTGAGAACGGCAGAATGTGCTGGTATTCACGCGGTTGTAATTCCTGCACATAATTCTGCTCAGATTAACGAAGATGCGGTAAAAACTTCTGCTGGCGCAATTCACAATGTCCCTATTTGCAGACACACGAACTTAAAAGAGGTTTTTGTCTATCTTCAAGAAGCTGGTGTCGCAATTATTGGCGCAACCGAAAAAGCAAAAAACATGCATTATCAAGCTGATTATCGCCGTCCGGTGTGTATTGTCATGGGCAACGAAGGGGAGGGGATTTCTCCAGAATATTTTAACTATTTTTCGGATCATGTGAAAATTCCTATGATGGGTACCATCGATTCGCTCAATGTTTCTGTGGCCACGGGCGTGATTCTTTACGAAGCACTTCGGCACCGAAATTACGATAAATAGCGATGATTAAAGTTGGAATTCTTTCCGATACACACTCCGATTTATCTCCCAAAGTTTTAGAGTTTTTTGCTTCTTGCAACGAAATTTGGCATGCCGGTGATATTGGAGCAGAAAGTGTCATCCAACAGTTGTCAAAGGTAGCTCACGTTAGAGCTGTGTATGGAAACATCGACGGCGCACAAATTAGAAGTTACTGTCCAGAATTTCAGCTGTTTACTGTCGAAAAAGTAAAAGTATTGATGACTCACATTGGCGGATATCCCAAAAAATATCAAAAAGAAGCACTACGTCTAATTAAATCCGAAAAACCAAACCTATTTATATCGGGCCATTCTCATATATTAAAGGTAGTGTTCGACCACGATTTTAATGTACTTCACATCAATCCAGGCGCTGCTGGCAAATTCGGATTCCACCAAGTTTCCACAGCCATCCGAATGGACATTGACGGCTCCGATTTTAAAAACCTAGAAATCTTAGAATTCCAGAAATAATCAGTTAACAGTTAACAGTTAACAGCCAAACAGCCAACAGCCAACAGCGAAATGCGAAGCAAGTTGAGCTTAGCTCTGCTAACTGATCACTGCGAACTGATCACTGTTAACTGATCACTGCTAACTGATCACTTACCTCAAAGTTCTCTTCCCTTTTTCTTACGGTTAAAAGTTGTTAAACTATATTAAAATTGTCCTTAAAATTGTGTATATTTGCAACTGTTATGAAGAAAAATCGCATTTGGATACCTATAATAATCATGAGTTTGTCTCTTATCGTTTTGGTAGGAGTACAAGTGTATTGGATTGAGAATGCGAAACAGGTTCGTGAAGCCAATTTTTTATCTAGCGTAAAGGAGGCGGTGAACAATGTGGTGACCAAACTTGAGAAAATTGAGTTGGCTCGCCAAATTAAAAATCCGAAATATGGTGCCTCTCCATTGTTGCTGATTGATTCGCTGAATAAACAGATAATCAAGAAGTTAGAAATTGAAAGCAAGAAAAAGACAAAACATAACATCGATACTGCTTACGATTCTCGGGGTGAAATTACCATCGAGTTTTTTCGTAAAAAATCGTCCAACGGTATTAGCAGCACAAACAACGATAGTACACAATTATCTTATGACGAGCTTGGAACTCGTTCGTTAACTCAAAGTGGGGCCTCGCAGGACTCTGTGGATCCGGTCAATAAAAGCTCTATTTTAGGTCAAGTAATTGAGAGTCTGATTAATGAGAATAACAATAAAGCCATAGAAGACCGATTGGACAAAAATCTGCTCGATTCGCTGTTGAAAATTGAGTTGCGTAATGAGCAAATAAATACTCCTTTTGAGTTTGGTGTAATTTCGGGTGCTACCGAAAAACTATGCATCGAAAAGAGTGGAAATTATCATAATGAGTTGTTAAACAATGGGTTAGTGTTTAATCTTTTCCCTGGAGATATCTTTTCACCTCCCTCATTTCTGTTGATCTATTTTCCGGATGAGTCTAAGTTTATCTATTCTCAAATTGCAAACATGTTGCTTTTGTCCGCATTTCTAATTATTGTAATCCTCACTATTTTTATTTTTAATATTTCAACCATTATCAAGCAGAAAAAGCTTTCAGATATTAAGAATGATTTTATCAATAACATGACCCATGAGTTCAAAACTCCCATCGCCACGATTTCATTGGCCTGCGAAGCACTGAATGATGAAGATATTGTTCAGAGTAAAGTCATGATGAACAATTATGTGGGCATTATCCACGAAGAGAATAAAAGATTGGGAAAAATGGCTGAGAAAATATTGCAAACGGCGGTATTGGATTCTGCTCAATTGAAAATGAAACTCGAACACGTCAACATTCATCAAGTGATCGAAGATGTGTTGAAAAGCATGAAAATTGTTTTTGAATCACGCAATGGGGCCATCGAACAGCATTTAGAAGCCCAAGAATGTATAGTTTTTGGCGATAAAGTCCATCTTACAAATGTGATTTACAACTTGTTGGACAATGCTAATAAATATACGCCCAACAAACCTATGATTATAATTTCTACAAATAACAATACCGATCATTCAATTCAAATCAGGATTAAAGATAATGGCATTGGCATTAGCCGTTCTAATCAGAAAAAAATCTTCGAAAAACTCTACCGTGTGCCCACTGGAAATAGGCATGACGTGAAAGGATTTGGACTAGGATTGAGTTATGTAAAAGTGATTTTGGATATCCACGGAGGCATTGTTTCTGTAGATAGTGAGTTGAAGAAAGGGAGCGTATTTACGATTACTATTCCGTTAAAAAAATAATATATTATGGATAATAAAAAAATAAAAGTACTACTTGCTGAAGATGATCCAAATTTGGGTCTTGTGTTAAAAACATACTTAGAAGCAAAGGGATTTGGAGTACATCTTACCGTGAATGGTGAAGAGGCATATCAGGTATTTGTGAAAAATAGTTTTGATATTTGTCTGTTTGATATCATGATGCCATTGAAAGATGGATATACATTGGCAAAAGAGATTCGATTGAAAGATAAAAAAATTCCAATCTTATTTACTACCGCAAAATCGATGCAACAAGATGTGTTGGATGGATTCGATTCAGGTGCTGATGACTATATCACCAAACCTTTTAGCATGGAAGAGCTTTTGGTTAGAATGAAAGCAATCATCCGCAGAACTCATCCCGAGTTGCTGGGCGAACAAGTGCAAGATAATTTTGTCATCGGTAAATACACCTTTGAATATACTCGTCAGTTGCTTGCCTTTGGAGATACATCCCAAAAACTGACTTCCAAAGAGGCCGATTTGTTGAAATTGCTCTGCGAACGCAAAAATGATGTCTTGGATCGCTCATATGC
>JBBRGJ010000047.1:0-21184 GCA_038240835.1 Bacteroidales bacterium | reverse complement strand
TTCCCGAAAAAATCGTCCGCAAGTTGGCGGATCATTTTTTTCGTGGATGCTCGAAAAAACACCAAATTGCAATCAATTATTAAAAACTCATCAAGAAATGCAATTTGTTTTTTTTCGGCACCCACGCGCAGATGATTGAGCTATTTTTGAAGATTTAGGGCTACGCAGTGATGGCTTAGGCTAGTGAACACCTAGGAAGGTGGCTGAGGCACTCGAAGTCACCTTGAGCGAGGATGATTCTACTAATACAAAAAAACCAGTTTACTCAGAAGGTTTTTTAATTTTCTAAATCAAAGATTAAGGTTAGTCAAACCTTGAAGAAAAGACTAATTCATAGTTTCATGCCTAGATTTTGCCAAAAACCCACAATCATTTGTCTATGAGGTGTTTATGTGATTCTATCATTGGTAGTTAGCCTGCTCTGAGCTTGTCGAATCGAAGTATTATAGAAAGAACTTTTTTGGAAGTGCTTATGAAGTCCTTCGATAATCACGATAGCTATCGTGACAGGAAGACTCGAAAAGTAGAAAAATCAGAAATAGTTTTTAATTCTGTCATTCTTAGTCCGCTTGCCACGACTTGGCGAAGCCTGTCACGCTCTTGGCGTTGGTCGAAGGAGACAAATACTAATAAATATTTTTGTTATTTAACACCGTATAATAAGGCAATACTTCATCTTCAAAAACCACATTTATTCCTCTGGAATAGGTTTGTTTGTAATTCCATTTTGTTTTATAGACGGGATAAAGTGTGTTTTCATAATATCCAAGATCTCTTATTTCTAATACTTCGCGTTGCACCCAAACTTTTAGAGTAACGTAAACATATTGACTTAGGATGGTTTTGCCTATAGATTCTAGGTCTTTCACAAAACTTTTCCCTTTGATATCGCGTTCATTTTCAATAACTAGATAATAAAGTTCGTTTGGATCTTTGATGATAACGCTGTCTCTTACGTAACCATCGGTTCCTTTTTTGCAATTGTAAGGCTGGTTGCTTAGATATTTCTTGTATTCTTCGTGACTCATCAATTTCCAATGTACTTTATCTTCAATTCGAGGGGCAAATTGAGCCAATGCATTTCCTGCAGATTCAGATAATCCAGTAAAAGCCGTAACGGCCGAGGCTCCTTTGCTTTCATTGGTAACTGCTTTGATATTTGACGCTTCTGCCACATCCCCCGATATTCCAGCAACAGCGTTGGCAGTAGCTGCTTTATCGAAGACATCATATCCTTTTTTGATTTTGCTGGTATTGGTGGCTACATCTATGGCGCCATCTACTTTTTTTCCTCCCGACATTGCTTTTCCCACACCCATATCGATGGCAGCCGTTGCTACTTGAGCCATTTTGTTTTTTAATCCTTCATACACTTCATTACCAACGGTAAGAATAAATCCCCATTTTACCGAAGTAGCCCGTTTGCTCAATGTGTATAATTCATAAGGAATATGAATGGGAATTGCATAATCGTTGCCAATTCGTAAAGCATAAGCCACATCTAAAAAAATTTGATCTTCTTTGTATTTTGGAATTGTGTCTTTCTTTACAAAAGGAGTGCTTACGCGAATATAATCGTTCATTAAAGAGTCTTTGGTGTAGATGTGGAGCGTATCTGGAATTGATACCATAACGGCATTTCGTTTCACCTCTTTGGAGGCTTCGTCTTTGGGGGTTCTGTAAACGGTAACAGCAGTATTGAATTTTTTCGATCCCCCGCGGTCGATGTATAACGAATAGATGCCATCGCTCGGAACCATAATTTGTATGGAGTATTGTTCCGCATCTTTTTTCTCGGCAATGTATTGAAATTCTTGGTTTGAAAATTGACGGAAAAAACGAACTGTTTTTAAATCGTAGCGGGTTCCTTTCTTCTCATTTTTAAATTCAGGAGTGATGTTAATGCTTAAAATATCCCCTTTGTTGGTCCTAAAATGAAAGAGATCTTCTTTGATTTCTTGGTTAATATCGAGCATTTTTATGCTGTCTAACACTTGAGAAAACAGGTTTGACACCAATAGAAGTGAAATTATGGTTATGATTACTTTCTTCATTATGATTATTTTTAAAATCAAGCCAGTGAGCTTTGATCAATTTTATCTTTGTTTATTTGCCAGTTTTTTATTTTTGGGAACCCCACTCTTTCACATTTTCAATCACCACTCTTTGTTTTTTCAATCGAGCCATTTTGGGACGAATAACCACTGTGTTTTGGGTGATTTCTTTGGAAATAGATGCTTGATAAATTGCAAATACAGCAATGGTTGATTTTACGTCGGTGGTAACATTTAGATTTCTTACACCAATTGCTAATGTGTCATACGGAGGCCATTGAGCGCTATAACCAGTGGCTAATCCTGTTTCGTAGGAAAGGCAACTTCTGTTCGAAGTAAAATTATCAACTTCGGTTTGGTTGGGCAAAATGGCATAATAAACGGGCTCTCCATTTTTTTGAGGTCCAATCATCTCAAAAGCGGTATTTACAGCCAATCCACCCACTGTTCCCACAACCGGAAATGCCAAACTCAATGCGAGTGTTCCCACATCTACGCCCGCACTTATGTATTTCCACACTTTTTCGCCCGTGGTAGCCGTGGTAATGATGACCTGGTAGCCAAGAAATTTCAATTTTTTATTCGGATCGTTGGAGACTTCATCGGGTTTTAAAAAAACCATCCCCTTCGTTTTACCCGCTCTAATGGTATGTGTTTGAACATCGAGTTGTTTGCTTTCATACACCACTTCATTAACCACAGTAAACTTATTAGGCACATACTGAGGCTCTAAATATCCCACAACACTATCTTCTTCGTAATCTACCGTTTTATAATCATAATGTTTGTAACTCTGAAGTGCCGTATTGTAAAATTTACCCTCTTCACTTGCTGGAACCCGTTCTAGTTTAAACGTAATATCTCGACCTAACAAAGGTCCTTCAAAGAAAAAATGGACAAAATCGGTTTTCGGAACGATTATTTCGATAGGGGCTTCTGATGGAGCAAAATCTTTTTTCTCAAAAACAGTCTTGCCATCTACCATGATGTAAAACCGATCGATTTCTCTTTTTTTATTAGTGAAGAGATAGATGAGTAATTTATCTCCTTTTTGAAATCCATAGGTTAAATGAACCGGAGTTTTTTTAGTGGCGGTTACATCTCTATCGGCGACAAACATCCCTTTTTGAGTCTGTGCAGAGCCACAAAGAACGGTAACAAATAGAAATATTAACAGGCTGGTTTTTTTCATAAATTAGCTGTTTAACAAGTAAATATGGTATTTGTATTGTGTTATTAGGAATATCTTATGCCAAATAAATGGCAAAAGTATAAAAAAAAGAGGGTTGTATTCAAATATTAACACAACCCTCAAAAAAATCTATTTAGTCATCTTCCAATAGGTTCCCATAATACCCGTCATGGTCATCGATCGTTTATCTGCCGCAATTGTAAGGGTAAAGTTTAACGACCTAAGGGATAACTTATTCCCGCTCAACGACCAAGTAATGTTGCTTGTGGTGGTCTTGTTTGCCATTACGTCATAACGTTCAACATACGAACCGTCACCATTTTGATTAAATGTATAACTTACGGAGGTCATATTATTTCCTGTTTTAGGAGCTCCTCCGGTTTTTTCCTCGGTTACTTTCCAAGTGCCAATAATCCAATCATTGTTAACAACGGCTGGGGCAGAAGTACTGCTTGAAGTATTTTGAGTAGTTCCAGTTGTTGAGGTTTGAGTAGTTCCAGCTGGCTGTGCAACATAACTATTGGAAGGCGTTGCTTTAAGTTTCAACTCTCCTGTTTTAGCATAGAGGGTATATTCTTTTCCGTCCATTTTTACACTTGCTACATATTCTCCTGCAATTTTCACAAACATATCGGCTATTTCAAACATAGGTTCTTTCAAGTAGACACCTTTTCTATCGATATAACCCCATTTTTCACCAACTCTTACTGCACAATAATTTTCGTGAAATCCTCTTTCTGAAATCTGGTCATATTTGAATGGAATAATAGTATTTCCTGTTAAATCAATAAAACCCCATTTTTTCCCTTCGCGAGCACAGACATATCCATTGTCGTTGAATCCCCCTTTGGGTGCATAATCAAACTCGTCAAACTCTTTTGAAATTGGCTTTGTGTTTGCATCGCAAACTAACCATTTTGTATTCTTTTGTTTAATAAAACAGTTCGAATCATCCATGTAAGCATACAAGAGATCATTTAAAAGAATGCTTCCATCATTTTTAACAATAAGATACATCGCTTGATCTAAGCCATCTGTAATGTTTGCAATTGCGAGTGAGCGATTATTAAAACTTAAAGGAAATACATAAATAGGTTCGAAGATAACTTTTCCTGTTTTATCAATAAGTCCCCAACGTTTCTGATTAGTATATTTGTCGATAGCAACATTTGCTAAATTCCCATAAAACTTTTCAATCAAATTAAAACGGGGTTCAATAAGGACGCTTCCATCGTTTTTAATCAATCCGAATTTTTTGCCTAATTCTATTTTTGCAATATTGTCTGAGGAGAATTTCTCTATTTCATCATACTTAGGTTCACATAAAGTTTTTCCTGTTTTGTCGATAAACCCGTATTTTTTATTCAGTTTCACAATGGCTATTCCATCTTTAAATTTATCGATGTCGTCAAATTGAGGTTCAACAAGTACGGAGCCTGTTTCGGTAATTAAACCTTCTTTTTTATTGATGTAAATTTTTGCAAATCCATCTTTAAACTTGTCTGCATCATCGTAAATTGGTTTTACAATCCACTCTTCCGCTTTATTTATAAAACCATACTTTTTTGTCTCTTTATCTTTTTTTGGTTTTAGGTCTTGCGCAAATAGTGATGAACTTATTGTCAAACAAGCAAGTAACAGAAAAAATATTTTTTTCATACTTTTATTATTTAATTATTATTGGTTTTTTTCTTATCCTTTTAATGATTTTGCAGGAGTGTTGGGTTCAGCTGGTTTTCCTAATCCAGGCACGTATGCTTTTTTGGTCGTTGGATTTACAAAATACCATTCGTTTTGAATCCCTTCGTGGTCACTCCATAAATGGACGTTGGTCCCATTTTCGTTTTTACGACTGTCTAAATTGATGATTTTTCCACTTCGGTGATATATTTTATAGCGTCCTTCTCCTAAATGTTTGAAGTAAAAATCTTGAGCTTGATTGTTGTTTGCTTTCCACATCTTAATATTTGAGCCATCTTTCGTATCTCCACCACTTAAATCCACTACGCCATCGCTTAAATTTCCAACATAGATTTGATAATAGGGGCTGTCGAATTTTTTCTCAACTCTAAAAAATCTATCTTTTCCTCCATCGATTGTCCACACTTGAATATTTGATCCTTGAACCATTTTGTCTTCACTGCCTGGTAAATCCCAGCAACCACCCATGTCGCGACCATAATTCATAACCGATTGAATCCAAAAATTTTGGCCTGTTGGTATGGGATCTCCTATTACTTTGGTCTCTTCATATGCAACTGTTGATGCTGGAATATATGCTTTTTTTGTATTTGCATCTATCAGATACCACTCTGCCCAAACTCCATCTTGATTGTCCCAAATAAGAACATTGGCTCCATTAGCTGAAGAACGATTGCTTAAAGTGATAATTTTTCCGTTACGATCCAGAATTTTAAATCGTCCATTACCCAAATGTAGGAATGTGAACTTTTGAGTGTTTCCACCATTTTTTTCCCACACATGCACGTTTGTACCGTTTTTTGTCGATCCATTATCTACATCTAAACGAGCCTCTTGGGTGGAACCAACCAAAATTTCATAATAACCTGTTTCGTTCGAATTGTTTAATGTAAACTTACGATCCATCCCGTTGTCTAAGTTCCACACTTGAATGTTTGATCCTTTATTAATTAAGGTGGGTGTGCCCGGAACATCCATATATCCACCGTTATCACGACCATAATTCATAGCTGATTGAATCAGATATTGCTTCCCTGTTTCCATCACTGCGGCCGAATTTTGAGCCAAAAGATTTGTAAAAGTTGATGCCATAAATAGTCCAAGAACGAGGGGTCTTAAGCCAATTTTCTTCATTTTTCTAATTTTTAGTTTAGGATATTTTTAATACGTATTTAAATCAATACTTCAAATTAGTTGCAAAATAAACCAAAGAGTGAAAAATTATTTTAATTTATTTTTAACTCATATTTACGGAAAGTGGTTATTTGTCATAAGTATCAGGAAGTTATGAAACAGTAAAAACTCAATTAATTTGTCAGGAGATTTGAATTCAACGAAAACATGTTTTTTATTGTTTGGCAGATTAAGGATTAAACAAATAAAAAATTGCGCAAAATCTCTTTTCTTTTATCGAATTCATTTGTAAACAAAAACTCCAATCCAAAAAAATGCTTAATTTTGTAGGAAACAAAATTTAAATCATGTTGATTGATATAGAGACCATTCGCAAAGACTTTCCAATACTCGACCAGATGGTGAACAAACGCCCACTGGTCTATTTCGATAATGCCGCCACCAATCAGAAGCCAATCCAAGTAACCGATGCGTTGGCTGATTATTATAACCGTTACAATAGCAATATTCATCGTGGGGTGCATCATCTAAGTCAGATTGCAACCGAAGCTTTTGAAAATTCACGTCAAAATATTCGTGCTTTTATCAATGCCAAACAGTCCTACGAAGTGGTTTTTACCCGTGGAACTACCGAGGCTATTAATTTAGTTGCCACTTCGTTTTGCAAGAAATTTGTAAACGAAGGCGATGAAATTATTATCTCCGAAATGGAACACCATTCCAATATTGTTCCATGGCAAATGGCTTGTGAGGAGCGAAAAGCAATACTAAAAGTGCTTCCATTTGACGAAGATGGAATATTGATGTTTGAGAAATTAGAAGAACTTATGGGCCCAAAAACTCGATTAATTTCGGTGGCACATGTCTCCAATGCATTGGGAACCATCAATCCGATTAAAAAAATTATCGATTTGGCGCATGCCAAAGGGGTGAAAGTGCTGATAGATGGTGCGCAAGCAATTTCTCATATTCCGGTAGATGTTCAAGCATTGGATTGTGACTTTTATTGTTTTTCGGGACATAAAATTTACGCTCCCATGGGCATTGGTGTTTTGTACGGAAAAGAAGAACTTTTAAATGCAATGCCTCCCTATCAAGGCGGTGGAGAGATGATTAAAGAGGTGACTTTTGCCAAGACTACTTACAACGAACTTCCCTATAAATTTGAAGCAGGAACTCCTAGTGTTGGCGATGTTATCGGTTTGGATGTGGCTATTAAATATGTGCTTAATCTTGGATTGGAAAATATTGCACTTTACGAAGATGAATTGTTACATTATGCCACCGATGAATTACTTAAAATTGAAGGAATAAAAATAATTGGAACGGCAAAAGAGAAAACATCGGTATTGTCTTTTGTGATGGATCAAATTCATCCATACGATGCAGGAACGATATTGGATAAAATGGGAATCGCCGTCAGAACGGGCCACCATTGCGCACAACCCGTAATGGATCATTTCAAAATTCCAGGAACGATAAGAGCATCTTTTGCTTTTTATAATACCAAAGAAGAGGTGGATCGATTGATAGATGGAGTGAAATTGGTGAAAGAGATGTTTGGGTAGACAGTTATCAGTTAACAGAGCGAAGCTCGACTTGGGAGAGTGATGAATTATGAACGATGAGAGATGAGTGAGCCAAGCTCGACCGAAATGGTACTTAGAAAAAGCAAAAGGATTTTCTTTGCTCCCTTTAGGGATGGGGCAAATAAAGAAAATCAGTGAAGAGGAAGAACGGAGAACAGGAAATACAGTTATCAGTTATCAGTGATCAGAGCAAAGCTCGACCGAAATACAGTGTTCAGTTAGCAGTTATCAGAGCTAAGCTCGACCAAAGAGTTGCTGAGTTCGTGAAGATAGAGTAAAAAATAGTAGTTGAGTTCTTTGAGAAGTAGCCAAGTGCGCGAAGCGAGACATTCTTCGCATTTTTGACTCGCTTGCGCATCGTCGCATTGCGGCACTTCAAAAGGCTCAGCACTTCGCTCTGCGTTCTCTCTCTTTTTAAAACTCCTCTGCGTCCATTTCGACAAGCTCGTTTCGACTGGCTCAACGCATCGCAATGCATCGCTCTGCGGTTAAAACTAGAATAAACGATTAGAACTTTTTATGAATTAAAAAATATTGAAGATGAAATTGATTAAATATGGTTTTGGGATAATACTTTTTTTTACGGTAAGTCTTACTCAGGCTCAGTCTTTTAAAGGTGGGTTGGTGTTGGGATTGGCCGCTACTCAGGTTACGGGCGATAAACTTTCGGGATATAATCATCCTGGGGTTCAAGCTGGGGTGTTTACAGAACTTCCCTTTGGAAAGAAAAATGCGTTGCGAATGGAGATGTATTATATTCAGAAAGGAAGTAGAAAAAATTCTACCGTTACAAATCCGGGATCATACGTGCAACGATTAAACTATGTTGAAGTTCCACTTTTCTATAGTTTTAAACCTTTCAATAAACTAGGATTTAGAGCAGGAGTCTCGTTTGCCTATCTTTTTTGGGCGATTGACCGTATTGATGGAGACAAAGTCCGTTCAAACTCAGTAGATACTAGAAATCCTTTTGATTTTTCTGTCCAAGGCGGTGGAACATGGCAATTTAACGATAAATGGAATCTTGGACTAACATATTCCTATTCATTTTTACCAATAAGAGATCTGCCATCATTTAGCACTATGGCTTATCACGATAGACGCCAGTACAATGATGTTGTGCTAATTTCGCTTTTCAGATATTTATAGCTATGAATGAGTCAAAAATTGTTGTTGCCGTTACCGGTGCCAGTGGAGCTATTTATGCAAAAGTATTGCTTGATTCTCTGTCTCAATTGGTGGATGATCCCAAAAATGTGGCCTTAGTTATGTCTAAGGTGGCAAAAGAGGTTTGGCAGTTTGAGTTGGGAAATAGTGATTTCGAAAACTATCCATTTACCACCTACGATCACGCCGATTTTTACGCACCTTTTGCTTCGGGTTCGTCCGATTACAAAACCATGATTGTTTGCCCTTGTACCATGGGGACGCTTGGCAGAATTGCGCATGGAGTTGCCGATGATCTGATTACCCGCGCTGCGGATGTGATTTTAAAAGAGCGTAGAAAACTCATTTTAGTCGCCCGCGAAACTCCTTTTAGCCTCATCCATCTCGAAAACATGCGTCTGATTACCTTGGCAGGAGGATTAATTTTACCAGCAAATCCTTCGTTTTATAGCAAACCTCAAAACATGCTGGAATTAGTGAAAACGGTTACCGATAGAGTTCTTCAACAAATAGGATTTGAAACCTCTGGATTTAAGTGGGGAGAGTAGTTTTTTTATAAAACAAAATCATCACTTAAAATCTCTTGAAATAAAGGGTTTGAACTTCGTTTTTATTTCATCAAAAAAAAAATAATAATAAAATCACTGATTTTTTTCGTAGATTTGTACAAATCAAATAATCAAAAACTTTTTATGAGTGATTACAACAACTCTTCTTTAGACGGCTTTCGCCACGCAGTAAACAATGGCTCCAAACAAGACCAATTTGAAGCGGCACGCGAACTTGTCAACTATAGGCATTATATGAATGGAATTATCTCGTATGAGATCCTTTGTAAAATGTACCCTGAAGACAAAGGGTTGTGTTTGTACAAATTGGCTCAAGTTTATTTGGTGATGGAAGAGGAAGAAAAAGCCATCGACCACTTTCTAGAAGCATTTGAAGCAGGCTATGAAAAAGAACTTTGCGATGATGCTATTTGGGATGCCTGCGAACGGTGTTATTCAAAATTCCGCGAATTAGATTTTATTCATCAGTACAAACGGGTAATGCCGAATGGAAGTTATTTCCGCCGGGCTAATGATGTGATAGAAAACGCTCGAAGATAAAGAGTGATTGCAAGAAAATGTCAACTTCTTCGTTATGC
Source organism: Bacteroidales bacterium (assembly GCA_038240835.1). Classification (GTDB taxonomy): domain Bacteria; phylum Bacteroidota; class Bacteroidia; order Bacteroidales; family WCHB1-69; genus JBAXTE01. Next base: position 11,200 of record JBBRGJ010000047.1, on the reverse strand, counting down.
TTGCAACAAATTCAGATCATTTACATCAGTAAACTCACCGAATTTGTTGCCGCGCAAGCCTCAAATTTGACATTTTCTTATCAATCACTTGTTTTCTAGAAGAGTCTCAAACCATAAATGAAACTTTTTATAAAAATTCGGCACTTTATGAACTTTTGACTTTATGAACTTTTGACTCATTTATCAGTTATCAGATCGTCCCGAATTTTTTCAAAATTCGTGGATCTTTGAAAGCTCGTCTCGCTTCGCGCTCCCGGCTACCCGGCTACTTCGCGACTTGGCTACTTTTCCCACCTCACAATCTCTTCTTAATCAAACAAATTCGGCTGATCGCCAACAATTCTTTTTTTACCTAAATGTTTGTATGCCAGCGGTGTTGCTTCTCTGCCTCGCGGAGTTCTCATCAAATATCCTTCTTGAATTAGGAAGGGTTCGTACACTTCTTCGATGGTGCCAGAATCTTCGCCACAGGCGGTGGAAATGGTGGTAATACCTACTGGACCGCCTTTAAATTTGTCGATAATGGTGGTTAGAATTCGGATATCCATTTCGTCGAGTCCATTTTTATCTACATTTAACGCAGAAAGCGCATATTGAGCAATTTCCATGTCGATGGAGCCATTTCCTTTTATTTGAGCAAAGTCGCGCACTCTTCGCAACAGCAAGTTTGCAATACGTGGGGTTCCTCGACTTCTGCGTGCAATTTCGTATGCGGCATCGTCGTCAATAGCTACATCTAATATTGCAGAAGCTCGTTTGATAATATGTGTGAGTGTTTTGGAATCGTAATAATTGAGTCGCATGGTAATTCCAAATCGCGACCGAAGTGGAGAGGTTAACAGTCCCGAGCGAGTGGTAGCGCCAACCAACGTAAATGGGTTGAGCGATATTTCCACACTTCGTGCATTGGGACCAGTTTCTATCATGATGTCAATTTTGTAATCCTCCATGGCGGAGTACAAATACTCTTCTACCACGGGCGATAACCGATGAATTTCGTCGATAAAAAGCACATCGTTGGGTTCTAAATTAGTCAGCAAACCCGCTAAATCTCCAGGTTTGTCAATTACTGGACCGGAGGTAACTCTAACATTAACGCCCATTTCGTTGGCTACAATGTATGAGAGCGTTGTTTTTCCCAATCCGGGAGGTCCGTGAAGAAGCACGTGGTCTAAGGCTTCGCCTCTCATTTTGGCTGCTCTTACAAATATCTTAAGATTCTCCACCACTTTGTCTTGACCAGAAAAGTCGCTGAATTCAACGGGACGAATAGCTTTTTCAAACTCTTTTTCGGCTGATGAAAGACGCTCAGAAGATGGATTTAAATTTTCGTTCATTCGATTTTTTTTACGTTACAAAGCTAATCGTTTTTTGTGAGAAAATTCAAAAAAACTCTAAAAAACAGACTAAATATGTTATTTTTGTCTATCTTTGTTATCGAGAAAAAGGAATTAAAAAAAAACAAAGAAAACGACTATTTTCTGATTATTGAGTTCAATCGACCAACAATTTGTTTAATAAACGAATAAAAACTTATTACTATGAAACGATTATTAGTGCCAACCGATTTTTCATCTTCATCTATAAAAGCAATTGAGTATGCTTCTAAAATTTCTCAAATTGTAAAGTCAGAAATTACACTTTTGTGGGTTAACAATCACGAAACCACGGCTAATTTGAGCTTAGACAATCAATTGCAAGCATCTGTGCGTCAGGAAGCTAAAGAGGAGTTGAAAGAGTTGATTGTAAATATGACAGATAAGTTTCTGGGAATAAAATATACTTCAAAAATAAAAACCGGTAAGGTTTTCCGCGAGGTGAGCACGTTGGCAAAAGCAGAAAAAACCTCGTTAATTATCGTCAGCACACACGGTAGTTCTGGATTTCAGGATTATTGGATAGGTAGCAATGCTTATCGTGTGATTTCAGCTGCTCCCTGTCCTGTAATCTCCGTAAAGAGAGGATATAAACCCACTAAAAAAATTATTTCTCGCATATTGGTTCCCATCGATCATACGCCAGATACATTAAACAAGTTGCCTGCAATCATCGAATTTGCGTCTGTTTTTAATGCAGAAATCAATTTATTGGCAATCTATACCACTACGTTGAAAACAATTAACACCAAAGTAGAGAACTCAGTCACTACTGCAAAAAATATGATTACAGAATCCTCTTTACAATTTACGTTTGATGAATTAAATTCGCAAAATGTGGCCATGGATATCATTCAATTTATCGAAAAATCTACCTTTGATTTAGTGGCGATCACCACCGAACAATCGGGGAAAGACGATCAATCGGGAATTAGTGAATTGGCGCAGCAATTAATAAATAGATCCCCGATTCCTGTATTAACCGTTAGACAATAGTTGAGCAATGAAAAAATTAATACTTCTTTTTTTGGTGATTAGCTCCTTTCATTTGTTTTCACAAAATATGGTGGTGGTTAAGGATTCCAAAATTAACAAATTGGTGAACGAGCATCGAAAAGCGAACACAAAAGTGGGCGTAATCGAGGGGTATCGGATTCAAATATTTTTTGATTCGGGTGCAAACTCTAGATCAAATGCAGAGGCTGCAAAATCAAAATTTAGCTCAAGATACCCAGAAGTACCCATTTATTTAACGTTCAGAGAACCCAATTTTAGGGTAAGAGTGGGCGATTTTAGAACAAGAGCCGAAGCCAGAGGATTGTACCATCAAATTTTCAGTGAGTACACCAATGCATTTGTCATCAAAGATGAAATCCAATTGCCGCCACTTCGGAAATCGGAAGTAGTTGAATAAAAACACCATTAAAAAAAATGATATTATTTGATAATGTGTTAAATAATTACTATATTTGCAACAAATAAAAAAAGAATACGATAATTAAATTAGCGAAAATGAAAAAATCAAGTTTAAAAGTTTTAACTATTATCTTCATAATGTCCACAATACTAACGAGTTGTGGTTTTAAAAAGATGGTAAAAAATTACGCGAAAGTAAATTACGAAGCAGTACCTGCAGTATTGGAAACTCACGGTGGTAAAATTCAAGTGACCATTAAGGGAAAAATTCCTGCAAAATACTTCCACAAAAAAGCCGTAATTGAAATTACTCCTGTACTAACTTATGCAGGTGGATCAACCACGTTGAAAACACTTCGTTTAAAAGGCGAAAAAGCTGAAGGAGAAGGAACAGTTATTAACAAAAAAACCGGTGGATCATTTACTTACACTGACGTTATTGATTATAAACCAGCTATGAATGCTTCGGTTTTAAATTTAAACGGAAAAGCAATGTTGAAGAAAAAATCTGCAACATTAACCGATGTAAAAGTTGCTGATGGTGTTATCTACACTTCAGAAAGAATTGCAATCACTCCAGACTTAAACTATCAAACTGTTTTAGGTAATGGAACCAACGTTATCGTTGCAAGTCACGGATACGAAAAAGAAACTTTCCTTTCTAAAGATGCTGTTATTTACTTTAAAGTAGATCAAGCTAACTTAGACATGAATCTTCCTTTGAACAAAAAAGATGAAAACAAAGCTCAAATTACCGAGTTTACAGATCTTTTAAACCAAGGCTTAAAAGTAAAAGATATCTCTATCAACGCATGGGCTTCTCCAGAAGGTGAAGAAGCTAGAAACCAAAACTTATCAACTGAACGTTCAAAAGTTGCTAAAAAATGGTTTGATTCTCAAGTTGCTTCAGCTAAAAAAGCGAAAGCAAAAGCAATGAAAGTGAAAGAAAGAGATGTTGTTTTTGAAATGCCAGAAGTAACCACCAATGCTTTGGGAGAAGATTGGAATGGTTTTATGAGCGCAATTGAAAGCTCAAATATTAAAGATAAAAGTGTTATTTTAAACGTAGTTCGTTCACAAGCTGACGTTACTCGTCGTGAACAAGAAATTCGTAACATGACCGTTATTTTCAAAGAAATTGAAGAAGATATCTTACCTGCACTTCGTAGAGCTGTTGTAACTTTAAAATGTTTTGAAACAAAAAGATCAGACGAAAACATTGCTAGTTTAGCAATTACTAATCCTGATTCTTTAGATAACAAAGAACTTTATTATGCAGCTTCTTTAACTAGCGATTTAGCTACTAAAGAAAAAATTTATCGCAATGCTATTCGTGTTTATCCTCAAGATTGGAGAGGTTACAACGACTTAGCAGCTGTATTGATTCTTCAAAACAAAATGGAAGAAGCAAAAACAATGGCTGAAAAAGCAAACACAATGGCTCCAAACAATGCAAATGTTTTAAACAACTTAGGCGTTATCGCATTGTTGAACAACGATTACACCAATGCTAAATCATACTTAGAGTCATCACAAAAAATGGGTGTTGCTCAAGGTTACAACTTAGGTATTATTAAATTAAAAGAAGGTGATTACCAAGGTGCTCTTACCTCTTTTGGTAACAAAACTTGTGATTACAACGTAGCGTTGGCACAAATTTTAGTTGCTAATCTTTCTGCAGCTCAACAAAACCTAGAGTGTGTGAAAAACAAAACGGCTGCCGTTAACTACTTACTTGCAGTTGTAGGTGCTCGTTCAGGAAACACTTCTTTGATGTATGAAAAATTGAAACTTGCTTGTACTGACAGTTCACTAAAAGCTCAAGCTAAAGAAGACCGCGAATTCTTAAAATATTTTACTGCGTCAGAATTTCAAGGTATCGTTCGCTAATTATACTTTTTGATATATACAAAAAAAGATCTTCTTCGGAGGGTCTTTTTTTTTGGCTATTTTTGGAGGAGGTGGATGTATGAAGAAGTGGCCGAGTGACTGAGTAGCCGAGTGGTCAAGTGCGCGAAGCGAGTCTCGCTTCGCGTTTGGACTCGCTTGCGCATCGTCGCTTCGCGGTTACTCCCGAAAAAAACAGTCCGCCAGTTGCTGGATCTTTATTTTTTGGGATTGGCTACCTAAAGAGAAACAACTAGATTCGCAGTATTATTCCCTGAAGACCGTTCGTGCATTCGTGGCATTTTCCAAAAAAATTTATTCGTGCATTCGTGGCAACCAAATTATTATGTACCTTTGGGTGATTTTTATTAAATCAACACTTATTTTAAACTCAAAATTATTGATCATGAATTTACGCATAAGACTTACTATTTTAATTGTTTTTGGATTCTCTTTCTTTGCTAATGCTCAAACTCCTTCTGAGGACTATCGCAAGTACAACGAAAAAATGACCACTGTTTTACAACTCATCAAATTTGGATATGTAGATACCGTTTCCCTGAATAAATATGTAGAAAAAGGAGTGATTGAGATGCTCAAGGATTTGGATCCTCACACGGCATATATTAGTTCCGAAGAGGTGGAGCGCACCAACGAACCGCTGGTGGGCAATTTTGAAGGCGTGGGAATTCAGTTCCAAATTGTAAAAGACACCATTGTGGTCGCTAATGTGATAAATGGTGGACCTGCCGAAAGAGTAGGAGTGATGGCGGGTGATAAAATTATAAAAATTGACACCAACAGTGCTGTTGGGAAGCACGTAACCACTAAGTGGATATTCGACCACCTAAGAGGAAAAAAAGGCACCAAAGTAGTCGTTTCGATGCTTAGAAGAGCCAACACAACACCGATTGTATTTACCATAGAGCGAGATAAAATTCCAATTAACAGCATCGATGCTTATTATATGGTTGCGCCAGAGGTTGGATACATCAAGTTAGATCGATTTGCTCAAACCACCATGGAAGAGTTCAAAACAGCACTTGCCGTGCTTAAAATGAGCGGCATGAAACATTTGATATTCGACTTGCGTGGAAACGGCGGTGGATATTTGGGAACTGCCATCGATTTAGCCGATGAGTTTTTGCCTGCCGACAAAGAAATTGTCTACACCGAAGGTTCGGCTTCTCCGATTGTACGGTATAAAGCGACTTTAAGAGGTGGTTTTGAATCGGGTCGTTTGGTGATTCTTATCGATGAAGGTTCGGCGTCTGCCAGCGAAATTGTTTCGGGAGCGGTTCAAGATTGGGATCGTGGAATTATCATCGGTCGCCGTTCGTTTGGAAAAGGATTGGTTCAAAAACCATTCACCCTCAACGATGGAAGCGTTATCAGACTTACTACTGCCAGATATCACACTCCAACCGGAAGATGCATTCAAAAACCTTACGAAGAGGGATTGGACGATTATTACATGGATTTTTCGAAACGAATGAAACATGGTGAATTTTTAAGTGCCGATAGCATTAAGTTTCCCGATTCTTTGAAATATTACACACCCAACAAAAGAGTGGTTTATGGCGGCGGCGGAATTATGCCCGATATTTTTATCCCAATGGATACCAATCGTTTAAACGAATATTATACGCAACTTTTTCGCAAAGGTGTTTTTAATAACTTTATCATGCAATACTTGGATGTGAATCGTGCAGACTTGAAACAAAAATATCCAACGGCGGAAGATTTTATCACCAAATATAAAATTGAAGAGTCTTTCTTAAACGAGTTTTATGCATTTGCAGTTAAAGAAGGGGTAACCGATTCCATCTCGTTTAATTTTTCGGACATGATGACATCATACATCAAAGCAAATAAAGATACCCTAAATAATACGCTCAATACGATAGAATCTGTTTCTAACTCCTCAAATTCTGCACAATTTTTCGCCAATTTTAATGAGTTTGTAAACAAAGAGAATAGTAAAAAGAACAACGCTTTTACCAATGCAGAGACGTTGAAATTTACCAAATTACAATTAAGTTTCTTGCTTGCACGAAATCTGTTTGATTTTACCACTGGACATAAAATATGGTCGGAAGTGGATGATGCATTCATCAGCGCTGTGCAAGTAATTCAAGATGAAAAACGGTTCAAAAAGATGAAAATAAGTAGATAACAAAAACAGGAAAAACAAATGAAAAAAAGTTCACTAATGATTACTGTACTTGCGATGATTGTGGTTGTCTCAAGTTGCGGAAAGAAAAACAACGGAAACATGGTTGATCAATTTAAAAAATTGGTGTCGAAACACGACTCAATTGTAACTCCTCTTTACAAAGAGGCCAATATTGCTTATTTTAATGCTTCCATCAGTGGCAACGAAGCTGATTTTAAAAAAGTACTCGATCTGCAAAACAAACTTACTGAAATCTATACCAACAAAGAGGATTTTGCAATTCTTAAAAAAATCAAAGATTCCAAAGAGATTAAAGACGAATTATTGGCTCGCCAACTTGATGTAATGTATAATATGTATCTTGGAAATCAAGTAGATGCTTCGATGTTGACCGAGATTAACACCATGCAAAACAAGATTGAGCAGAAATATTCTAACTTTAGAGCTGAGGTAAAAGGAAAAAAAATCAGCGATAACGACGTAGAAACTTTGCTGAAATCTTCTACCGATTCTAAAGAGTTGGAAGCTGCTTGGATGGGTCATAAAGCCGTTGGAAAAGTGGTGGAAAAAGACATCATTGCGTTGGTGAAAAAGCGCAACGAAATGGCTAAAAAACTTGGTTTTAAAAACTACCACGAAATGAGTTTGAACCTTTCGGAACAAGATCCAGCAGAGATCGAAAAACTTTTTGACGAATTGGACAACCTTACTCGCGATGCATTTGTAGCCCTTAAATCCGAAATGGATGACTATTTTGCAAAACGTTACAAAGTGAAAAAAGAAGACCTTAAACCTTGGCATTATCAAAATCGTTTTTTCCAAGAAGCTCCTCGTATTTACACCGTAGATTTCGACAAATATTACAAATCACAAGATGTGGTAAAAGTAACCGAAAACTTCTATAAAAGTATTGGATTGCCTGTGGATGACATCATCAAAAACAGCGATCTTTACGAAAAACCAGGCAAAAATCAACACGCTTATTGCATCGATATCGATAACGAAGGCGACGTAAGAGTGCTTTGTAATGTTCGCAACAACGAAAACTGGATGGGTACCATGTTGCACGAATACGGTCACGCTGCCTACGATAAATTTATCGATAGCAAAGGACTTCCATTCGTACTTCGCAATCCTGCTCACACATTCACTACCGAGGCTATTGCTATGTTTTTCGGTCGTTTATCTACTAATGCGCAATGGATGCAAGACAACATTGGTCTTTCCGAAAAAGATGCTAAAGAGATTGCTGAAATTGGGTTTAAACAATTACGTTTGCAACAAATCGTTTTCAGTCGCTGGTCGCAAGTGATGTATCGTTTTGAAAAAGGTTTGTACGAAAACCCAGATCAAGATTTAAACAATCTTTGGTGGACCTTGGTCGAAAAATACCAACTATTGAAAAAACCTGAAGGAAGAAACGAACCCGATTGGGCTTCAAAAATACACATTGCAACTTCCCCTTGCTACTATCACAACTACCACATGGGCGAACTTTTAGCATCACAATTTACATTCTACATTGCTAAAAACATCCTAAAAACAGAGGAAATCAACTCCCTTAAACTTACCGGAAATACAGAAATTGGAAAATATTTCATCGACAAAGTCTTCTTCCCTGGTGCAAAATACACTTGGAACGACATGATTGAAAAAGCAACTGGAGAAAAACTAACTCCAAAATACTACGCCAAACAATTTGTAGAAGGAAAATAACCTACAACAATAATTTTAAAAAAAGGATTCCGAAAGGGATCCTTTTTTTTGTGGGTTTTTTTTTACCGCAGAGCACGCGGAGTGAAATCAAAAGATGAGGGCGCAGAGGCTAAAGCAGTTTTTTTTTGTCGTTTTTTTACCGCAGAGAACGCAGAGAAGTTTTAAAAAGAGAGAGAACGCAGAGGCTAACGCAGTCTTTTTTGTACTCGATTAATCGACGCGAATTTTAGACTCGCATTCCTGAAAAACCTAAAATCTATGATTTTATTGTTTTTCGAGAATCCTCGAATTTTGAAAAAATTCGGGATGCGGCTCTGCGTACTCTCTCTTTTTATCTTTCTTTGCGCCCTCTGCGGTTAATTGTATTTTTTTTACCGCAGAATCAGTTAACAGGGAATCAGTTAACAGTGATCAGGTGCAAAATACGTCTGGCTTCGTGTCGAGATTACGAAAACATTGTTTTCACAATCTCATTTTAAAACGCAATGCGACGATTTGCAACGTGGGGTTTTTTTTTGAACAAGCTTTTTAAGCTCGCCCTGAATGGGCAGCTTTTTCTAACCCAACGGCAACGCCTTGGGTTAGAAACAAACCAAACAACTCTTTTCGCCCTGAAGGGGCAACTTAAAAAAACTCGAAACAGCTCTTTCATCCCACGGCTTCATTTTGCATAAGAATTTCTCAAATAAGGAAAAACTTTTCATACATTTGCAGGAATTTCGAAAAACAAAAAAACCAATCATTATGATCAACCGATTTTTAACCGCTAAGCACTGGCAACTTTTTCTATTAATGTTTGCCATTCCGATGGTATTGGAAATTGGATTTACAATTGCGGTGATAATCAACATGATAGCCCAACAGGATTCGGAGTTTTTATCGTTGCCTTCCTTCACGATATTTTTGCCGTTTATTGTATTTTTTCTTATAGGAGGAATGTTGGGATGGTTTTGGTCTATCGGGGTTGGACTTCAGAAATTGATTCCCGAAGAACATAGAATGAAAGTTACAAGTTTCAAGTTCTTTGTACTATTTCCGCTGATTTATTTCATATTCTTTACTAGTCAAATGTCATTTTTTATGTCCGAAGTAGTCATTAATCCACTTATATTCCTTGCCATTTTTCCGATGCATTTGTTTGCCATGTTTTGTATGGTTTACAATTTTTATTTTGTAGCTAGAACTCTAAAAACCATAGAGCTTCAACGAAAAGTCGAATTTAGCGAATACATCGGCGAATTTTTTCTACTTTGGTTCTACCCAGTGGGTGTTTGGATTATCCAGCCCAAAATCAACAAAATGGTGACAGATTTGTTAAAAACAGAGAATAAATCAATGTAAAAATGTAATTTTGTGATATTATTTTGACAACCACCTCAATAAATAAACCCATAAGTTGATTTCCATGAAAATATTGACTATCTTTGCACCATGTTTATATGCTGTCAAATATCAAGATGAAGATTTTGATGAGCTTGAAAGACTTTTTGATGAATGGGATGATATAGAAAATTTGGAATGTTTTTTTGAAGAAAATCAAACCGATTTAGGTTATTATCAAATGGATGTAAAAGAAGCAATTAGAGCTACTAAAAAAGAGGCAAGAGAATTTAGAAAACAATTGTTATCCATTGTAGAATCAAAAACGATCCAACTAGATTCCATTTTTCAAAATCTTGTAAACAGTGACTTTAGAATCTTTGAATTGTCAAAACAGAAATCACGAAGAAGGTGGTTGAGATTGTATGCGATACGAATAGATGAAAATGTATTTTTGATTACTGGTGGTGCGATAAAGCTAACTCGAACAATGGGTGAGCGCCCGCATACCACACGTGAGTTGAAAAAGTTGGAACTAAGCAAAAACTTTTTGAAAATGAATCATATTTTTGATTGTGATTCTTTTCATGAAATGATACATGAAAATTATGAAAACAACGAATAGGACAAATTTTGAAAAGCTAGTGAGCACCGAAACTTCGGGTTGGCTCAAAAAAGCGCAATGGAGAGAAGAAAATGAGTCTTGGCTCGAAAAATCGGAACTTATTGCCCTAAAAATATTGGAAACTATCAAAATCCAAAAGATAAGTCAGAAAGAGTTGGCCCGCACCATGGGCGTTTCGGCTCAATATGTCAACAAAATTGTAAAAGGTAACGAAAATCTTTCGCTCGAAACAATTTCTAAACTCGAAAAAGCGTTGGGAGTAAAACTGATCGAAGTAATAGGATTTCAGTCTATTATAAACGGTCAAACATCTCCTTATACAACCAATGTGATAACAAATTCAGTCAGTTTTGCTGAGGAAATATAGCCAACTTGATAAACAATCACATCTAAATTATCACAGACTTGTCTAAGAAGTTTGAATTATCCAGCCCAAAATCAACAAAATGGTGATGGATTTGTAAATCTAAAATCACTTTATTTTTTTCTTTGTTGCCCGCATTTATCGGATTGTGCGGTTTTTTGGCGTGCCCGGCGTTTGGCTGTGATATTTAAATTTTGTGATTGTTTTTTTTAACCACAAAAGAAATTTATCTATCAGTTTGCTAGGTAGACAAAAGAAACAAAAGAATTCACAAAAGTCTTATTTTTAATATTTTGTGCCACGTGAAACAATGGTCTGTT
>JBBRGJ010000046.1:0-21361 GCA_038240835.1 Bacteroidales bacterium | reverse complement strand
TGATAATCAAAAACTGGAAGCAAAAAACCATAAATTAAGTTAGAATAATTGATTTTTTTCAAAAAATAGTCAGAAAAAAAACCAATATCACAAAATCAAGCAAGGAAATTATCAAGAAAAAATCCTTGCGGATTTAAGGAGATATAAAAAACTTGTGTTTTCTTTCAGAAATTTATATGAATAGATTTACATTTGAATCCTCTGCTCTCTCTAAGTACGCCGCTACTCCGCCAAAAGTTACATAATCGTTGAGTTCTTCCTTTTTAACGCCCATTACATCCATAGACATGGTGCAGGCGATAAATTCTACTCCACTTTCGTGAGCTTGTTGGATGAGTGACTCTAAGGATTCGATTTTTTTGTTTTGCATCACTTTTCGAATCATTTTTGGTCCCATTCCCCACATATTCATCTTCGATAATTTTAGTTTTTTGCTGTTTTTCGGCATCATAAAGCTAAATATTTTGCCCATAAAGTCTTTAGAAACAGGTGCTGGATTTTGTTTTTTAATTACATTTAATCCCCAGAACGTAAAGAAGATAGATACTTTGCTTCCCATGGCCGCAGCTCCATTTGCAATTACAAAAGAGGCAATGGCTTTGTCTAAATCATCGCTAAAAACTACGATGGATTTGTTTTTTGAACCTACACTGTTTGAACTACTTGCAACTTGTACTTTCGCTTGTTTCTCGATGATTGCCGTGACCACTCCTGCGGATTCTTTTACCTCTACAATTCGGTTTCCCGTGATGTTTGCCCATGCTCTTACATCGGCCGAAAATGCAGGGTCGGTTGCTTTTACCTCCATCAATTGTCCTACTTCTGCTAAATCTGAGCTCTTCTTCAACTTCATAATTGGTCCAGGACATTGCAATCCACAAGCATCTATCACGAGGGTGTTAAAGGTTGAGGTAATCCCAGTTTTTGGTTGACTCTCTACTTGATAAATTTGATTGTCGATTCCAATCATATCGTTGGCATATACATCTTCGTTGCTCTGTTTTTGAATAGCAAATTCGTATGTTTTGTATCCTCCAATTAAGTTGAAAACCTCCGTGTATCCGTGTTGCATCAATATTCTTGCAGCCACGTAACCACGAAGTCCAACGCCACAATAGACTACAATTTTCTTATCAAGAGCAAATTCACCCAAACGGTCTCTAATTTCATCAATTGGAATATTTACCGCTCCCCGAATTGCGCCTAATTCAAACTCATCTTTGGTACGAACGTCGACCAATAATGTGTTTATGAAATCAATGGATTCAATTTCGCGCCATGAGTATGGTTTCATGGTTCCATTTAATATGTTTTCGGCTACAAAACCCATGATGTTTACTGGATCTTTTGCCGATGAAAATGGAGGGGCATACGCATGTTCAATTTCCTTTAAATCGTATATAGTCCCACCAAATTTTACAATTCCTGCTAAAATATCAATTCGTTTATCCACGCCATCGTAACCCACAATTTGAGCGCCATATAGTTTGCCGTCTTCGGGCGAGAATACAATTTTAATGCTCATCGGAATGGAACCTGGATAGTATCCAGCGTGCGATCCGGAGTGAATAATAGCGGATAAATAAGGAATTTTTTCGTTCTTTAAGGTTCTTCCGGAAACTCCAGTTGAGGCAACGGTTAAATCAAAAACCTTGGCAATAGCCGTGTTGATGGAACCTTTGTAGACTGATTTGTTGCCATATACAATATTGTCAGCACAAATTCTACCTTGTTTGTTTGCGGGACCCGCTAAATAGGTAATTTGTTTTTTGTGAATGATTGGATTTTCAAACTCAATAGCATCTCCAACGGCATAAATATCTGGATTTGAAGTTTGTAAAAACTCATCTACCACAATTCCACCCGTCGTTCCAACAGCTAAACCCGATTCGCGAGCTAGCTTGCTGTCTGCTCTCACTCCAATAGAAAGAATGACAAGATCGGCATGTATTTTTCTACCACTTTTTAGTGTTGCCGTAATTTGATCATTCTCTTTTACAAACGACGAAACTCCATCATTTAGAAAAAATGCTACGTTTTTGGTTTTCAAATGTTGGTGTACAATGGAAGCCATGGAGTAATCCAAAGGTGTCATTACCTGCTCTGCCATCTCAACAATGGAGACAAAAATCCCCAATTTGTGAAGATTTTCAGCCATCTCTAATCCAATAAATCCAGCACCGACTACAATGGCACTTTTGGTTTGATGATGGTCGATAAATGATTTTATTTTATCAGTATCAGATACATTACGCATCGTAAAGATTCCTTCGGTGTCTATTCCATGTAAATTGGGACGGACAGGTTCCGCACCTGGAGATAATACCAGTTTATCATACGACTCCAAATATATTTTCCCCGTACGTAAATCTTTTACTTTTACTTCGTTTACCTCTGGCATGATCGAGATTACTTCGCTAAAAATACGTACATCTACTTTGAAACGTTGGAAAAATGCTTCTGGAGTTTGTACAAATAAATTTTCGCGCTCCGAAATTACTCCGCCTATATAATAAGGAAGACCACAATTGGCGTATGAAATGTATTCGCCACGTTCAAACATGATGATTTCAGACTTTTCATCTTCTCTTCTTAGTCGGGCAGCTGTGGTAGCGCCACCGGCAACTCCCCCAATGATAATTATTTTCATATATGTTAATTTTTAATATTAAAATCTAAATCTACTTCGATGCCGTTGATCTCTTTTTGCTTTTTTATGCCTTCACTCGTCAACTCAAACATCATTTTACGCTTATCGGTTTCGCCAAAACTTCGAGTAACATACCCTTTTTGTTCCAATGACAATAATACACGTGAGGTTCTGCTGGTTGAAATTCCTGTATCGGTAGAGACAACTCCCGAACTTTTAACCGTTTCGTACAAACTGCACAACACCATCGCCTCGTTGATGGTGACATTTAAGTCGTTGTTCAGTTTCTGCTCAAACTGATGTATTTTCTTAAAAACCTCTTTAATTTTACACAAACATTCCATCGAATAAATATTTAGTTGCTACTGACAAATATATCAGACTGCAAATATAATAATAAAACAAATATATCCAATAAAAGATCGATTTTTTTTTGATTTATTTTTTGATTTTGGATGAAAAATATTTGCTCAATAGCTATTTACTCAACTTTCGCATGTTTAAGAAAGATCATCTAATGTTTTGAAATTTAAGAAGATAGGTTTGCTTCTTTGTGTCTTTTGTGTCTTCTTTGTGCCTTTTGTGATATAGCTAAAAGTTTATGCTATTACACAACCGATTCCCGCTTTGCGGGATGAGCTCATGAGTTCATTATATTATAGAACACTTTACGAATAAAGTATCACAAAGGAGCACGAAGTTTCACAAAGGAGAAAAAAGAATTTTAAATCATTGAAATTCAATATGTTATTTTTGACAAAATTTTCTAAATGATTGTATTTCAATATTATAAATAACATGCGAAACTTGAGCTATTTATTTCTAAATTTACCATGAAATTTAGAAGTTATACCATTACTCCTAAATAAAACGGAACCTACATGAACAAAAAACTCAAAAACCATGAACAAACTTTTTCTAAAATCAAAGATTAAAATTACTGCTACCGCTGTGTTTATTGCATTAAATACTTCTGCTCTTTTAGGGCAAATTGAAAATAGTGGATTTGAAACACAAAATGATACTATTGCCACTTTACCGAGTGTATGGGGATTTAAAAGTATTGAAGGATATAAAGTTTTTACCGACAGCAACATTAAGTATAAAGGACAAAAATCGCTAAAATTGGAATGTACCGATGGAAGCATAAAAAAGTTTATGGGATTTTCTCAAGTGGTAGAAATCGACGTCCCCAAACTAAAAAAAATTGCAATCACCGTCTATATAAAAACAGAAGGAATTGTGAGGTATGCGAATGTTTGGTGTCAGATATGGGATAAAAACAATGAGATGATTGGGTTTAACAGTCTACAGGAGCAACACGTGGTGATAGATAAAACCAACGACTGGAAAAAGTATTCGCTAGAAATGATATTGAATACAAACTGTAAAAAACTGTGTTTTGGAGGAATTTTAAGCGGCAAGGGTACGGTTTGGTTCGATCAATTTAGCTTAGAAGAAGTAAATACTATTTCTGCGCCACCATCTAAAAAAGTAAAAAAGTACATAGATGAGTTTTGTAAGATTATCAAAGAAAACTCCATTGTCTCAGATTCACTAAATTGGCCAGAAATTGAACAAGAAATCGAGTTTTTTTCTCAAAACTTAAAAAAAATTGACGATGCTGAGCCTGTATTGAATCATATCATGAATAAACTTAAAGAAAAAGGGGATTTTCATTCGTTCCTTATGTCTACCGATTATTTAAAACCAGCTTCCAAATCGAGCAAAACGACAAGTCCATCAGAGACATCACCACAATCAGAAATATTACCTGGAAATATCGGATACATCTCAGTACCTGGATTTCTGGGGGATAGTTTTTCGTGTGATAATTTTGCAAACAAAATCCAGCAACTGATCAAACAAATGGATACAGAAAATGACATTAAAGGATGGATTGTGGATTTACGAAAAAACACAGGTGGCAATATGTATCCTATGATCACTGGATTATCGCCACTCTTAAAAAATGGAGTTATTGGTTATTTTGTAATTCCGAAAGATGGAACCAAACAGAAATGGGAAATATTAAACGGAGCGATTAATATTCAGGGAAATTTATTAATGAAGGTTAATGAACCATATCTGTTAAAAAAACAAGACTTAAAAATTGCTGTTTTAATTGGACCAAGTACCGCCAGTAGTGGCGAAATGACTGCAATTTCGTTTATCGGAAATCCAAACACTAAACTTTTTGGGCAACCTTCGGCAGGATATACAACCGCAAACAGAAGTTTCCCAATTTCTAAAAAATTAGTCTTTAATTTAGCCGCAAGTTTTGTTTCTGATAGAAATGGCAAAGAATATTTTCACGCCATCTCCCCAGAAGTTACTGTAACCGATGATGACATACTTAAAGTAGCCTCACAATGGTTGTTAGAAATAAAATAATTGGCATAACTATCTGGAAATACAAATGTAATAAAGATAGAAGGTAGCCAAGGAGTTGCTATTTACATTTTCCAAAAGCTTTGTTTTTGTGTTTTGCAAAGATCTCCTATTTTTAGACCAATCTTATCGTTATATTTGCAATAAAAAAAGTATGAAAATATTGCCTTTTAGCTTTTGTTTTACGTTAGTGTCTCTTTTTTTGAGCGTTCAAGCACAAGATACCACGTATCAATTGCCCGAGTTTAATATTCATGCGAATAGCACCTATAATTTACAGACCATCCAGGGACTTCGGCCGCAAAATTTTCCAAGTCCGCAGAGCGATATTGGAACCATGTTGCGCAGCATGCCAAACAGTGCTGGAATTCGCCGTGGAGGCTCTGCCATCGATCCTGTTTATCGTGGATTTAGAAACAATCAACTGCTTATTACCACCAACACTGGACTGACGATTGAAGGTGGATGTCCCAACAGAATGGATCCCACCACTTCGCATATCGATGCAGAAGAGGTGCAATATCTGCGTTGGGAAACCGGAAGCAATATGCTTTTGTACGGACAAGCCATTGGCGGTGTTTTGGTGATGGAGATTGCCGAACCAAAACAGCGAACTCAGTGGGGGTTTAACGGAAAAATTCAATCAGGTTTTGAAAGCAATTTCAATGGATTTTCCAATAGTATTAGTCTAAACGGAGGAAACAAAAGGGTGTTTTTCTCTCTATCTGCGGGAAATAAAAGTTATGGAAACTATACAGATGGAAGAGATTCTATCATCAAATCCTCGTTTCAAAAGGACTTTGTAACCGCAAAAATCGGAGTCGCACTCACGGCCAAACAGCAACTTCTTTTCAGTTATACTCGCTCAGAATCCAGAGCGGTACGTTTTCCCGCATTGCCCATGGATGAACGATTTGATTATACCGATATTTTAAATCTTTCCTATCTGTTTTACGACGATTTCAAAAATGAAGATTTACGGATAAATGCTTATCACGTTCGAGTAGATCATAAAATGGATAATTTCGACCGTCCACAAGCCAATCAGATTGTTCCTCCAAGCACTGGAGTCATGAGAGCTGAGTCGGTTGTCGATGCAATTACTTCGGGGGTTAACGTGAAAAAGAGAATCCATTTTAATCATTTTAAAGGATTTGTGGGTGGCGATTTTCACCAAATTGAAAAAGATGGATCCCGAACTCGAAATATGATAATGAATATGGGAGGGTTAACTACAACTTCTACCAAATACGATAATCTTTGGAAAGATGCCGTAATTCGGAATATTGGTATTTATGGCCAATTATCCTACCCTTTTAAATCCATCCGCTCGCTGGTTACGGCAACGTTGCGCTTTGATCAACATCAACATTTTTCGGCAGATACCTTTAATTTGGTCAAAAACGAGGTCAATTATTTTGTAAAAGGCACGCACAACAACCCACTGTTCAGTTTTGGAGTGCGTTACGATTATAAACCAACCCAAAATGTGTTGCTTTCGATGGATGCGGTGTCGGCAAAACGAAGTCCAAATATGAATGAACTATATATCAAGCGGATGACGGTTGGATTTGACAACTATGATTATCTGGGGAATCCAAATCTAAAACCAGAAAGCAACAATCAACTAACTTTTAGTGCTCGATTAAGTGGCAAAAAAGGGATTTTGGGCATCAATGTTTTTGTCTCCCAAGTGAATGATTACATCGGGGGCGTATTGTTGCCTTCATCCGTCATTACGGCTGCTACTCAAGGTTCGTTGGGTGTAAAACAGTATTCAAATCTTGGCGTTGCCCACTTTTATGGCGGAGAATTAGTATTGAATTCAACTCCCAAAAAAGGATTTGAATTTGGCGCAACTGCTGGATATACGTATGCGGTTTTGGAAAAATCAACAAGATACGAAATTGTTAACAATCAGGTGGTTGGAGCTACATCTATCAGCAATGATCCAATGGCAGAGATGCCCGCAATGAGTACTTCTGCATGGGCAATTTATAAAATTTCATCTTTAAACTTATCGCCTCGTTTGAGTTTGGAATATACCTTGCCTCAAAATGCAATTTCAGCTGCTAATTACGAAGAGGCAACACCCGATTATTTGCTGATTAACGCAAGCGTAAAATACTCTTTCAAAAAATGGGCAACGGTAGATATTGGGGTCAATAATATTCTGAACCAAGCTTATTACGACCATCTCAACAGAAGAGTCGTTTCCAGCAATCCATTGGAAAAGATAAAATTATATGAGCCAGGTAGAGTTTTTTTTGTAAATTTGAAGTTGCAATTTTAGGTAAAAACGAGATTTAGATTTGATGATTTTTAGAAATAAAGGATTGATGACAATGAAAAAAATAAAGTTAGGAAGTTTGATTGGAATCATTTTTATATTGATTTTGGTGGGATGTAAAAAAGATCCTATTGAGCCAATTGTTTCTTCAACTTTTGGGAAACTTAAAATTGAATTCTATCATGTTGTGGGAACAGATACGTTGGTTTTGAATTCCAACCAATATGTAAACGAAGCGGGCAATCACTTCGAAGTTGATGAATTGATGTATTTTGTCTCTGATTTCACCCTCTTTTTTCATCAACGTGCGCCAAAATTGATAAATGATTGGACAGCAATTCATTATGTAGATGTTGAAATTCCATCTACGCTTACATGGAATGTCTACGATTCAATTCCCGAAGGAAGTGTTGACTCCGTTTCATTTGTGTTTGGAATATCTGCTCCGCGAAATCAATCGTTTATGTTTGTCAATCCGCCTGAATCCAACATGGCTTGGCCTGATGTTTTGGGTGGCGGATACCACTATATGATGCTGAATGGCAAGTGGTTGGATGCAAATCAAACACAACAACCCTTTGATTTTCACTTGGGAATTGGCCAGAATTATACCGATACGATAAACTACAATACCAACACCATTACGGGATTTGTCCAAAACTATTTCACAGTCACTCTTCCCACTCCTGGACTGATAATTAATCCAAATGCAACCTCGACAATTAAATTACAGATGGATATTTCGTCGTGGTTTAAAACTCCGCACTCGTGGGATTTCAACTACTGGGGCGGAAGTGTAATGCAACGCCAACCCGCCATGAACACCATTAAAGAAAATGGATTTGATGTGTTTTCGGTAAAAGAATGATCTTTTCAGTTAGCAGTGATCAGAGCATCCCGAATTTTTTCAAAATTCGTGGATCTACGAAAGCTCGACTTAGGAGAGTGATGAATTATGAACGATGAGAGATGAGTGAGCGAAG
Source organism: Bacteroidales bacterium (assembly GCA_038240835.1). Taxonomy (GTDB): domain Bacteria; phylum Bacteroidota; class Bacteroidia; order Bacteroidales; family WCHB1-69; genus JBAXTE01. The sequence goes on along the minus strand of JBBRGJ010000046.1, from coordinate 13,047 downwards.
CTCGACCGGAATACAGTTATCAGTTAATAGTGTGTCTAATTTGGAGGAACAGATGTTGAGGAGCTGAAAAAAGCGGGAAGTGAATAAGGCATTAATAATTAGCATTTTGATTTGTTTTTTTGGACGCAGTGAAGGAACTTGCTGATAGGTCTGTATCTGTGATTTTTGTAAGGATTTATTTTCTTTTTTATGTGTTATTACATTGAGATTCTACAACTTTAAAGTATGTTTATTTTAAATATTTGGATATTTTTTAACTTTATAGTTGTAATGTTTTGAAAATTGTATTATCTTTGAAGTCCAAATCAAAACCCATGAGTACAATAAATGAAGTAAAATCCTTTCTTAAAGACTTCAAGGAAAAAATGAATATTTGGGATGTGTTGTTTCGAGACGATCGAGGGAAAAATACACAGACCTTGGTGGACTTAGAACTTCGTCCCGTAGAACGAAAAACCATTATTGAAGCTCTTGATTTTATTGATTATAGTGAGGGGCCAATTGAAGAAAAACTATATGGAGGGGCCGATATGTGGGTATTTGGCAAACAGGTCAAGGAAAAAGAAGTCTATATCAAAATTACAATGGGTGTGAGGGGATGTAGTGTAATATGTATCTCCTTTCACTTGGCACAATACAAAATGAAATATCCTTTAAAATAAAAACAATATGAAAAGTCCAATAACAGGTAAAGAAATGATATTGACCAAAGAGAGACGGTTGATGGATTTTAGAAAAGAAAAATTTGAAATTGTTTTTCATTATTTCAATTGCGAGGATAGTGACGAACAATTCACCACAACATCATTGGATGATATTAATACAAACCAGGTATATAATCAATATCGCGATAAGTTTAACATTCCGTTTCCTGATGAAATTATAAAAATTCGTGAGAAGTATGGTTTATCGGCAGTTAAAATGTCCGAAATTTTAGGTTTTGGAGTCAACAGTTATCGCCAATACGAGGCGGGTGATATGCCAAGTATTGCTAATGCCAAATTAATTCAAATCGTTGACGACCCCAAGAAGTTCATCGACATGGTTGAATTATGTGCTACATTGGATGAGAAATTGAAAGTAAAATACATTCAAAAAGCACAATTATTGGCTGAAGAAAGAAAGCGAAATATGTTCAATTTAAATTTTAAAGAGTACTTATTAGGAAACCATTTGGCAGACATCTTTTCGGGATACAGAAATCCAAATCTTGAAAAACTTACCGAAATGGTCGTGTTTTTCTCTGAAAAAGTAGAGCCATTTAAAACGAAAATGAATAAGCTCTTGTTTTATGCTGATTTTTTAATGTTCAAACAAAGTTGTTTTTCTATTAGTGGCATAAGATATAAAGCCTTAGACATGGGACCTGTGCCACAAAATTTTCAAAGTATATTTGAGTTTTTGGCAAACAATAACGAAGTGGATATTCTTACCACTGAATTTTCGCAAGGATATACTGGAGAACAATTCAAAGCTAGGAAAGAGAGGCCATTTAATGCAAGCTTATTTTCAGAAATTGAATTAGATGTTTTAGATAAAGTATCAACCGCATTCAAACCAACAAGCACCAACGATATTATTGTGTTAAGTCACCTTGAAGAAGCTTGGAAAAAAAATCAAAAAGACAAAAACGTAATTAGTTATGAATACGCTTTTGAGCTAACTCAACTTTAAATGCTTCAGCGTCTTAAACATTGATGAAACTTGAGGAGAATGAATTGAATGCTGTTTTTAGAAACTAGAAGAAATTTTTAAGATGGTTTTCCAGAAGCACACAAGCTCTCAAAATTTTCCCAAAATTATTCCGTAAAAGCCGGAAAATAAACACTTTTTTCCTATAAAGGAAACAAAACCCAAGTATGAAACGTTATACTTAGGTCTAAGCGATCAGCTTTTGAAGGTGTTTTTAAGAACCCAATTACGTTTTAGGAGTTTATATAGATGTAAGTCTTTCATTTACAGCTTAATATGCAATGCGTAATTGTGGACTAAGTAGGGAAAATAAATTAAAGATTGAAATATGAATCAAAAATCAGTTCTTAGCGAAAAGTTTATTGAAATATTAAACCACGAGGGTGTAGTTTCAATTATGTCATGGGATGTTGAACCTCACATGGTTAACACATGGAATTCGTATTTAGTTATTACAGAAGACCAACGAATTTTGATTCCGGCACATGGATATCATAAAACAGAAAAAAATGTGCTTGTAAATAATCAAATTAAACTTTCTATCGGAAGTAAAGACTTTACGGGTCACAAAGATTATCCCGGAACCGGATTTATGATTATTGGAACCGGACGTTTTATCGAATCGGGGGAAGAATTTGATATGATGAAAAAAAGATTTAATTTTCTAACTCGAGTATTCGAAATTAAGGTAGATAATGTAACTCAAATGTTGTAGAAGAAAAGAAGTGGCCGATCCCAAAAAATAAATCCGCCGATTGGAGGATTGTGATTTCGGAAGTGTCTGAGTAGCCAAGTAGCCAAGCACGCAAAACGAGATTTGCATCGCGTATTTAGAATCGCTTCCCGAAAAAAAGAGCAGCCCAATGGCTGATTGTTTTTTTGCGAGGATCCACGAATTTTTACAAAATCTCTCCGCCGCGGCGGATTTAAAATTCGGGATGCGTATCGTCGCTTCGCGCTCTGCGTCCTCCACTTTTGTCTTTTTCTCTGCGTCCTCTGCGGTTAATTTTTCTTTTCTTCTGATTCGTCTAAGATTTTTTTACCGCAGAGGACGCGGAGGAAGAATAAACGCAGAGAACGCAGAGGCTAACGCAGACTTCTTTTGGATAGATGTTTTTCTTTGAGTGAAAAAGACATGACGGGTTCCGAAAAATAAATCTGCCGATTTCAGATTGTGCTTCGTCCTTTCGCGCTCTCTATCTTTGAACTGTACTCTGCTCACATTTCAATTACACTAGGTCTTGGTAGCAAAGCTTTTTTCGACCTCGCCATGGCGAATCGTTGCGTCGCTGTGCGTTAAAATAAACTATAAACATTCAATTATTAGTTTTAAAACAACAAAAATGTAAAATTAAGTTGTTTTTTTGATGCTTATTTTGTACATTTGTGTAAAAATAAAACATATTATGAATTTTAATAGTATTATTCCAACATCCAAAAGGATAGAACGATTGCAATATGAAAATCCTTGGTGGCTTTCTGGACAAGTTGATCAAACGTATCGGGATATGTCAAAGAGACTCTATTTTGATTTGTTTTATCCTTTTGTAAAAGAAACTGAAATAAAAAGAGCTTTAGTCCTTATGGGACCTCGTCGAGTAGGAAAAACGGTGATGATGTTTCATTCCATTCAAAAATTAATTGAGGAAAATATAGATCCTCGAAAAATATTTTTCATCGGAATAGACAATCCTATTTATATGCACTTAGGGTTGGAAGATATATTGTTGATGGCCAAAGAGGCTGTTTTTTTAGATAGCTTTGCAGGTTGTTTTGTCTTTTTTGATGAGATTCAGTATTTAAAAGATTGGGAGCGTCATTTAAAAGTATTGGTTGATTTGTATCCTACCACTAAATTTATAGTTTCAGGTTCTGCCGCTGCTGCATTGCGATTACAAAGTTCGGAAAGTGGAGCCGGTAGATTTACTGATTTTATGTTGCCACCGTTAACCTTTCACGAATATATTCATCTCAAAGGATTGAGTCATTTAATGCATTCAAAAACAATTGTATATAATGGGAATGAGGTGCCTTTTTTTACCACTCATGATAATAAAACACTGAATAATGAATTTTTTCATTATCTCAATTATGGCGGATATCCAGAAGTTGTATTTTCAGAAAAAATTCAAAACGACATGGGACGTTATGTAAAAAATGACATCATAGACAAAGTGTTGTTACGAGATTTGCCAAGTTTGTATGGGATTAAGGATGTTCAGGAGCTGAATAGCTTTTTTAGTTACCTGGCATACAATACGGGGAATGAATTTTCGCTTGAGAAATTAGCGAAGGACAGTGGTATTCAAAAAGAGATCATTAAAAAATATTTAGAATATTTCGAAGCAGCTTTTTTAATCAAGGTTATTCATAAAATCGATGCAAATGCCAAAAAGTTTAAACGAATTACTAATTTCAAGGTATATCTAACGAATCCATCACTACGCACTGCATTGTTTTCACCTATTCAAGAAACAGATGTTGAGACCGGGAACATGGTTGAAACTGCAATTTTTTCACAATGGATGCACAGAGAAAACCTCGATTTAAAATATGCTCGTTGGAAAATGGGACGTTCTGAAGGAGAGGTAGATATTGTATTAATTGATGATAAATTATTTAAACCGCAATGGTGTGTAGAGATAAAATGGAGCAATCGCTATTTCAACAAACCTCAAGAATTAAATAGCTTACTCTATTTTTGCAATCAAAATAATTTTAAAGCAACCTTGGTTACCACAATGGATCAATCAGGGAATAAAACAGTGGGTGATCTAAACATAACTTTTGTTCCTGCTGCGATTTATGCCTACAACATCGGTGTAGTTACTCTTCTGAAAAAATCAAATTGGTTGGACGAATAATTATTAAATTGATAGTTCTTGTTTTAAATATAATCTGGATCAGCGGATAAAAAAAGCGACGGGGTGGCGGAGTGAAGGAGTGGGCAAGAGGCGGAGTAGCCAAGAAGCCAAGTGCGCAAAACAAGACTCGTATCGCTTATTTAGACTCGCTTGCACATCGTCGCTTCGCGCTCTGCGTTCTCCTCTTTTGTCTTTTGCTCTGCGTCCTCTGCGGTTAATTTTTCTTTTCTTATGATTCGTTTAAGATTTTTTTACCGCAGAGGACGCGGAGGAAGAATAAACGCAGAGAACGCAGAGGCTAACGCAGACTTCTTTTGGATTGTGATTTTTCTTTGAGTGAAAAAGACATGACGGTTCCCACAAAATAAATCCGCCGATTTTTGGATTGTGATTTTTCGTTGATTCTCGAAAAAACGAAATCCGATATTTTGGGTTTTCGGGAGTGGCGGAGTAGCCGATTGACCAAGCACGCAAAACGAGATTTGCATCGCGTATTTAGAATCGCTTCCCGAAAAAAAGAGCAGCCCAATGGCTGATTGTTTTTTTGCGAGGATCCACGAATTTTTACAAAATCTCTCCGCCGTGGCGGATTTAAAATTCGGGATTCGTATCGTCGCTTCGCGCTCTGCGTTCGAGCGGGCTTTCACGCCGAAATGATATTTCAATTTATGCTTTCTAGCTGCTCTGACGCCTGGATTGACGACAAGTACTGTTAATTTTATTCGTCTCTAATAATCTCAAGTTTAATAGGCATAAATTCTTCCATTTCTGGATATATTTCATGCATAATTCCAAGGTATAAATTATAAAATCTTGAATTTTCTTCTGCCATTCTTTCTGAATAATATTTTTTATCCCACTTATGAAGAACACCCATAGTTACAAAAACCGATTTATCACCTAAACTATCACGAATTCCAGGGAGTGTAAGCTGAAGTTTACTAATAAAATATTCAAAATTTAAGGAATCATTCTTATTTGTCTTGTATTTTTTCACTTTACCCCAAATTATTTCTTCTTTGTCAAAAGTGGTCTTAATCTCTGGCTTGATATAAATTGAACTGTCATTTTTATAAAACCTAATAATGTCAAAACGCCTATATGTACAACTAGATAAATTCAAACACATAACTAATGTGTCCTGGTTACTAAACAAATTGTCAAGTTTCCCTTGTAATACTAATTGATTTAGTTTTGCTTTGGTTGGTAATGAATCCTGAAAATTCAAAGTTTGACAGATGCTTGGTTTTATTGAAAAAGCGATAAAAACTATTAAAGTCAACACCTTAATATTGAATCTCAACGAAATAGGAATGAATATTTTTATGCGTCTTTGATATTCCATGCTACGTGTCTTTACCTTAATTGTTGCAAACTCCTTTATAACCTAACTTTTTAGTATTCCGTATTTTTTTACAAATATATCTATTATTCTCTACAAATCATCAAAATGCGACTTTGTTTTTTTGTAAAATTAATTGAAAATTTGAGACCGTTGCCAAGGGATTTATACCACCAACGCAAAATTTTGCAAAAAAAAAGCCCCGAATCAATCGAGGCTTTTTTGTGTCTATCTAATTTCTATTAAAAAAGAACTCTATTATTTCGCCAATAGTCTCTCGAAATACATGGCAAATGAGCGGTACATGAAGTGTGTCCATTTGCCAAAAGGAACGATGATCATTGCCCATTGCGCCAAGATGGTAAAATGGAAAAGGAACATCCAAAAATTGTTTTGAAGAATGTTCAAATCAATAAACAGACGGACTGCAAAAGCGGAAACGCCCATCAGCAATAGCCAGATGACAAAAAACCAATCCGAAGGTTGTGAGTGTTTGTTCATCTCTCTGTTTTTCTTGATTCTACTGGTCACAAAATCAAATGTTACAATAAAAATTATCGCACTTTCCACATAACCGAGGATAATAATTGCCATGTTTTCTGTGGCAAACCAATCGAGAAAAACGGTGGTAAAAAGCAGTGACATGTAGCCAAGTACTAAAATGAAATGTTCAAACCAGCGCCATTTGTTATCATCGCAACCCAAGGAACGTTTTTGGGTGAACATGTGTACAAAAAAATCACCCAAACTTTTCACATAGGTAATAAATGGCACTTTCTTTTTGGGTTTAAGTATCGTAAAATACCACATTCGTGCAATGTTTGGAATAAGAATTACCACAAAAACGGCTCCAATGGCATACATTTCAAAATAGTGACCAAAATGCATAATTTTCTCCATGTCGAATCCTGTGGAGTATGCAAATCCAAACACGCCAATGGCAACTAAAATCAAAGCTGTCCAAGTTAAAAAGAGCGATTTGTAAAGTAATCCCGACAGTCCAGTCCAGTCGTATTTGGCCATCAGCCAGCGTCGAAGCGACATCATCAATTCACCAGGTTCCGCTACTCGTGGGCAGTGCGACGTGCATTCGCCACAATAGTAGCAAAGCCAAGGTTTAAGCGAGGATTGAATCTCATCTTCGAGTCCGAGTGAGCTGAATCGCACCATTTCTCGTGGAAATGAGTTCTCTTCGGTAGAGAGCGAACAGATGGCGGTACAAGTTCCACAATTGTAGCAGGCGTTAAAATCTCCAGCTCCGTATTTTTTGAGTTCCGAATGAAATTTAGGATTTATTTTTGCCATGGTTACTTATTTTTAATTTTGTAATAATAGTATGCGTGATCTTCATCCAAGCCATCGGGTTCCACAAAACTATATTTGTTCATGGTCATCAGCTCGTAGGTAATGGTCTCTTGTTTAAGCCCCATTGCGGTAGCAATTTCTGGAATTGTTTTTTTACCATCGCTCAGTTTTTCTAAAATCTCTTTCCAAAGTTTTGGGATCTTTTTCATCAACTGAACATCTTTTACCTCTATTACTTCTGCGGATGCTTCGCTATTTTGGAATTCACTTTTTGCTAAAAATCCATCAATCATCGATTCAATTTCTATGTCGGTGAATTGCGCAATTTCAATGGCATTCACTGGACAAACAGGAGCACAGATTCCGCAACCGGTGCAGATGGATGTATTTACAGCGGCAAAGTGTTTTCCGCCTTCTTCCACTTCTCTAATGGCTGTGTACTCGCAAACGGCTTCGCATTTTCCACACCAGGTACAAATGTCGTTGTTCACTTTTGCAACAATTGGATCGAGTGAAACAGTTCCACCTTTAAGCAACGCATTTATTTTGGCTGCAGCTGAAAGTGAAGATTGTACCGATTCGCTGATGTTTTTCGGTCCCTGACAAGTTCCACCAATATACACCCCTTTAATTACCGTTTCTACGGGTTTTAATTTTGGATGGATTTCGTTGAAAAACTTATCGCTGCCGATTGGGATTTTAAACAATTCTGAAATATGCTTGCTGTCCTCGCGGGCAACCATGCCTGTAACCAAAACCACCATGTCTGCTTCCAATTCCAGCTCTTTTTTGGCGGTAATATGATCTTTTATTTTTACCATCAACGATTTGCCAACTTGCTCTACAACTGGTGGTTCCTTTTCGTCGTATCGCAAATAGATATCTCCTTGCTTGGACGAGGCATCGTATAATAATTCCTGCTTACCATAGGTTCTAATATCCCTGTAAAGGTGGAAAGCGGTAATGTCTTTATATTTTTCTTTGAGTTCCAAAGAGGTGTAAGTCGTTGAGGTACAGCACTGACGAGAGCAATATTTGTTCTCCCCTTTGGTTTGACGACTGCCCACACAATAGATAAATGCAATGTTTTTGATTTGTTTATTGTTGAACATCAATTTGTCAGGATTCAACTCCATCAACCGTTTAAACTCAGGCAATGTGAGCACATTAGAATTGGTTTTGTAGCCAAATTCTCCCTCTTTGGGTTCGTAATTGTCAAAACCAGTCGTAACTAATACAGAACCAGCGATCAATGCAATTTCTTCATCCGATTGTGTAAAATCAATGACGCTAGCATATTTTGTAAAAAATTCTGGATCATTTTTCACCACTTCCGCATCTACCACTGGAATATTTGGCACCGCTTCTGGGTAATTTTTATAGATCGCTTTGCGTTTTGATAATCCCAAGTTAAAATCATCATTTATAAAAATTTGACAATCTTTGATGGCATTTTGAACCAACTCATAATCTGCTTTTGTGTTGACAAATCGTGGTTTTATCTTAACCGTTACATGAAAATTACCCAAACTTCCCGATACCTTTTCGATGGTTGCACCGGTAAAAAGAGTAATGTTTTTATGACTTTTTAGCTCTTCAAACAGTTGGGTAACAATCTTTTTCCCATTCTGTCCCGACATAAAAAGTTTTTCGTTCTGAGCAATTCGTCCTCCTACAAAGTAGTCTTTCTCAACCAGATACACTTCGTTGCCCATGCGTGCTAAATCGATGGCAGCTTTCATTCCCGAAACACCTGCTCCCACAACAACTGCAGATTTTTTTACTGTAATTTCGATGTTGTCTAACGATACGGAATGTGAAACACGATTAATTCCAGCTCTAATTAAGCCCGCAGCTTTTACTGTAGCTTCCCGAGGTTGATCGGAATGTGGCCATGAACATTGTTCACGAATATTTACCTGAACATAGTTTGTGGGATTTAACCCTGCACGAGTGGCTACATTTTTAAAAGTATGTAAGTGCAGTTTTGGCGAGCACGAAGCCACCACAATTGCATCTAAATTAAACTCTTGAATATCGCTAACCATGGTTTTTTGACCTGCATCGGAACAGGCAAACATCACATCTTTTGAAACGACTACGCCGTCTTCTGCCTGAAACATTTTGCCAAGTTCAACAACATCCACGTAATCGGAAATATTTCCGCCACAATGACAAATATATACGCCTATTCTTTCTTTCATATTGCTTTCTTTTTTCTATTTTTATCGCCACTAAGGCATTTATCTACCAGCTTGCTAGGTAGACGAAGGCACTAATTTTTTTTCTGTTTTCGCCACTAAGACACTAAGTTTATTTTTGTTTTCGCCACTAAGACATTTATCTACCAGCTTGCTAGGTAGACTAAGTTCATTTTCTGTTTTCGCCACTAAGGCACGAAGGCACTAATTTTTTTTCTGTTTTAGCCACCAAGGGCATTTATCTAACAGCTTGCTAGGTAGACTAAGTTTTCTTTGTGTCTTCGTGCCTTCGTGGCTATTTTACTTTCTGTTTAGATAGCCAGCTACTTCGGTTGCAGCGCATCCAGCAGACAAAATTGAATCGGGAATATCTTTGGGTCCTGATGCTGCACCGGCTACAAAAACGCCGTTAATACTTGTCAATGCGGGACTTGTAAGTTCATCGGGTTGATTCACAAAGTTGAATTTGTCTAACTCCAGTTTCTCGCTCTTGAACATATTAGGAATTTCTTTATTTGGAATTACCCCAACGGATAGAATCACCATGTCGTGTTTTGCTTCTTTTACCACGCCTTTGAGAACATCTTCGTAACGCAGAATTAAATCGCCACTCCCATTTTCATTTTCGCGAATTTTGGCTACTTTCCCTTTTACAAAGTTTACTCCCATTGATTTGGATTGTTGGAAAAACTCTTCATATCCCTTTCCAAAAGCACGAATATCTATGTAATATATCGTAATATCCGCCATGGGCAAGGCTCCCATTAAAAGTTGAGCTTGCTTGATGGAGTACATACAGCAAATTTGTGAACAAATTGGGTTATTGGAACAATCAGCGCCACAACCGCTGTTTTCGATCGACGAATCGCGAGAACCAGCGCACAACACATACGCAATATTGTCTGGAATCTTCCCGTCGCCTGGTCTGAGCACGTTGTTGTAGGGTCGGGTAGGAGCAATCAGCCGATCCATTTGCATTGAATCAATCACATTTGGAAATTGATCGTAGCCATATTCTGGTTTTCCCGATGGTGGAAATAATTTATAACCTGTGGCAACCACTACTGCTTTTGCAACAACATGAACTTTTTCTTCTTTCTGATCAAAATCAATGGCAACAGGAGCACAAACTTTCACACATCTTTTACAATGAATGCAGTTGTCGATATCGATGGCCGCAATTTTGGGATTGGCTAAGTTAAAAGGAATGTATATCGCTTTACGCCCAACCATATCGTAATTATATTGATCTTCAATGATTTGTGGACAAACAAATTCGCATAATTGGCATCCTGTACAAAGATCAGGGTTCACATAACGAGGTTTTTTTGTGATTTCCACCTGAAAATCGTCCCCAGTTTTGGTAATTCCTCCAATTTCACTGTTCAGCATTAGCGTAATGTTCGGGTGTCGAGCCGTTTCCGACATTTTTGGCGTAGTAATACAAGCAGCACAATCGAGTGTTGGAAACACTTTGCTCAACTCAATCATTTTGCCTCCGATGGAAAGTCCTTTCTCCACAAGCAATACTTGGTAGTTCATATCCGCCAAATTGAGAGCAGCTTCCTGACCTGCAATACCGCCCCCGATAACTAAAGCGTCAAATATTTTATCGTTTGAATTCATGTCTTGTTATTTTTGTTGCGGTTGATTCATCTCTTCATTAATATCGCCAAGCTCAAATAAAATCTTGCTAAAATTATCCATGTGGCTCGTAAATGGTTCTGCGCAAACCGAGCATATTGCCGCCATCCGAATACGTTTTGGACTAATTTTTTGGTTTTTCATCATCTCTTGGGCATCTAAAATAATTTGATTGGTATAATCAGAACATTTTGGACTAAAAGAGCATTCATGACCATCTGCAGCAATAAAAACACCATCAAAACCTTTTTCAAAAGCACGCAGAATCCACCTCGGTTTAATTCCCGACGAGCAAGGCAAGCTAATTACATATACAGCAGGCGAATAGTGAATCTTTCTCAATCCTGCCTGATCAATTCCGGGATCGGAAATCTTGTCGGTTGAAAATACGAGTATTTTCGGCTTATAAGTTTCGTTTGACATTTCTTTTTGTTATTTATTATGGTATGAATTAATCCGCAAAAAATTAGTTATTTCATTGAATGACTATAACCTAATTAATACTTTTAACCATTTATTATTAATGAGTCTTTTTTTTCATAGTCCCCCTGAGATTGCTTGCCACGACTTAGCTTAGCCTGCCACGATCTAGGTATTGAAGGACTTTCTAACGTTCTTCGTAAAATGCTTCGACAGGCTCAGCATGACCGTTAAAAGAACACGACTGCACTGTTTATGTTTAGTTGCAAAGATCGGTAAATTTTCCAACTGTCATTACCCCTTCATTTCCAAAAAATTTGGATGAAGGCTCAGCATGACCCTTGAGAATGTAATTTGATTAGAATAAAGCAGATTTAAATCAAGCATCCGTTTTGAATTAAAACGAATGCTTGATTTATGTTTTACAAGAAAATTATGCTTTTCTCAAAAACAGTCTCGAATAGCTATCTTCTTCAATTATTCCTAAAAAATCGTGTTCCATTTTGGTGCACCATCTTGGGATGTCTGCTTTGGTTCCTTCGTCGGCAGATAATATTTCCAATACTTCACCTGATTCAATTTCCCCAATTGCTTTTTTAGCAGCCAATAATGGTCCTGGACATGAGGTTCCGCGTGCATCAACGGTATTTGTAACCGCTACATTTTTTAATTCTTCTGTTGTCATGATCTATTTTTTTATTATGATTTTTAATGTTTTTTTAAAAGAAATGTTGCTTCGCAACGAGAATGCCTTTTTGGCTGTTGGCTTTTAGCTGTTGGCTATCTTCCTTTAAGGACTTTGGACTTTATAGACTTTTGCCTTTACGACCTTTCGCCTTTATAGACTTTATGAACTTTAAGGACTTTTGACTAAATAAAGAGTTGCGCTGCACTTTCACCTGCATCAGCAACAAAGGTTGCGGCTCCCACATATTTCAAATTTGGATAATCGATAAATTCTTCTTTTTTGAATCCCATTAAACCCATCGACATTTCGCATACGCTGATTTCAATGCCAAGTTCACCAGCAGTTTTAAACATATCGTCTAACGAAAGTACGTTGTGTTTTTTCATTAGATATTTAATCATCATCGGTCCCATGCCCATCATGTTCATGTTTGAAAGGCTAAGTTTGTTTTTGCCTTTTGGCAACATCATTCCAAACATTTTTGAAATAAAATCTTTTCCTTTTGCCGATTTGTTTTTATCGCGCAAAGCAGATAGAGCCCAAAATGAAAAGAATAATTTCACTTTTGTATCCGATGCCGCAGCTGCCAATGAGATAATCATTGCCGCCATCACTTTGTCCAAATCGCCAGATACAATAGCTATTGACAACTGATCCTTGCGGTTGTTCTCCATTTTGGAGATCTTTTTGGTTAACGCATCAATTTGTTTTTGTAATTGTGCGATTTGATCTAGATTTGCTTCTTCCATGTTTTCTATTATTTATTGATGTACAAAGCAACGCATAAATTTAAGAGTATCAGCGTTTTCATTCATGATATTAGTTTTGTTTTAATGTGATATATCTCACATTTTATAATTATCTTTGCGAAAGACAATCAAATAAACACGT
>JBBRGJ010000045.1:0-21403 GCA_038240835.1 Bacteroidales bacterium | reverse complement strand
AGTAGAACGAGTGAAGTTTAGTGTCTTTTAGAGAGGAAGTTTTAGAGGAAGTTTTAGAGGAAGAAGAGTGAGAATAGAAGAAAGAGGAGTAGCCGAGTGGCTAAGTAGCCGAGTGGCCAAGAGCGCGAAGCGACGATGCGCAAGCGAGTCCGAACGCGAAGCGATATTGGAGCGAAGCTAGACGAGCTTCGCTCCGTCACCCCGTTACTCCGTCACCCCGTCACTTTCCTCCCCCCTTCGCTTTCTTTCAAGAATAAAGGAAGACAAGTTTGGCGTAATCTAAACAAATATGTATCTTTGTTGCAAGAAATAAAAAAATGAAAGTAGCCGTAGTTATTCTTAATTGGAACGGAAAACGTTTCTTGGAGCAATTTCTCCCTAAAGTTGTGGAACATTGCTCCGCAGATGCAGAAGTGATTGTTGCCGACAATGCGTCTACCGACGATTCGCTTGCGTTTATTGCGGAACATTTTCCAGAAATCCGAGTGATTGTAAACAAGTCCAATGGTGGCTTTTCCAAAGGTTACAACGATGCGTTTAAACTGATAGATGCTGAGTATTATTGCTTATTGAACTCCGACATTGAAGTCACCCCAAACTGGATTGATCCCATTATTAAATTAATGGACAGCGATCCGAACATTGCCATTTGTCAGCCCAAAATTAGATCGTGGCACGAGCCCGAAAAGTTTGAATATGCGGGCGCTGCAGGTGGATTTATCGACAAATATGGATATCCATTTTGTAGAGGGCGAATGTTTATGGATTTAGAAGTAGACCACGGACAGTACAACGATACTTGTGAGATTTTCTGGGCTACTGGAGCCTGTATGTTTGTTCGTGCGGAATTGTATCACAAATATGGAGGTTTGGACGAAGATTTCTTTGCCCACATGGAAGAGATTGATTTTTGCTGGCGGATGAAAAATTTGGGTTATAAAGTTATGTACTGTCCCGATGCAACTGTATTTCACATTGGCGGAGGAACCTTGCCTAAAAAATCGTCGAGAAAAACCTATTTAAACTTCCGGAACAATATTTTTCTTTTATATAAGAACCTACCTTCCAATAAGTTAATTCCAGTATTTTCGGTTCGATTTGTTTTAGATGGTGTTGCAGCGGTTCGTTTCCTATTCGACAGTGGCGTAGCCGATACATTTGCAGTTTTTAAAGCACATCTGCATTTTTATCTTTATCTAAAAAGGAACTTGAAAAAGAGAAAGAAAATTCCTCATCTCCATGTATCGCAAATTTTAAACAAAAACTTGGTGATGGAGTACTACCTTCGAAAGAAAAAATTATTTTCGGATTTAAACAAGGAAGATTTTAGCAAATAGTCATTGCAGAGACGCATCGTCTTGTTTCTGAAAGAGCCGAAAAACCATCATGCATTTAACAAAAACCGATCAGCCACCTGCTTTTTTGGCTTTATAACCTGCTTTTATCAATATATCCATCACTTTATCGCGCGTATCACCTTGCACAATGATTTCGCCATCCTTTACCGCTCCGCCGGTGCCACATTTGGTTTTCAGCAATTTCCCTAATATTTCTAAGTCCGAAGTAGTTCCCACAAATCCCGTGACCAACGTAACTTGTTTGCCACCCCGTTGTTTTTTATCAATCCACACTCGTAAGTCTTGCTGATTTGCCGGCAATGTATCTTGTTCGTCTTGTTCGTCGAATTGGAAATTAAAATCAGGGTTGGTGGAGTAAACAACTCCTGTTGGTTTTTTCTTCGCCATGATATTACTGTTTAGGAATTACTACTTTTAACGATTTGGGGTTTACTTTTACATGAATAACGGACTCTTTTTTAGCATCATCACCATCGATGTGAAGGTGCATTTTTTTACCACTAACACGAGTAACGATCACCTCGGATGTTTGGATAATTTTCATCTGGCCACTTCGATCTATTGTGTTCGCAAATAGCGATGGAATAATAATCAGTGCTTTAAAAATTGAAGGTTTTTTAAAAATACACACATCCACCAACCCATCATTTAATAGAGCATTGGGAGCTATTTTAGTATTATATCCCCATTGAGAAGAGTTGGCAAAGGTGATAAAAAATGCTTTTTTTATTTTGGTTTTATCCGGAAACTGTAGGTTGTATTTTTTAGATTTATAGCCAAAAAATTCGTTGATTGCTATCTTTGCATACGATTTTAGTCCTCTTGTTTTCGAAAGCGAGAACAGGTGTGCCACCAATGCATCAAATCCAACTCCAGCAATGCTGACAAAAGTGTACTCATTCAAAGAGACAGTATCTATCAATTCAGAATTTTCCTGATTAATCAGCTCGATGGCTTTTTTGGGAACCGTAGAAATATCTAAGTGTCGAGCCAATCCATTTCCAGAACCCGTCGCGATGATTGCCAACGTAGAATCGCCACCTTTCATTCCATTTACCACTTCGTTTAACGTACCATCACCGCCTACAGAAGTAATGTAGTCGTAATGTTTTTCGGAGTATTCTCGGGCAATATCAATGGCGTGACCTCTATATTGGGTGTATTCTATAATAGATTCAAATTTTTGATGATCGAGCGTAGATTCTATGGCGGACTCTACAATCTTGTGCCGACCCGTTCCAGAGGTGGGATTGATGATAAAAACTATCTTTTTCTTATTCATTATCTATACATGTTGAGTTATTGTTTGAAAAAGTTCATTTTGTTATAAATCAGCGAATGGTTGTACTGTTGTATAAATGCCTTTACAAAACGCTCCATCAACGGATATGTATCAGGCTTTTTGCTCAATAAATTCAGTGTCAATTTCTTATCCTTTTGAATATCATACAAAGCTAATACATTTTCGCCATCAAACACCATTAAATAATTACCTAAAATTAGCTGATAATTTGGCTGTTTGTAGTTAATTGCAAATCTTACAGAATTGGTATCTAGCAAATTATTTCCAAAACCAAACAAAGGTTTATCATAATGAAGGTAGGACAATACGGTAGGCAAAATATCAATCTGCTGAGCCACCATCGAATCGGAGTAAACAGACAAATCGGATGTTGGATCGAAGAAAATCATGGGAATACGAAAAATTCCAAAATCACTTTTATATTCACCCAAATCGGCTTCGGACGTATGATCGGCGGTAATAATAAACAATGTATTGTTGAACCACTTGGTTTTGGCAGCCGATTCAAAAAAACGTTCCAAACTATAATCGGCATAGGCAATGGTTTCTTGAATGGGTAATTTGCCTTTAGGAAATTTCCCTTGGTGACGGGATGGGATTTTAAATGGGTGGTGAGAAGAGAGTGTAAAAACCGTCGAATAAAAAGGTTCGTGAAAATCATCCATTTTACGAGAAAAATATTGCAAATAGGGTTCATCCCAGATTCCCCAACTGCCATCGTCATCTTCTTTTATCGATGGATATTCATTTTTCCCAAAGTAGGATTGAAACCCAGCCGCTTTGCAATAAGAATCAAATCCCATAGTTCCATTGATTCCTCCGTGAAAAAATGCGGTTTGATAACCATTTTTGGCCAAAATTCCGGGCAGAGATTGATAAATATTCCCACTATAGGGCGAACTAGCAAAAGGGGTATTCATCAACGTTGGAATGCCTGAAATAATGGCAGGAATTCCTTCTATTGATTTTTTACCGTTGGAAATTCCATAAAAAACCAAACTTTTTTCGGCAACTTTATCCAAAAATGGAGTAAATCCTTTATATCCAGAAATATGTTTATTAAAGAAACCAATATGCTCCATGGATAAACTTTCCACCACAATCATTACAATGTTCTTTTTAGCACTAAGATTGGCAGGAATTTTATTGTTGATGAGTGATTGGTGAACTGGCGAATAAATAGTTTCAACTTCCTTCTGACTGAAAAACTCAACGGGTTTTAAATCTTGCTTTCCAATGGTTTGCAAGATGGTAAAAGGGGTATTTAAGACAACAGCAGAGGCATTTCCCTGAGAATATTTTCCTGCGGTGATAATATTAATGGGTCGCAATTGAAATCCACCTCGCATGGCTAACACCGTAATAAAAAGTGCAAACACAAGGGTAAGAGACTGAATAAAGAAAGATGTTTGCGAATATTCATCGTGTTTGCGCAACGTTTTTATCTGAATTATCTGATATCCTTTGATTAGTGCAAACACAAGTACTCCCCAGATGATGGCTATGTACCAAAAATCTTTGAGAAACAGCGGAAGGAGTTTTTCAAACTCACCTCCCACTCCCAAAAAAGAGAAGAAATCGGCAGTTGTCCTTTTTAGGGTAAAACGGTAATAGATAATATCAGCACAATTGGCTAAAAGAGCAACTGAGTTGATGGCAACAAATGCCCACATCATCGATTTTCTAAATCTCAGATTCTCTCTGAACTTAAATGGAATAAGCCAAACAATGACAAAAATGGCATTTAGATAAAAAATGGCAGAGAGATCGAATCGTAATCCATAAACCAATATTTTTAAAAAATCAAAAAATGAGATTGAAAAGAGATTTAAATTAAAGGCATAAAAAAGCACCCTGGTGAGGGTAAATAGAAAAACCACACAACATAATAGTAATGTCATGAAGTAAATATATCTTAACTCGGGTAGTTTTCTTTTCATTGTTTGCAAAAATACAAAAAAAAAGCTGTCCACTTTTGTGGACAACTTTAAATATTTTCGACAATTGATTATTGACGAGTGTAAGCCTGAGTCATATTAGTTGTTTGAGTTGCACCACCAGCAGCTGGAGTTGCATCCAATTTGTAAGAAACAGTAGTTACATTGTAGTTTGTACCTGATTTTGCATAATTTCCAGCAACGTTGTAAATTCTGCAATTGTATACGTTAGCTTGAGTATCTTGAAGAGTTAACGTTTTTTCAACAGCGATAAAGCCGTTAGCGTTTACAGTTACATCAAGATTTGAGCTTGAACCATAATCAGCGAATGCATTGAAAGCCATTTTGTTAAAACCAGTTGAAGAAACAGCAACAGTTTGAACATAAGAAGTAGTAGTAGCATCTGCATAAGTTTCAACAACATTGTAAGAAGCAGCTAATTTAGCAGCTTTAACTTTTACAGTACGAGTAACAGCAGAAGCTTCGTTACCAGCAGCATCTTTTGCAGTGTAAGTAACAGTATATTCACCAACTTTGTCAGTATTAACTGTACCAGTTACTGTAGGAGTGATTGTTCCGTCTTCTTCGTCAGTTGCAGTTGCACCTTGTTCTGTGTAAACATCACCTAAATCAATTTCCATTGATCCACTACCTACTAAAGTAATAACAGGAGCACCTGCGTCGTCTTTTTTACAGCTTGTAAATGATACAGCTAGAACAACTGCTAGAGCAGTTAATGATAATGCGATTTTTTTCATTTTTTTTGTTTTTGGTTAAATAATATTATTTAATAAATTTTTCGATGCAAAGATACTAAAAAAATATAACTAAAAATTAATTTTTTCACTTTATCAAAAAAAAACTTAATAAAGGAGCACTTGTTAAGAAAACAAGAGAAGATTAATTGATCAAATGAGAAAAAAGTACATCTCGCCTAAATAATTAGTCGATTTTTGTTTAAAAAATTAAATAAATTATTGATTTTCAGAGAACTAAAATATCTCACTTACAATATTCAAAGAGTTATCTAGGTTTAAAAGGATGGATTAATATCAGAACCACTACAATCCAAAGCACTCATAATGAATAACTTGAAAACAGAAACAATTTACTTAACTCATTAAAAAACATTTTTCACAACATCAAAAAGCACAATAAAACGACCATAAAAATAAAAAAAAAAAAATATTTTGCGAAAAAAAACAAAAAATGTGTTTTGTAAAATAAAATGTATTAATTTTGCAGTGTTAATAAACCTAAAAAAACAATAAAAGAATGAAAAAAGTATTTGCATTATTACTAGTTGCTGGTATGTTCGCAGTTGTATCATGTGGACCAAGCGCAGAAGAAAAAGCTAAAGCTGAACAAGCTACTAAAGATTCAATCGCTAACGTTGAAAAAGCTACTGCTGATTCAATCGCTGCTGTTCAAACAGCTACTGCTGATTCATTGGCAATGGTTGCTACTGAAGTTGCTAAAGCTGATTCAATTGCTGCTGCTGCTAAAGGTGGAAAAGCTACTAAAACTGTAGTTAAAACAACAGTAAAAGAGACTCCTGGAACTAAAGTTGACAAAGCTGTAAACACTGCTAAATCTTTGAAAAAAGGTTAATCAACCCAGCTTCTAAAGCAAAGAAAAGAGAAGAGATGAAAATCCCTTCTCTTTTTTTTTATCTCTACTCAAAACTAAAACCTCGCCACAATCCCAAAATGGATCTTTCCGTATTTTAGTTGTATCGGATTATTGAACTCTTTGCCCAATGCATAGGTAATATTAAAAATTCCAGCTGGAGTATCAAAACTAAGTCCCACTCCAAAACCGTAAGGAGTATCATGAACAAATTTATCTGACATTTTCTTTTCATAATAGGCTCCATTCCAAAATCCATAAAAAAATGTTCTTCTATCTAATAACCACCGAAGCTCCACATTGGCAATATTTACAAAAGTTGCAGAAATAGATTCTTCATTAAACCCTCTGAAAGAAGTCAACCCGCCAAACCGAAACATCTCATTTTCGAAATGATTCTCGCCAGATAGAAAGTTTGTTCTGTTGGAAAAATTGAAAATTAGCTTTTTAAACAGAGGATAATATCCATCAAACAGAGAAACAATCTTTATTTGTGTTTCGCTTTTATTAATTCCACTGTAATATTCAATGGGAATAGCAATGTTTGTGATTGTTTTTCGAGTTCCAATATTGGCATCCACAAAAACACGAATCCCTTTGGTTGGAATCCAAGGATCGTCTAATAAATCTATTTCGGTGAACAATCCGTATCTATTAATAGTAAAATCAACGTTGCTTCCAATTGTTCCAGAACTGATTGCCGAAGTGGTGGAGAGCAATTTAGACGAACTATTTTCGAAATAGGCGCTTACATTGTTCATGGCTGATAAAAAAAGTTGTCCTCCAATTTTCAAGGTGGTCGTGAGGGTGGTGGTATCCTTTTTAATCAATTTTAAACCCGCCAAAGTTCCGTATCTAGAACTTGCGATGTACGGGAAATTTCCATTGATCAACAAATCCTGTGATAATGGATCGCTTCTTTTCCAATTAAACACAAGTTGTTCCCCTTGATTAAACAGATTTTGCAAATTTAGTTTTACATCACCAGTAATTAAAGGTTTGGAATTGTTGCCCGATTGAGGTAAAATTCCTACAATTCCATCAAATTGACTGCTGTTTTTCTTATTAAGATAGAGAATTAGCAACATATTGGAATCCAAAAAAGCGATATCTGAACTTTTCACAGGCTGAACGAAAGACAATTTCTGCAACCGTTTATCCACATTTTTCAAATCTTTTTGATTAAATAATCTACCTTTCTTTATTCCCAAATAGGCAGAAATAAATCGAGCGCTTATTTTTGAATTCCCTTTTATATCGATGCTATCGTAGCGAACAAGTGGTCCCATTTCGACCACCATTTTCAAATCGATCACAGAATCGGAAGCGAGCTGATATTCTGGGACAATAGAGATAAACGGATATCCATTATTTTCGCCAAATGTAAGCATTTGATCTACAACCTCTTTAACTTGTTTATACGCAAGGGGTTTATTCATTTTCTCTTTGGAAGAAGGGAAACGAAGTTTTGAGTTTTGAGGAAAATCCATGGTAGAAATCTGAAAATTGATCGAGTGACCCAAAAAAATAGTAGAATTCCTATATAATAAGGTATCGTTTTCAGTTTTGATCAACCGAAAGCCATCGTTTAAACTTTTTGCAACAAGATTCGCAAACACTTCCTGTTGTTTGGCTCGGTTTGGAAAATCAACCACCACTTTTTGAGAAGTATCACTTTGCACAATCGTCAAGGTATATTGAGCATCCACGCGGCAGATAATTCCGAAAAAAAGAGTAAAAAGAAAAATTCGTTTACATAAAATCATACATTCCAATCAATCGGTTCTTTACCTAACGAAATAAGATATTGATTTGTTGCAGAAAAATGGTTGCAACCTATAAAACCACGGTGAGCAGAGAGCGGCGACGGGTGTACTGATTTCAAAATCAGGTGTTTATTCGAATCAATTAAACACTCTTTTGCTTGTGCATATTTTCCCCAGAGCAAAAAAACAATTCCTTCTCTATTTTCAGAAATCTTTTTAATGACAGCATCGGTAAACACTTCCCAACCTTTCCGTTGGTGAGAACCCGCTTGATTTGCCCTGACGGTAAGCGTAGCATTCAGCAGAAACACTCCTTGTTCTGCCCAATGTTCTAAATTCCCATGATTTGGAATCGGCATATTCAGATCACGATTGAGTTCTTTATAAATATTTCTGAGCGAAGGTGGAATTTTAACCCCATGTGGAACGGAAAAGCTCAATCCATGGGCTTCATTTTCGCCATGATAAGGATCTTGACCCAATATTACTACTTTAATCTCTTCGAAAGGAGTATGATTAAAAGCATTAAAAACAAGATTTTTTGGGGGATAAACCGTTGTGATAGTACGCTCATGATTCACAAAATTCTGGAGTTCAACAAAAGAGGGTAATTGCAACGAGTCGTGTAAAATATTTTTCCAAGTATCATTTAATAGATAATTCAACATCATTCAGTTTATTGTTAACAGTTTATTGTTTGTATTTTTTTTCACCCAGCAGCAACGAATCATCAAAATTAGCTCAAATTTGTTTACATTTGCATTTATGTTGATCTATAAAAATAATAAACGATAAGAAATATGAAAAAAAGAGCACTAGTTATCGCAGCTATTTTATTTATTGTTGTAGTAATTTCTTCATGCAAAACACATGAGAGATGTCCTGCATACGGCAGTAATTCACACAACCAAACTACTAAAACAGTAGCATAATTGTTTTAGCGTGGGGTTAAACCCAATATTATGTTGAGCAAAAGATTCCTGTTAATCGCATTGTTTACCATTTCTTCACTCTCAATTTCACAAGCACAAGAAGTTGGGGATGATTATGGCAAATCTATTCTAAGAAAAGAGTGGAATGGTTTTATAATGCTTCATTCCAATGGATGGGGCGGAGGTTACCGGAAAGGAATTCAGAAAACGATATTACGAAAAAACTTTTTCGAGGTAGAGTTTAATTTTGTAAAACACGACAAAGAAGTCCAAGGAAGAAATCCCTATTTCTCGAGTGCGAAAAATTATTCTTTTGGCAAATTAAATCGTCTAAATGTAATTAGAGCAGGTGTAGGAACTCAGCATGTTCTCAACACAAAGCCTTACTGGGGCGGCACCGAAGTTCGATATTTTTATTATGGTGGAGTTTCACTCGGACTCACCTCTCCCATTTACTTAAATATATTAAAATTAGACACCACCTATTTTCTCCCCATCGTTGATGTAGAGAAATACGATCCCAACAAACATGATATCGACAATATTTATGGCGGTGGACCCTTTGGAAAAGGCTGGTTTGAGATTATTCCACACCCAGG
This sequence comes from Bacteroidales bacterium, assembly GCA_038240835.1. GTDB lineage: Bacteria > Bacteroidota > Bacteroidia > Bacteroidales > WCHB1-69 > JBAXTE01. Next base: position 11,879 of record JBBRGJ010000045.1, on the reverse strand, counting down.
TGCCTATTTAAAAACTGGTTTTAGTTTTGAGTTTGGAACCAACGATCGAGTTGTCAGATCCTTAGATGCAGGCGCTATTTTGGATGTTTACCCCTATCCTATCAAAATGATGGCATTTAATCCAAACCAATACTACCTATTTTCATTTTATATCAGTGTGCACTTTGGCGCACGAAAAGATTATTATTGAAAAATTATTTTTTCAATCACGGTCTCTCCTAATTCTTTATTGAGCGCTCTAATCAATGATGTACGAGCCATATATAATTCATGTTTCACCGAAGCAGCATCCATCCTGACATACAAGTATCTCTGTTTTAAATAAATACTTACAGTGTGTTGATCAAAAACAGGACCCACTATTTTTGCCCACTCATTGATAATTTTTGCCTCTTTCAGCTTGTCACTGCTTTTATAATCTTGCAAAAATTGCTGAATAGCCTCTCCTAACCATAAATTATTTTTATCTCTCATAATTACTCCGTTTTAAAAGGGGATAAAACACCATTTGAAATCGTAAAGATAGAGTGCTCAATGTTAAAATCATTGAAAATAGAGACAATTCGTTCCGCTTGTGTGTCGGTTATAAACACCTGACCAAAAGAGTCGTTGCCTACTAAATTTATGAGAGCTGTAACTCGAGCATTGTCCAATTTATCAAAAATATCATCCAACAATAGAATTGGTTTTACCTCTTTTATATTTGTCGTACTTTCAAATTGAGCCAATTTTAATGCAACCAAAAAAGTTTTTTGTTGCCCTTGGGAGCCATATCTTTTCAGTGGAAAACCGTCCATCATAAATAAATAATCATCTTTATGAGTCCCCACCGTGGAATATTGAGCATTTCTATCATTTTCCAAAGCATTATTCAATAACGTTTCAAAATCATCTTTAAAAAGTTGAGACTCATACTTTATCGATATCTTTTCGGTATTTTCGGAGATGATATCGAAAAATTTTTGAATAATAGGTTGAAAATCATCTAAAAATTGTTTTCTCTTTTCATGAATCCGTCTGCCAAGCACAATCATCTGATCGTCCCAAATTTTCAACGAAGGCATATTGAACATTCGATTTTCGGCAAAATTCTTCAACAGTGCATTTCGTTGAAGGACTACTTTCTGATAATGAACGATATCGTTGAGATAGTTTTTGTCAAATTGTGACAACACAGAATCGAAATATTTTCTTCTAAATTCACTCCCTTCATTGATTAAATCGATGTCGTACGGAGAGACCATCACCAAGGGGATTTTACCAATATGTTCGGCAAAACGGGTGTACTCTTTTTTATTGAGTTTTATCACCTTACGATCGTTCCTTTTAAGCGTGATGCTTATCAAATCAGAACTATCGTTGACCAACTGAGAACTATATTTACCATGAAGGGCGAAAAAATCTAAATCATGAGAAATGTTTTGACTATCGACACCATTGAAATAACTTTTGCAAAAAGAGAGATAATAGATAGCGTCCAGCAAATTAGTTTTGCCCGAGCCGTTGTTACCGACAAAGCAGTTAATTTTGGAAGAAAAATCGATCTCTAAGTCACGATAGTTCTTAAAATTGGAAATATGTAGACGTTGTAAAAACATAATCTATACTATTGAAACTAATTGAGCAATTTTTTCCATCAGCCACATCGGCGTGGAAGTGGCGCCACAAATCCCCACTGAATCAACTCCTTTAAACCACATATTATCAATCTCTTTTTCCGAAGAGATAAAGTAAGTATTTGGGTTAACTTGTTTGCAAATTTGATATAAGTACTTCCCATTTGAACTCATTTTTCCAGAGACAAATAAGATTACTTGGTGCGAAGCGGCGAATTGTTTAAGTTTGGGAGCTCTGTTTGACACTTGCCGACAAATGGTATCAAAAGCCTCAAAAGATGGCTTGTTTGCCGATGCTTGTTGGTATCTATGATTAATCTCATCAACCAATTCCTTGAACTGTTCCACGCTTTGAGTGGTTTGTGAGTACAATCGAGCGGGACGAGAAAAATCAATTTTATCAATATCTTCCAAGGAATTAACCACAATAGCTTGATTATCAGTCTGTCCAACCAATCCATTGACCTCAGCGTGACCTTCTTTGCCAAAAATCACAATTTGTCCATTTTGCGACTTCATTTCATGGTAACCATCTCTAATTTTTTCTTGCAATTTGAGCACAACTGGACAGGTAGCATCAATTACATGAAGGTTAAATTTCTGAGCCAGAGCGTATGTTTCTGGAGGTTCGCCATGGGCACGAATAAGCAATCTACTGTTGGGGATATCTTTAAGTTGAGCGTGAGAAATTGTTTTCAGTCCCTGGCCTTCGAGACGATGAACCTCTTCGTTGTTGTGAACGATTTCGCCGAGACAAAAAAGAGCAGAAGCATCCTTAGAAAGATGATTTTCGGCAGCATCAATGGCTTTGACTACACCAAAACAAAAACCGGAATTATTATCAATAACCACTTTCATGGCAAACTAATTAAATAATGAATCAACAAATTCTTCTCTATTGAAAACTTGCAAATCATCAATTTGTTCACCCACACCAATATATTTTACAGGAATTTTAAATTGATCAGAAATACCGATGACCACGCCACCTTTGGCAGTTCCATCGAGTTTTGTTAATGCCAACGCATTTACTTCGGTAGCTGCGGTAAAGTGTTTAGCCTGTTCAATTGCATTCTGTCCGGTAGAAGCATCCAATACCAACAATATTTCGTGTGGCGCATCTGGAACAACTTTTTTCATCACATTTTTAATTTTACTCAATTCGTTCATCAAGTTAATTTTATTATGCAATCTTCCGGCGGTATCAATTATGACCACATCATAATTTTTAGCCACTGCCGACGATAAGGTATCAAACGCAACAGCAGCAGGATCGGCATTCATTCCATGCGATACGATGGGCACACCCACTCTTTCGGACCAAATTGTAAGTTGATCAACCGCAGCAGCGCGAAAAGTATCAGACGCACCCAAAACCACAGAATAACCTTTTAATTTAAATTGGTGTGCAAGTTTGCCAATGGTGGTGGTTTTCCCCACACCATTCACGCCAACAACCATAATTACGTAAGGTTTTTTCTCGTTTGGCAATTCAAAATCGTTGGCCAACAAGGTATTATTTTCAGCTAATAGTTCCGTAATTTCGGTTTTAAGAATCCCGTTCAATTCGGAGGTGCCAATATATTTATCTTTAGAAACCCTCTTTTCGATTCGGCTGATAATCTTCAACGTAGTCTCTACGCCCACATCAGAGGTCACCAAAATCTCTTCCAAATTATCCAAAACCTCATCGTCGATGGTAGATTTTCCGATGATTGCTTTTGATATTTTCGAAAAGAAGGTGGTCTTAGTCGTTTCTAATCCTTTATTGAGCGTTTCTTTGCGCTCTTTTGTAAAAAAAGAAAAAAGTCCCATAATTGTATTTTTTAAATTGAGCTTAGTCGCCAAACAACTGAGCCGATCAACGAGTTAGGGTTGAAAAAATCAATAAATAAATTTCAACCACTAATATAGTACAAAAGTATAAAAAAAAACGAAGTTGTGTTATAACAACTTCGTTTTAAATGCTTTTGAAAATTCAATTATTTTTTCAACAAAAATTCTTGAATTAAATCAGTTGCTACGATAGTTTCTTTGAAAACGTAAGCACCTGTTTTTGGTGAGCGTTCCGTTTTTATTACTTTTGCAAAATCTTTACCTGTGGTTTGTTTTAAACTTGCAACTACTTTCTTTGCCATAATTGATATACGTTAAATCGTGATAACTTACTTAATTTCTTTGTGAACCGTAACTTTACGTAAGAATGGATTGAATTTTTTCAATTCAAGGCGCTCTGGCGTATTTTTTTTGTTTTTGGTACTAATGTAGCGAGACATACCAGGAACCCCTGAGGTTTTTTGTTCAGTGCATTCCAAGATAATTTGCTGACGTGCTTCTTTACTTTTTTTTGCCATTTTTATAATATTTTTATCGTTGTGCCTTTTCGGGAGTGCAAAGTTACAATTATTATTTTGAAAATCAAATTTATCTGCACTTTTTTTTAAAATAATTCGCAGAAAAGGATAAAAGGCACTCTTTCAGCGCTATATAGCATCAATTATATCCAGCCAACTACCACTTTGTCTTGAGAAACTCCAATTTGTGATGTTACTTAATACGATAATAAAAACATCATCGTTCAATCTTCGGATAAATAGTGTATTAAATCCATTCCACAATCCACCATGATACACCAGGGGCGTTCCCCAATAATTCTTTCCCAGATGCCATCCATAACCATAATTATTTTCCATGGGTTGATCTGCTGATTTTCCAGAAATGGCATTGATGAGTGTTTCTGATTTTATAATTTTATGTTCTCTAAGCGCCTTGTCCCAAAGATAAAGGTCGTATGCTGTGGAATAAACACCCTTATCGCCCGTAGTTCCCGACAGCCATGTGTGCGCTCTAATTCTCCTGTTTGCTGTATGACCGACAGCCACTGGAGCGGACGGTCTGGTTTTTAATTTTGTGCAAACGATGGTATTTTTCATCCCACATTTTACAAAAATCTCTTCTTCTACAAAGTCCGCAAATGATTTTTTAGATATTTTCTCCACAATGGCTGCAAGCACACAATAACCTGTGTTGTTATACTCATATTTTTGATTAGGCGAAGAAATTAACGCGGGTTTTTTGGTTGCCAACATCGACATCAGACTGTCGTTGGACAAATCTAAGTTTTTGTATTTCCAATACTTTGGCGCAAAATTATAGTATTGTTGCATTCCACTGCGATGGCAAAGCAGGTGATGAATAGTGATGCCTTTATAAGGAAAATCGGGAAAAAACTTGGTCACCGAATCTGAATAATTCAACAGTCCACGTTCCTGAAGTATCATGATGGAGGTAGCTGTAAACTGTTTGGAGACAGAAGCTAATTCGAACATGGTATTGGTCGTTAGTTTTATTTTTCGAGGAAAATTAGCGTAACCAATTGCTTTATGAATGAAAATCTTATCCCGTTTGCTAATCAATACAAGTCCATTAAATTTTTTACTCGTGGTAAGATAATCGAATGCGGTGTTGATGTTTCCCATTTTTTTGACATCATTGATGCTATCGTAATAAGCATTAACGGCAGCAACCGACCATTTATCCGTATTTATTTGTGCAGTCAATGATCCAATTTGCATTAAAATCATTGCTGTTAAAACATAAATCTTCATCCTCATAATTCTTCTAATTTGAATTTTCCACGCCAATAAATATCATCTATTGGCAAATATTTTAAAACAACTTAAATCCGCAAGTAAAATATCTTTACGACAAGATTTTGTCAAAAAAGCGTAACGAAATTTTACCCCGAAGCTGTTTTAAAAAAAATCGAGAAAAAAATTACACTTCGAAGATCCTTCTTTTTTAGTGTCACTTTTGTCTTGATACAAAAGTAACCAAAAAATCAAGACTTCGCCAAAAAAGGGACTTTGGCAAACAAGATTGGGATAATTTATGAACAATTAAGAGAATTTTCATCTAAAATCATTCTAAATCTACCCTCTATTCAATAGGCAAGGAGAAACTCCACAGGTAGGTGAAATTCTTTTTGACCATTGGATCTGAGTAGTGGCCAAAGTTATAAAACACGCCAGCACCAATAGATATTGTTTTCAAATCTAATATCTTGTTGAGCAACAATCCTGTTTCAAAATAGCCATATTCGGGTGTTTGATAATTGTAACTTGTAAGATATTCGTTGTGTTTTAAGTCGCCATACATTGCATTTAAGACAACAGATAATTCGGGTTTAAACTGTTTGTAGAAAAATTTAGACTTTTCGAAGTTATGCTTTAAATAAACCGCCACGTATCTATCAGACACAAACGAGTTAATTTTCACCGATTGAAAAGCATTGTCACAGAATAGGTATACATTATTAAAGCACGATTTCATCACAAAGTTCCCCCACAATGGCAATTGTCTATCACTTATCCCAGCGGCTATTTGAACCGATGATTTTCCAAAATATTTATACTGAAAAGATTTTGAAGCTTTGATCAGCAATTTATTATATTCCATTTCGGATCCGAGCAATTGATTGAAACCATGAACGAAATTAGCTGTAATAATCGGATAATCCGTCCCCATGGAAAATACCCAATCGCCATTTTTAATATATTTCTCTTTATACGCATATCTAAATGAGAACACGGCTTCGGTAAGATGAACTTTTGGGTTAAACAATCCTTCGGCATCGTTGGATAGCGGAAGGTGGTCTACCTGATACAAAGGCGTTTTGGTCTGCACATTAAATTCCAATCTCGAGGTGAGATATTTAAAGAACCGATGAGTAGCGGCCACCTCAAATTTTTCGCTTCTATCGAATCGAGTAATAAAAGAGCGTCTCATAAAATCGCCATCAAAGAAAGTTTTGGTATCATAATACATTGTAGACAACCCCGATTCGGAAATATCATCTTTATAAGCGACGGAAAGGGTGGTATTTAGCGTTCTATTAATATTCCAAACAGCTTCCATGCGGTACTTTAAGGCCTTATCGCCAAAACCAAAACCAGCATATCCACCAAAAGTAAAATAACGTGAGATACTTTTTCCAGTATAAAGGCCCAATTCTGGGCGGAAGCCTTCGTATACATTAAAGCGCAAAAGACTCGAAACATCAACGTCAAACCCATAAATAGGTATTTTCCCTGTCATCAGCGTTTTGGCTCGTTTTAGAAATTTTTCAAAATGTTCCTTTTCTCCAATACTATCAATTACGGCATACGTTTTTATCTCTTTTGGCGAGAGTGGTTCGTGGCGTCGAGCGATTAAAATATCATCACTTTTCTGAGGAGAATCCACATCAAGATCGATGTCTACATTCCCAAAACTGCTGTTGCGAATATCGTTATTTAACTTAATATCTTGAAGATAAGAGGTTCCTTTTCCGAGCACTTTGTATCCATTTGTCTGAATGGCCGTAAAGAAGAAATTCGTATTTAGCTGTGCGGGGAACCATTTTTCGCCGTCCACAAGTTCGTACTGTTGTTGGATCGCGATGTTAAATCCACCCCCTTTTTTGGAAGGTTCGGCAATTACATTTTGGATGGCATAACCATTAGAGTTGATATAAAGCAACCCCTTTAACGCATCAAAATTAGATCCTTTATTTGGACGATAAGAGATAATGAAAACCGAATCTTGTTGCTGGTAAATCGTATCTTGAATTTCGAAAAAGTATCGTGATGTGCTTCCACTGCTTATTGGGTTTACATACTTTTTGTCGAGCAACATAAACAGATCCTCATAAAAAGAGACCGCTTGCACCTGAGTAATCAACAGGGAAAAAATTGGATCTTTAAATCCAGAGACTTTGGAGGCAATAATTTTTTCAAAATTCCGATCAGGAGCTTTATAAATACGTTTGTTAACGCTCTCCATCATAAACAGATGTTGATCGTTAAAGAAATCGACTGCATGTCTGATTTTAATAGAGTTGGAATCGAGTAGCGTGGTGTCTGCGGCAATTCTTATGGCGTTTGTATCTTGCAATACTTCGGACGTAAAAACCATTTTATTGTAAGAGGTATAGCTAAACGAGCTATTTTTCATGGGATTATTCCGATCTCTATTTTTCAACACTTCGTTGATAATTCGATGGGCGGGATTTTCGGTAGGTAAAACTACAAACTCATTCAACTCGAACGTTTTTCGTTGGAGTTTGATTTGAAGAGCCTTATCATTTTTGCTAGTAAGCAACGAATAAACTAACGACTCGTAGCCCACAAAGGAGCACTGGATAGAATCCAACTTGCGCATAGATTTAATGACAAACTTCCCGTTTACATCGGTAATAACTCCATTATTTTTTCCACCAAAAATGACATTCACAAACGGAAGCACTTCGCCAGAATGCGCATCTAACACCTTTCCCGTATATATATAATCCTGAGAATAAGATAAATACCCTAGTAAGCTAAGTAAAAATAGTAGGAAATTTTTTTTCATTAAATATTAAACGTATAAATTTAATTTTCCGCAAAGATAAGTGAAACTATCCTAACACACTCTCTTTTTTCGATGTTTGAGGCAAAAACAATGACGTAAATATAAATCGCAAAAAAATCCAACTTTACATTAATTTTCAGAAGAGGGAACGATAAATCGCCAACCCAGATAAAAAACAGTTAAACAATTATTGTCTGTGTTAATTATTAAAAAAAAGAATGGTTTCTATTGTAAACAATCTGCTTTTAACCTTAAAAAAACTCAAACTGGGAACCAATTTGACATAATTGATTTATCTTTGCGAAATGAAAAGTTCGATGAAACAACATATTTATTCATTTACCCTTGTAGGCACATTGCTTCTGTTTTTTGCATTCAGCAATGGGTTGAGCTTTTCGTTGCACTATTGTGATTCGTGTCATCAGACTAAACTTTACTTTTACCAACATCCAAACTGCTGTCAAGAGAGCACACACATTCATGATTCGGAGAAAAAATGTGCCGAAAGTTGTGGATGTTCCCACGAAACTGATTCCCACGAAAACGAAGTTGCCACAAATGACATTAAAGTATTAATAGATAAAGAAGCTCATAAATCGCATCAAGCCCATGGAAGTTGCAGCTGTTCTGACCATAAATGCAAAACTACCCACAAATATTTCAGAATCGCTTCGCCATTTTTGCTTAGCAACCAAGTGCTCACTGCGCCCACTTTGATTACATTAAACCAAGAAATTGAGATTTTAAATAATTTTGATATTACAATCCCCATTCATACAATTCGTGCTTCAAATCCACCTCCATTGCTCACAAAAGCTGGAGAACGAGATTTCTTGCATTTTATATCCCAACAGATTTTATACGCTTAACACTTTCTTTTTTTTAAAGAAATCCTGAGAATTCAATGGTTTTCGAATGGATCAAACTGCTTTTGGGCAATTTGTTCTTCTTTGGCAATGACCAATCTTGACTTCTCAGAAAATCTTAGCAAAAAAATCAAAAGAAATTAATCACAAAAAAGCATTATTAGAATTTAAAGACATTAATTAGTGTTTGCAAAAAATGACAGCGAGGAAATTTATTGTTATTGCTTTCACGAGCGTCATACTGAGACTTCATCCAAAAAATTTTGGAAATAAAGGGTTGATGACAGTGAGAAAATACATTGATATTCTAAACTTAACATATTGAAAATTAATGATTTAATGAGTGTCATACTGAGTTTGTTTACCACGCTTCGGCGTGGAAGTATTAGAGAAGGAGCTTTATGAAAGCACTTTTTAAAGTCCTTCCCTTCGATTGCCTCAGGGCAGGCTAACTCAGGGTGACTCGAAAAGCAGAACAAGCGAAAAAAAGCAAATAACTAATAGAATGTCAATAAAAAACACTCACACTAAATTCTATAATACGATAAAAAAGAAAGTTACCAATGAGAAAAATAGCAATTCTAATTCTATTTTGCTTCAATTTTTCGGCAATATATAGTCAGATAAAAATTGATGGCACAATATACGAATTAGACAAAAACAATAAACCAGCAGGATTGCCTGGCGCCACCATTCAGTGGTTGGGCACTACCTCAGGAACATCTACCGATGCAAATGGCAAGTTTTCGTTGGCCACCAAAGCTGGAATCAATAAAATAGTGGTGAAACACATCTCTTATCAAACAGACACGTTGACAATTGACGATTTCAACAAACCTGTAAAAGTAGTTCTTACAGGAGGCAAAACATTGCAAGGCATAGAAGTTAGAAGTGATGCGGGAATGTTGTATTCGATAAAATCGATTCCCACGCAAATAATAACCGGAGCTGGACTTCGAAAAGCAGCTTGCTGTAGTCTAGCCGAAAGTTTCGAGAGCACCGCCACGGTAGATGTGGAATATTCCGATGCAGTAACTGGAGCCAAGCAGATTCAGATGTTAGGATTGGCTGGAGTTTACAGTCAGATTTTGGCAGAAAATGTCCCTTTGGTCAGAGGATTATCCACCCCTTTCGGATTATCTTATGTTCCAGGTCCGTGGATGGAATCGATTTACATATCCAAGGGAACTTCCTCTGTAACAAATGGTTACGAATCTATTTCGGGTCAGATAAATGTAGAATTTAAAAAACCAGAATCGAATGAAGAGACCCTCTATTTAAACGTTTATGGTGACCAGATGGAAAGAAGCGAAATAAACATGAACTCAAGGGTGAATTTAGCCAAAAATGTAAGCACGATGCTATTAGTTCATGCCGAAAGTCAACAGAACAAAGTAGATCACAATCATGATATGTTTTTGGATATTCCTTTAAACAAGCAACTCAATGTAATGAACAGATGGGATTATGATATTCCAAACAAACTTGAGGGAAAAGTAATGGTTAGTTTCTTGACGGAAGACAGAGAGGCTGGACAAACAATGTTTAATCCAAATGCCGAAATCAACAGTCAGCCGTATTATGGTGTTGGAATTAAAACCAACCGGTTTAATGCAACCACAAAAAATGGATTCTTTCTGAAAGGTGAAGAACAAAGTATTGGAACCATTATTTCGTTTACACACCATAACCAAAACTCGTTTTATGGTCGCACCACTTACAAAGCCGATCAAAATAGTCTGTACACAAACTTTCTATTTGCCAGTCCGATAAGCAAGGACAAAAAACACAAAATCAATACAGGACTAAGTTATCAGATGGATTCGTATAAAGAGAATTTAAACGATTCTAGTTTCAACCACATCGAATCAGTTCCGGGAATATTTGCTCAATATTCGTATTCATTGGGTGAAGCATTGGCAATTATTGGAGGTTTTAGGGCGGATTATCACAACCAGTTTGGGTTGTTTTTAACTCCTCGACTTCATGCCAAATATATGATAAATCCAAACTGGGCAGTGCGAGGAACTGCTGGAAAAGGGTATCGGACTGTAAATGCATATGCAGAAAATACATCCGTGCTTACTAGTTCTAGAAAATTTGTGGTCACCGAAGAGTTAAAAAATGAAGAGGCTTGGAACTACGGATTAAATGTTACCAGAACGTTCAACATGAACAAAAAAGATGCAACTATTTCTATCGATTATTACCGAACAGAATTTATCAATCAGGTAATTGTAGATGTTGACAAAAGTCCAGATTATGCATATTTATCAAATCTTCATGGATTATCATACTCCAATAGCGCTCAAATAGAAGCAATCTTGTATCCGTTTAAAGGGTTAGAAGCAACCATTGCTTATCGAATAAACGATGTTTGGCAAACGACCAACGGAAAACTTCAGGAGAAACCATTGGCCTCAAAACACAAAGCCGTATTATCGTTGAGTTATAAAACAAAATACGACAAATGGCAATTTGATTTCACCACCCAATATCATGGCGCAATGAGGTTGCCCGATTTATCTCAAAATCCAGTAGAATTTCAATTACCAACACACTCTCCCGATTATTTTATCTTTAATGCTCAAATAACCAGACGTTTCAAAAAAGTAGAATGTTACATCGGCGCAGAAAATATTGGCAATTACACACAACCGAATCCAATCATCGCTTCACGAGATCCATTTGGCGATCACTTCGATTCATCGATTGTTTGGGGTCCCATAAGAGGAGGAATGATATATGGAGGATTAAGATTTACAATTAAAAGTTAATCAAACGAGGCCGCTTCAAAAAACAACAAAATACCGAAAAAAAAATTGCCAATGGCTGATTTTAATTTCGGAAGCAAACCAAAAAAAACGGTTCTACTACCATTTGAGTGGAAAAGATCACAGATATCAAATTGTTATTTCAAAATTGTCATGCTGAGTTTATCGAAGTATTACAGTGAAAGCCTTTTGAATGCCCTTCGATAAACTCAGGGTGACAATGAAATAAATAA
>JBBRGJ010000044.1:0-21718 GCA_038240835.1 Bacteroidales bacterium | reverse complement strand
AGACTTCAAATTAGCCTACCTTGCTAAAGAATTGCTTATTGTATTTGAAATTTCCCAAAAGCATGCATTCGCTCCTTCTTGATTTTTTGAATACTTTTGTATCAAGACAAAAGTATTAATCAAAAAGAAAAACCTTCGAAGGAGAATTGTTTACTGCATTAAAAAGAAAAACCTTCGAAGTAAAATGGTTTTCCTTTTTTAGTAAATAGGTTTCGTACCTACGGCACTTATTTATGATTTTAGATCTTTTTTTTTACCGACATTACGTCCCTAACGGGACTAGAAAACAGTTACTGGAGTTTATCCCGCAAGGAGAAACATCAAGGCAAAAGTATTAATCAAAAATAGCTCTTCGAAGTAAAGTGGTTTTCTGTCTTTCAACAAAACCATGTTCCAATATTATTTTGCTTGCGGATTTAAGGATAGAACTTATTTTATTCTAATTGGTGTCTGCCAAAAAACTAGTGATTGATAAGAAAACTTCAAATTTGAGGCTTGCGTGGCAACGAAAACAGTGAGTTTACTCGTGTAAATGAACTGATTTCGTTGCCACGCATAACGAAAAAGTTGGAGTTTTCTTGCAAGCACTAATTGGAATAAAATAGATTAGCATCCGCTATTATAGGCTTCGGAAGCAAAAATATTGATTTTTTTGACAATTTCTATCGCTTCTACCGCCTCTCTTACATCATGAATGCGTAATATGGTAGCACCATTGGTGAGTGCGATCGTATGAACCACCGTAGAGCCATTTAGCGATTGTTCGGCTGTAGTATTTATGAGTTTTTGAATCATCGATTTGCGCGAAACTCCTACCAGGATTGGTAAATCAAAAAGTTGCAACGACGATAACTTTGCCAATAGCTGGTAGTTGTGATCAACTGTTTTTCCAAAACCAAAACCTGGATCGATGATGATGTCGTGAATGCCGTTTTTTCGGAGAGTTTGAAGTTGTTTGGTGAAAAAGTTCATCACATCCAACACTACGTTCTCGTAGCTGATGTTTTGTTGCATCACATCTGGGCGACCGCCTGTATGCATCATAATATATGGAACTTGCAATTTTCCGATGGTTGCAGCCATATTTTTGTCAAAAAGTCCTCCCGAAATATCATTGATGATATGGGCACCACTCTCCACCGATTTTTTGGCAACATCGGCTCGCCAGGTGTCGACAGAAATGATGATTTTTGGAAAATTTGCAGCAATACTTTCCACCACAGGAATCAACCTTGCCAGCTCCTCCTCTTGGTCTATTTCTTGAGCACCAGGGCGGGTGGAAACAGCGCCTATGTCGAGGATGTCGGCTCCTTCGTCTACCATTTTTTTTGCTTGCAAAAGCCACTGCTCTTCGCTGGTATATTTGCCGCCATCGAAAAAAGAGTCGGGAGAAATATTTAAAATTCCCATTACTTTTGGACTTGATAAATCTAATAATTTACCCCCACAATTGATTGTTTTTGGTCGCATATCCATCCTTGGTTTTTTTGACAAAGATACTCTTTTTTGATTTTTTAATAATTATAGTAGTAGAATCTATCGATTTTTTTATAATTTAGCATTTAAATCAACCAAAAATAGATTATTACAAAATATCTCAGATGAACGATACCAACAAACAATACGACGAAGTTTATCAATTATGTTCTTCGGTGTTTTTCGATAAGATGAAAGATTACGGAACTGCATGGCGCATATTAAGAGCTCCATCGCTTACCGATCAGATTTATATCAAAGCCCAACGCATCCGAAGTATTCAGGAAAAAGGAGTTGCGAAAATTGACGAAGGCATTAAAGGGGAATTTATTGGCATTATCAACTATGCGGTGATGGCGCTTATTCAACTCGAAAAAGGGGTGGCTACTTCCGATAACAATGCAATGCCAATGGAAGAGGTAAAAAGTCTGTACACTCGCCACTTTTTAGCATCAAAAGCCCTGATGCAAGATAAAAACCACGATTACGACGAAGCTTGGAGAAATATGAGAATCAGTTCGTTAACGGATATTATTCTCATGAAAATACTTCGTGTGAAACAAATTGAAGACAATTTAGGAAAAACAATTGTCTCCGAAGGCTTGGACGCCAATTATGCTGATATGATCAATTATGCCGTATTTGCATTGATAAAAATTGCAGAATCAACTAAAAATTAATACCTATGAGCCAAAATCTAATTACAATTATTATTCTTGGAACGATTGCTCTTTTAAATGCATTGTTCTACATTTTTGTCCCTTCAAAACGTAAATATGCTGCTATTTTTGCACGGACGTTTATTGGTCTTGTCTTTCTTCTTTCAGGATTTGTGAAAGCAGTAGACCCGCTAGGAGTTTCTTATAAAATGCACGATTACCTTACTGCATTTAACTTAACTTGGATGCTCCCAGCGAGTGAAACGTTTGCTATATTATTGAACTTGGCCGAATTTCTAATTGGCTTTGTTGTTCTTTTTGGAGTTCGTATGCGATTGTTCGCTTGGGGAACGTTATTGTTTATGGTGTTTTTTACCCCACTAACGCTCTATCTAGCATTTGAAAATCCTGTAAGCGACTGTGGTTGTTTTGGTGATTTTTGGGTGTTGACCAACTGGGAAACGTTCTATAAAAACTTAGCATTCTTAACTTTTGCACTGATTGTTTTTGGATATCGTACTCGTTTTTACGATCGGATGATTCCAAAATGGACTAAAAATGCAATTATTTTAGTGGGTGTAATCATTGGAGTTGCCATACAACTTTATGCCCTCCGCTACGATGCACTTTTAGATTTTAGACCTTGGAAAGTTGGAAATAACATTGCCGAACAAGTAATTCCATCCATGGAAGAATCTGAGATAAAATTGGTTTATAAAAACAATACAACAGGTCAGGAAGAACTCTATGCAAGTGCCGATCTTCCTTACGATGATTCATTAAAAATGGCAAATCTAACGTTTATAGACCAACGAAAAACGGTGACAAAACCTTTTAAAGAAGCACCTATTCACGATTTTATTATTTCGAATAAAGAGGGCGATAATCTTACCGATGAGATTATGTCGATTCCCGATTTTCACTTTGTGATTGTTGCCTATGATTTGTCCAAAACAAATAAAAAGAGTTTTGAAGCATTGAATAATTTTGCTAAAAATTGTCTGAAAGACACAATTTCTATTGTTTGCATTACTGGTTCTACACCCAATGAAATTGAAAGTTTTTCGAAAGAGGCAAAACTTCAGTTCCCTCTGTACTCTACAGATGCTACGGCATTGAAAACTATTATCCGCTCTAATCCTGGTGTTTTATTGATTAAAAATGGTTTTGTGATTGATAAATGGGCTCATCGGAAAATGATTTCTTACGATGCATTTAAATCAAACAGAAATAAATACGAATCGGATTACACTAAATATTCATCAAAGAAACCGAAGAATCAAGAATAATTTATTTTGCGAAAATATATCATAAAACGCCTAGGCTACGGAGTATTGGTTTTGTTGGGAGTCTTGGTTGTCGTTTTTTTACTCTTCAACGTCCTTCCAGGTGATCCTGCAAAGATGATGATGGGACAACGAAATGATGTAGCGTCCGCCGATGCAATTAAAAAGGATTTAGGTCTCGACCAGCCGCTTTTTACTCAATTTGTGGGCTACTTGAATGATGTTTCTCCCATTTCTGTGTATCAAAAAAACAAAGAAAGTTTCTTTTTCTACGATACTACAAAATATAATGCCTTGGGAACTCTCAACGTTGGAAGTTCGGTGGTTGCACTCAAAAGTCCTTACTTAAGAAGGTCGTATCAAACCAAACGAAATGTGACCGATATCTTATTGGAAGCTTTTCCACAAACAGCTTTGTTGACCTTGGTTTCCATTATTTTTGCCATCATTGTGGGCATTGCAATTGGCGTTTTGTGCGCTTTGTACAAGGATAGTTTGTTCGATAAACTGTCCATTGTAATCTCTGTGTTTGGCATGTCGCTGCCCTCCTTTTTTGCGGCCATTGTATTTGCCTGGATTTTTGCCTATCTGTTGGGCGATTTAACGGGATTAAATATGTTTGGAAGTTTATACACCGTAGATGATTTTGGAAATGGGGAGTATTTGGATTTGAAAAATCTAATTTTACCCGCTTTTACCCTCGGAATTCGCCCACTGGCCATTGTGGTGGAACTTACACGAAGTGCAACATTAGAGACGTTGTCGCAAGACTATGTGCGCACCGCTTATGCCAAAGGGCTGTCGAAATTTACCGTCATTTGGCGACATGTGATCAAAAACTCACTCAATCCAATTGTAACCGCAGTCTCGGGTTGGCTGGCTTCGCTGATGGCAGGTGCCGTTTTTATAGAATATATTTTCGACTGGAAAGGTGTGGGAATTGTGATTGTAAACGCCTTAGAGAAATATGATTTTCCAGTTTTAATGGGCGCACTGCTGTTTATATCTGTTATTTTAGTATTTATTAATATCTTTGTAGATGTTATCTACGGATTATTGGATCCTAAAATCAGATTGTCCTAAACGAATAAGTAATTAAAATAAAAAAACGATAAAACATGAAAAGTAAAATTGTAGCAGGTAACTGGAAAATGAATAAAACATTTTCTGACGCCGAAGATTTAATTGTAGAGATTGCCGAAGGTATTGAAGAACTTAGCGAATCGGTAGATGTGATTCTTTTTCCACCTTTCGTTTACATCGAAATGGCTACCGACATCGAACAAGAATCTGATGTAATGATGGGTGCGCAAAATATTAGCCAATTTGAATCGGGTGCTTACACGGGCGAAATTTCTGGCGAAATGTTAGAGTCGTTGGGTGTTCGTTTCTGCTTAGTAGGTCATAGCGAACGTAGAAAATATTTCAACGAAACGCATGAAATTCTTGCCCAAAAGGTTAACAATGCGCTAAAACATAATATTTCTCCTATTTTCTGCATCGGAGAGACCTTGGAGCAAAGAACTGCCGATAAACATTTTGAAATCATTGAGCAACAATTAAATGAGTCACTATTTCATCTTACCGAAAAAGAGTTTGAAGAGGTAATTATTGCCTACGAACCTGTTTGGGCAATTGGTACTGGTGTGACTGCCTCTGTGGGACAAGCGCAAGAGATGCACGCATTTATCCGTGGATTAATTGTGAAAAAATATTCTCAAAAAATTGCGGATGAGGCATTTATTCTTTACGGAGGAAGTTGCAATGCAGACAATGCTGAAGATCTTTTCTCGTTGCCAGACATCGATGGAGGTCTTATTGGAGGCGCATCGTTAAGTGCTGAGCAGTTTTTGAAGATTGTAGATGCGGCAGAAGCAGTAACTGCCTCCAAATAGCGGGACTTCTAAAAATTCATTTTTCAGCGTTGGTCTTCATAATTAAAATCCGCATTTACAGGAGTAAACTGTGGTTTTAATTCATCGATCGCCTCGAAAAATAAAATTTTTAGAAACCCTTTTATTTGCAAGAAAACGTCAACTTTTTCGTTGCTCTTGCAACAAATTTTGGTTATTTACATCTGTAAACGCCCAAAATTTGTTGCTGCGAAAGCCTCAAATTTGACGTTTTCTTATTGCAAACCCTCGATTCTTTGAATCGGGGTCAAACACTTGTTTTCGAGCAGAATCCAAATTGAGTTTGCAAGAAAACATTAATTTAAAATATAATCCAAGGGCTCTTATACGGCCTTTGGATTTGTTCATATTTCAAGATAAAGAGTTCTAAATAAAAACAACCGTCAGTTTCTTAGATCAATAATTGACCAACAAACACAAAAGAAATAACCATGACCGATTATATTGAAGTAACCTGTGTAGTAGATCCTGTAATACCAGGAGTAGATGTGCTTATTGCTGAACTTGCAGAAATAGGATTTGAAAGTTTTGTAGAGACCGAAATTGGGGTGCAAGCATACATAAAATCAGAACTTTTTGATGCCAACAAAATAAGTGCATTGGATGCGCTCAATAATCCCTTTTTTGCCATCACTTTTTCGCACAGCGAGGTGGAAGATCACAACTGGAATGAAGTGTGGGAGAGCAATTTCCCACCCGTTATCATCGACAGCCGATGTGTGATTAAAGCTCCCTTTCATACCGACTCTTTTGATGCAAAATATCAAATAGTAATCGAACCAAAAATGTCATTTGGCACCGCTCACCACGAGACCACCGCTTCGATTATTCGGCTGATGTTGGATTTTGATTTTGTCGGAAAATCGGTGTTAGACATGGGTTCTGGAACTGGTGTTTTGGCCATATTGGCTTCCATGATGGGCGCTATTAAACTTTACGCCATCGATAACGATCATTGGGCTTACGAAAATAATGTTGAGAATAACGAACGCAACCACATCACCAATTGTCATGTGATATTAGGCGATGCATCGGCTATTCCAAACGAAACTTTTGACGTAATTCTTGCAAATATCAACAGAAATATTCTTTTAAATGATATGCACCATTATGTGAAAGCAATGAAAGAGAACAGTGTGATTTTCTTCAGCGGTTTTTACGATGGATATGATTTAGAAGCAATTAAGACAAAAGCGACTGAACTCGGATTACAGTTTGATAAAAAAATGGTCGCTAACAATTGGACTGCCGCTATCTTTGTAAAGAAATAGAATCTCAATAAAACCAAAAGCAATTTCAACAAAGTTTGGTTTTTTTACAAATCGAACTTTCAAAGTATTTGGCTCTTAGAATGTTTAAAAAATATGCACATATGAAAAACTTTTTTTCCTTTCACTCTTCGGTATTTGCCTTAGCAACACTGCTTTTCCTCTTTTCGGAATCGGCGGTAGCACAGAATATCAAACCTCTCTCGTCGGACGAAACCAAAACGGTGATGGAGATCAAAGAGATTTTTAAAAGCACCAACAAAGAGCACAAAGATAAAGCTGAAAAACTGATTAAAGCGTTTGATTTATATTGGATCTCGGCGTCGATAAAAATGCCAGAGAAAGAGAATTTTATCAACATGGCCAATTTAATGATTGGCAAAAAAATGCTTGTTTTTCCCTATTTAGAAAGTTACATATACTGTTACATGGCCTTTACCGAGACCAATCCAAGTGATGTGGAGATGAAAGCTTGGTCTAAAGGATTGGTGCACATGATGGATAAAAATAAAGGCAAGTTCAATAACTTTTTGGACGATTATAGCGATTTTTTCAAAACAGGGATGATCTATTCTGCTAATCAAGTGCAATGGTATGTTTCCACCGATTCTTATAAAATTGATTTTGATACTATTCCCAAAATTGTTTTTGCAAAAGGAAACTTAATCGGAAAAGCTTACAACGATAGCATCGTATTGTTAAACACAGAAGTAGTTTTTTATCCTTCGCTAGCCATTGCCACCACCAAAAAGGGAAGAATTACCTGGGAACGCGCTGGTTTTGACGCCAACAAAGTGTATGCAGATGTCCCTAAAGCGACTATTCTGCTTCGCAAACCAAACATTGAAGCCGATTCTGTATTGTATACCAATACTGAGTTTTTCAGTAAACCTTTAAAAGGAAAACTTGAAGATAAAGCCACCATCGGAACCACAGAAGATAAAACTACTTTTCCAAGATTTAAATCGTATGATAAACGAATTACCCTAAATAATTATTTCGATAATGTTGATTTTGAGGGGGGGGTGCAAATGAGAGGTGCTAAGTTTTTAGGCTCTGGCGACGAAACTCAAGATGCTCAGTTGGTTTTTAAAAGAAATGGAAAACGTTTTTTGGTCATTGGCACACAAGAAATGGTGCTCAAAAAAGGGCTAATCTCTTCGAACATGGCTCGCGCTATGATTTTTATCGACAAAGATACCATTTCACATCCTGCAATCAATTTCAGATACGACGATAAGAAAAAAGAGGTCATGTTGGTCCGCTTAAGTGAAGGTCTTTCAAGAGGTCCATTTTACAATACCTATCATAAAATAGATATGTATTTTGAAGCTCTTTATTGGAAAACAGACGAAAATTTCTTCGATTTTAAAATGTTGCCGGGTCCAGGTGTAGAAACTACCGCTATTTTCGAATCGGAAGACTATTTTGATCAAGATCGATTGAGAGAGATTAAAGGGTACAATGATGTAAATCCACTCTATAAAATCAATAAGTTTTTTAGAGAACGCAAAAAGGAGGTAGCCCCTCTGGATCAGTTGGTGGAATACTTAAAATATTCCAAAGATGATGTAAAATCATTTGTGATGCAAATTGCTATTCTTGGATTTTTAGAGTACGATATCGACAAAGAGATTGTTAAAAACAAACCAAAATTACGCAACTTTATCCTTGCAGAAGCCAAAAAGAGAGATTATGATATTATCCGCTTTAGCTCGAGTGTAAAAAGCAAAGAAAATGCTCGTTTAAGTCTGCTCAATTACGATTTGCAAATTTATGGCGTAGGTGTAGTCACCCTTAGCGACTCGCAAATTGTCAATATTTTCCCCTATAAAGGTGAGATATTATTAAAGAAAAATCGTGATTTTGAGTTTTCGGGAAAAATTGAAGCGGGTTTATTTGACTTTTATGCCAAAAAATGTGATTTTAGCTACGAAAAATTCAACCTTGATTTAACAGTGGTAGACTCCGTTACCTTTTTTGTAGAGGACAAAAAGGGAGAACAAAATAGAGAGGGAGAGTTTCCACTGGTGAAGGTGAAAAGTGTGATCGAGGACATAAAAGGGGTGATAGAAATAGATGAACCCAACAATAAATCGGGAACAAAATCGGCGCCTCAATTCCCAATATTTACCTCCACCACGCCTGGTAATGTCTATTACAACAAACCGTTTATTCACGATGGCGTTTACAAAAAAGAGAAATTCTACTTTAGAGTTAACCCATTTAAAATCGAAAAACTCGACGATTTTGCCACCGATTCTATCGAGTTTAACGGCTACTTGGTTTCAGCGGGAATTTTTGAAGACATTGTAAAACCACTGAAAGTAAGGCCCGATTTTTCACTCGGATTTATTCACAATACTCCCGAAAATGGGATGTTGGCGTATGGCGGAAAAGGAACATTCCTGAATAGAATCGATTTGAGCAACAAGGGGCTTAAAGGATTTGGAACCATTAATTACATCACATCCACTGGAACGACCAATGATTGCTTGTTCTTCCCCGACTCTTCCAATGCTACGTTGGACACATACACAGTGCGTGAACAAGAGGCTGGAACCCAATATCCAAGTGTAACCGGAAAAGATGTCTTTATGCATTGGGAACCATACAATGACCGCATGTTGGTGTTTAGTCGCGAAAAACCGTTGGATATTTTAAAAGAATCGAAATTGATTGGAAATGTTGAAATTACACCACAAGGTGCATTGGCAGCGGGGCAGATAGATTTTAACAAAGCTCAGTTAAACTCAGAAAAATTTCAGCTGAAACATCATGAGATCGTTTCGGATACGACTACTTTTAAATTGAAATCTTACGATTTTGATGACTTTGCATTAAAGACCATAAACCACAAAGGGCATATCGATTTTGCAACCCGAAAAGGACATTTCGTCTCTAATGGTTATAAAGCAAACGTAGAATTTCCAATCAATCAGTTCAAAACCTCGTGTAAAGAGTTTGATTGGATGATGGATAGAGACGAAATTGCAGTGGTTTATGATGATCCTCATAAAAATGTAGACATAAAAGCAACGCCTACTCGCGAACTTATCGAAATGGTTTCAGAGGATAATTATCTGATATCCACGCATCCAGCCCAGGATTCTTTGATGTTCTCTGCCACTAAGGCCATTTATAATCTTAAAGAATATGTGATTAATGCAGAAGGTGTTCGTTTTATCAGAGTCGCCGATGCTGCCATTTTTCCTTACGATGGGAAAGTGAAAATATTTAAAAAAGCAGAAATTGAAACACTTTACAACAGTAAAATACTTGCCAATGTGACGACTAAATATCACGAATTTGTGGATGCAACTTCTCTAATTGCTGGTAAAAACTGGTATAGTGCAAAAGGTTCATACCTATACATTGACGAAGACGATCAGAAACAAAAAGTGTTGTTCGATACTATTTTTGTGGATAAAAAGCTTACAACGTTGGCGTTAGGAAAAATAGAAAAAGAGGTTGGTTTTACATTAAGTCCAAACTTTAACTATTATGGAGCCGTAAAATTGGTGGCAGAAAATGAGTTTTTAAATTTCGACGGCGCTACATCTTTAGTTCAAGGTTGTGATACCGTGCAACGAACTGCTTTGAGGTTTAAAGCGGATATCAATCCACGAGAAATTCTGATTCCAACCAACGAGAACAGCAAGGATGTTAACAATAAGAAAATTGCAAATGCCATTGTTGCAACGCCCGAAGGGAAAATCTATAGCGCATTTGCAACGTCCAAGGAGAGCATCAACGATCCAGAAGTGGTTTCTGCGTATGGATATTTGACATTCAACAAAGAGTTGGATTCATATATTATCTCTTCCGCAGAGAAGATTGCAGATAGCACTTTGCCTGGGAATATCATTCTTTTTAATAAAAAAACATGCGTAGCTTCCGGATTGGGACAGATTAAATTAGGCGCTAAATTGGGCGCAATTGATATGTTTACCTTTGGGAAAATTGAGAGCTATTTAACCATCGATTCCACAACCATTGATTTGGCAGCAACCGTGAACTTCCATTTTAGTGAGGTATTGCTCAAAATAATGAGCGACTACATCGAAGGATCTTCCAGTTTAGACGGAATTGATGTGGTTGATAACGATCGGTACCATCAAACCATTATTGAAATTCTGGGCAACAAAGAAGGTGAAAAGGAGATTGCTGAGCTTAAAAAAGAGATGAGGTTTAAAAAAATACCTGCAAAACTTCTCAGCACATTCTTAATCTCCGACATTAATTTTAAATGGAATTCTGAACTAAAATCATTCATCTCTTATGGTGATATTGGATTTGCACTGCTTGGCAAAAATCAAGTGAATAGGTTTGTGCCGGGTGTTATTCAACTTAAAAAAGGTAGATCTAGGGACGATTTAAATATGTACTTCAAAATAGATGAAACTGAGTTTTTCTTCCAATACAAGTCTAATACCATGACTATTTACTCAACGGATAAAGACTTTATGTCGAAAATGACCTTAATGAAAGGTGATGATAGAAGAACAAAAAGTGATAAAGGAAAACCTAGTTTTGAGTACAGACCAGGGAACAAATCAATTTTGGTGAAATTTAAAAAAGCAATGAGTATTACCGACGAAGAGGTAAAAGAGGATTAAGCAAACTAATTTAAGCGAAAAAAATAGGCTCGTTAACAATATTTTCTAAAAAACATGGTATATTTGCAATAGTAATAACTTAAACTAATAAAATATGAACATAAGAAGAATCACTATTTTTTCAGTCATTTTAGTGGCTACCTATTTATTGTCTAGCTGTTTAACCTGCGAAACAAAAGATTACACCTTTGAATTAAATAATACAGGTGGTGGTAAACTTTCCATTAAGTTTAATAACATCATGTCGAAAAAAGACAAAGAAGATCTTTCTAAAACCGAAGAAATTGCAGCTGATTTTGAAGAACTCGCTGATAAATATATCAAAAGCGACGAAATTGAAAAAACATTTCCTGATGCAAAGATGATCGAAAAGAAACTTTACGAAGAAAATGGTAAATTAAACGGGATTATCGTATTTGAATTTACTAAAATTAGTCAAGTAAAACTTTATCAATTCGACAAAATGTCTCCATTCCAATATTACTTGTCGTCACTCTCTTCTGAGTCGTTTGGCAGTACAAATGGAGTGCAAGCACCTGATTATCTTCCAGTAATTTCATGGGATAAAGCTACTAAAAAACTTACATTATCTACCAAGGTTCAAGAAGTAGATGCTGAGACTACAAGCAGTCTTTTGGCTTCATGGAAAAAAAGTAAATAATATTTGCTATTTCATTTAAAAAAGGTTCAAACTTGCGAAAGTTTGAACCTTTTTTTTGTTCTTTTATTTTCCAGAAATGGTTGTGCTTTGATCCTAGGTGGTGAAAACTAAAACTTAACGATTTCCAATCCCTTAATTTTTAATTGAATATTTTGGATAACCTCTGATATTGATTTTATTTGAACTCCACTTTCCAGCTTTTCAAACTCTCTTTTAATCTTACGAAGATCAGTGGTGTTCGCCAAAAATAGTTGGAAAGATTTAAAGAAATTAAAATCCAATACCAACAATCTAAACAGTGCCTTAATGGCGGTTTTTGTCATAAAAAGATAGAGTTCTAACCCGTTGAGGTGGAAAAAATGAACATACATTTTGTTCCTTTTGGATATTATTTTTACTTTTTTGCTAGATTCTTTTTTGATGGTTGCCGAGTTGGGGTGTTTGCAGATAGCGCGGTGGTCGTAATACAGCTGATATCCAAGTCGCCACGCACGAAGTCCTAAATCTACATCTTCGGAGTAGTAGGGGTTGTACATTTCGTTAAAACCGCCCATTTTTACTAACTTTTCTCTATCAATCAACGCATTTGCTCCCGACATAAAAAGGGTGGGAAGTGAATCTGTATCTTTAGAAATGTAGTTTTTTGTAGAAATAATATTTGTGTAATTATACTCTGGGAATTTCGCTCCGTCTTGAATTTTTTCACCATCCATGGCGATAATTCTGCCGCTTACGCCAAAAGTGTCCTCTTTTTCGAAATAGGGGAGAAGTGGAACAAAATATCCAGAGGTAAGCTCCACATCTGAATTTAATATCAACACCAACTCCTTTTGAGCTGCAAATATTCCTTGGTTTGTATTGCCTGAAAAACCACTATTGGTGGTGTTTTCAATCACGATTATTTCGGGATAATTTGTTCTTAAAAAATTAACAGAATCGTCGCTAGAGGCATCATCAGGGATTATTATCTCATAATCTGTGATTCCGGATGTCTGGAGGGCGTTGTAAACAAACGGTAGGTTTTGTTCTAACAGAGATTTTCCATTATAATTTGGAATAACGACAGAGATATTAAAAGCCATATTTATAGATGCTTGGAAATATAAGAAGTCCCGTTACTTTAATTCGTCTGGACCAAAACTAAAGGGGAGCAAATCATTTACACTATCTATAATCTGAACGGCGCCAGTGTGACCTGCTAAAATAACTCTAATTGGATTTTTAGAGATTACTTCGTATTCCACCATCACTTGGCGGCATGCACCACAAGGAGAAATAGGGGAACAGATGTTCACTTTGTCGCTGTTTGCTGTAATGGCAATGGCTTTAAAAGGAACGCCAGGAAATTTTGCAGAAGCGTAAAACATAGCAACTCTTTCGGCACACAATCCCGATGGATACGCAGCATTTTCTTGATTGTTTCCAATCACAATTTCTCCGTTTTCCAACAACAAAGCTGCACCCACTCTAAACTCAGAATAGGGAGCATATGCACTGTTAGAAGCCTCGATGGCTGTTTCGAGTAACAAACGATCGTTTGCTTCTAGTGCCTCTTTGGAAGGGTACTCGTTATATTCGAACTTTTTTGTTTTAATCATTTTTTTCGTTTTTGATAATCATGCGGTTTTTTGGTTTCTGAAAAAGATACAATGATGCAAAAAACGCATAAAATGTAACACCATCTTGAGATTCAATCGTATCTTCTGTGAGCATAGATACAAAGAATATCAATAGAAAAACTAGACAAAAATAATCAAAAATACTCTTACTTCTCACAAATGGGTAAATTAAAGAGAAAAGACAACCCAAAAACCCAAAGATTCCAAAAGCAACCAATAGCGATAAGTACTGATTATGGCTCCGCATTCGAGTCTCTTTTAGCGGCGAATCTTTCTCAATCATCGTTTGTTTGAATGCATCCGGAACATCTCCAGTGCCCACTCCAAACAACCAATTCTGTTCGATTATATCCACAGAAATTTTCCAAAGTTCTAACCGTTGAAATAAGCTATGTCCTTTGATGTCCCCATTTCTTTTGTTGATAAGGTATTCCCAAAAAAGTTTGTCTAGTCGAGCTTTTAATCCAATTCCTTTGGTGTAATTTACATTTGCAATTCCTTTTTCTATGTTCTCTACATCTTTATCTGACAAGGCATCTACACCCTCTCGGTCTTTTCGTAACTCTTTGGAAGTTAGATATCTAATAAGTGTATACGTAATGATGTTTCCTCGTTCGTCTTTGGTGTTATATTTCGTTTTGCTTCTTAAATTCCATGCATATTCTAGTTCAGGTTCACACAGATATATTCCAATCCAATGTTGGTTTTCGGAGGTGAAAAGAAGCGTATCATGGACATATTTTCCTCCATGAACAGTGGTTTTTTCTAACGTATCTAGGTTGATTGCTGGACGAATCATGTACGATTGAAACGAGGTGTAAATAAACCATCCCAATACCAAAGGAGTAACCAAAACCAGGCTTATAATTGCTCTTTTTTTTGTTTTATTCATGTTCAATTTAAAGACTAAACTCAACAATAAAGCCAATCCAACCCCAATCACAATGGCGATTCCCGTTGCCGATTGCAACATTGAGAGGAAAATCATAAACCAACAAACCAATAATAGCATCCCTATTTTGAGTGAATAACTCAAGAATTTGTTTTTAGTCTCTTTGTAAATACGGTCAGTAAATATAAAATACAACAATGTGAAAATAGAGATGCAAACATTTAACGCTAATCGGATGTGGGAAATAAAAGGAGATATTTCTCTAAAATCAGCAGGTCGTTGCACAGAATAGATGTAAAATCCAATAAAAGTCATTAATAATACCGATGATATATGGGCAAATAAAACCCATTTAAACTCTTTAAATGACAAAGAAGGAGTGGTGGAAAAAATAATTGCTAGAATTAAAATTGGAGATTTTGTCTTTAAATCCAAAAGTGCATACTCAAAATTTACTGTATTTGCCAGCCATAGTGTATGGATGATGAAAATTAGAGAGAAGGCTAGCGCAACTTTATTATGGACAAATGAGTTGAGTTTTTCTAATAATTTTCTATCAATCAACCAGTTGGCTGCAAGTATCATCTGCGACAAACTCATCCCAAACTTTGAAGTAGGCAACGATATAGCCAATAGCAAGATGCCAAAAATAAAAATTCGATGTCTGAGTATTTCTGTTTTCAATGAATAGTTTTATTTAAATGATGATATTCAAACAAGGGCAATGCCGATTGATCTCTATTTTATTTTTAAAAGACTATTATATTGTTGTGGATTGTGAAGAAGTTCAATTGCTTTTTGCAACTCTGGGTCGTCGGATAGCATCACCTCAATTTGCCCTTTTTGATAATAGTAGCGGCTTGTAATTTCGGATCTCAAGATAAGGCAGATCTCTTTTTTGTATTTTGATAAATCTTTTTCTTTCTCTGTTTGAAGTTTCTTTTGCAACTTTTCGTACTCCTCTTTTATCGACTCAAAATACTGCTCATCTTCTGCTAAAGTTTTTAAGGTAATCAACGTTCTCTCCGTTTGTGTAACATATTGAATGTCGTTTTTTTGTTTCACAAAAGTGACAAATTGTTGGTAAATATCTTCCGTAATTACAAACTGTTTAGCAGGTAATATTGTTTTGTTGTTTTTTGCATACTGATTGGCAAAATCAAAAAACAGATTGTTGATGTATAAACTTCCTACGACTGGAATGCTCTTAGGGTTTGGAATCACAATGTCTGGTTCTACTCCGCCTTTGTCATAGACCAAACGACCTTTTTTTGTCTTGAAAGCAACAAAAGTGGAATCAGAGACTTTGTTGTGCTTTTTGCCTTCATTTTTATTTGCATAATCAATCGCTTGAATGCATCTACCACTTGGAATATAATATTTAGAAATGGTTACTTTCATTCGTGTGTTGTATGAAAGTGGAACAATGTTTTGAACCAATCCTTTGCCATACGTTCGTTGCCCAATAATTACGCCTCGGTCTAAATCTTGAAACGATCCGGCTACAATTTCGGAAGCGGAAGCGCTGGTCTCGTTAACAAGCACTACAACGGGAATTTCAGTGTCTATTGCTGGAAAAACAGTTTTATGGTCGAAATTCTTGTCTTTAAGTTTTCCTCTTGTGCTAACAATTGTATTGTTTCTGTCCACAAAAATATTCATAATAAGCACGGCCTCATGCAAAAGTCCACCACCGTTTCCTCTTAAATCGAGAATTAGCGACTTGGCTCCCTCTTTTTTCTGTCTCAAAAATGCTTCTTTTACCTCTTTTGCTGCATTTTCGGTAAATTGTGATAGGTTGATGTATGCAACATCGTCGGCCACTTTCTCGGCGTACGGAATGTTGGGTAGTTTTATCTCTTCGCGGGTAATTATTTTTTCCACAGTAGCCGTCTCTCCATACGATTGAATCAGTAGTTTGAAACTTGTTCCGGGTTGACCTTTTAACGCAGCGCTGACTTCGGAAGTTGTTTTTCCTTTTGCACTTTTACCATTAATCTCAAGTATTTTATCGCCAGCTTTAAGACCTGCTTTTTGTGCCGGCGAATTTTCGTACGGATCGCTGATTACTACATAGTCTCCTTGCATTTGAATCACAGATCCAATTCCTCCGTACTGACCCGTGGTGAGGAGTTTGTACTCTTCCAAATCGCTTTCGGGATAATAAACCGTGTAGGGATCCAACGATTCTAACATTGCATCGATCGCAGTGCGGACTAAGTCGCCAGGGTTCATGTCGTCGACGTAGTTTGCATTCAACTCACGCAAAACGGAGGAGAAAATGTCTATTTGTTTGGCAATTTCAAAATCTTGGTCGATAAAAGATGAGCCAACCCAGCCCATGGTTATTACAGTGACGAAGATGAGAATTCGTTTTTTGATGGAGGTAATCGATTTAAATATATTCATTTGAGATTGATTTGTCAATTAGTGTGTGATTTATGGAACTGGGTCGTAGCCACTGCCACCCCAAGGATTGCATGATAAAATTCGTTTCAGCGCAAGCCACCCACCTTTAATCGGACCGTGTTTTTTAATTGCCTCAGCGCTATACGTAGAACATGTAGGAGTATATCTGCATGAAGGAGGTGTGAAAGGAGAAATAACCAACTGATAAAACTTTATTATAAACAAAAAAAGTAGTTTTATCGGATAAGTAATCCACTCTATAATTATTTTCATCGCAATTAAAATTATTAGCGTTGGCTCTCAGAGATAATGACCTAAACGGATGGTTCATTATTTTTCAAAGATACAAAAAGTTGTTCTTCTAAACGTAGTAAAATTGTTTTTATTTTCTCTTCGAGCAGAGAATAATCAAGAATATCGGATGTGTTGTAAACGAGCAAACAGGTAAGCGACTTTTTGCAGTCCATCATCTTTTCGGTCAGTGTGCCCTTCTCTAGTCGGTAGATGTTGCGCAGTTGTCTTTTTACAAGATTTCGTTTGTTGGCGTGTTTGAATTTTCGTTTGGGTACCGAAAAAGCAATTTGTACTGGCGAATTAGACTGTTCGGTGAGTTTCCAAACACAACGAAAAGGAAATACAAAAAATGAATTTCCTTCTTTAAGCAACTCTTGTATAAGGATATGTGAACAAAGACGTTCCTCCTTTTTAAAAGTGTACCTCATTATTTTTTAGAAACCTTGTTGGCTTTCTTTAAATATTGATCAAGTGCAATAGTAATGGATGGACATTCGGGAGTAGGTGCCATAAATGAGAGTGAAAATCCATTGTTTTCAATCGCACCACAGGTGTTTGATCCAAGGGCAGCAATCTCAATATCTTTCTCTTTAAAGTCAGGATAATTTTCCATCAACGATTGCATTCCAACAGGACTAAAAATAACCACTAATTGATATTTATCGATGTCGACTTGTGTTTTTAAATCAACTGATTGGCTGGCAAACATTGGAGCAGGAGTGTAAGGAATATTGTTTTGAGCAAGTGCAGAAGCAATTACTCCTCCATTTAAATCGGCCGTTGGGATTAGATATTTTTCATTTTTATGCTTTACAATTATCTCAACAAGTTCAGGAATAGATGATTTGCTGAAAAATATTTTTCGCTTACGGTAAGTAATGTATCGCTGAAGATAAAGAGCTGTCGATTCATTGATACAAAAATATTTCATGGTATCTGGAATATCAATGCGTAACTCTTTTGCTAGGCGAAAAAAATGGTCGATTGCATTTTTGCTCATTAATACAATTGCCGTAAAATCAAGAAGGTTAATTCTGTGTTTTCGGAATTCTGTAGCGGGAACCTCTTCTATTGAAAAAAATTTAACAAAATCAATTTCAACATTGTGCTTTTTAGTAATCTCCGCATAAGGCGATTTTTCAAAATCAACCGGTTTTGGTTGTGAAATAAGAATGTTTTGTATCTTCACCTCTAACTGATTTTAAACATTATTGAACTGTAACCCTACTAGTTATTAGAACAATAGCCTTCAATAGAATAACTATGGGTAATATTTCTAGAGTGCAAAGGTACAAAATTAATTTGAAAATAGTAAACACTCCACTCCAATTGTTCACCGCTTTCAAAATTCTTATCACGGATAAAACGATAATTACAGTCCATATTGCAATCAATAAAAAGCTATATCCAGAGAAAATAAAAAACCATAATAGGGGTAGCAAAAATAGACTTAAAAACGATTTAAACAACAAATTGTCAAGAATATATGTCTCCGTTTCGTTGCGTGTATAAAACACCTTTCCTAATAGATTAATGAAGAAAGAACGGCCTAATTGATACAAAATAACGCATCCAAGAATCACTAAATATAAGTTGAATTTAGAGAGCGAAATTTGTGAAACATCGACAAGATAAATTAAAGTAGCATAAATAACCAATGCTAAACTTGTTAGAAAGATGAACAAAATTGGAATCACAATACGCTCTTTAAAGATATTTCCATCGCGAATGAGCAGAGAATAATACCTTTTTACCAAAAAAGCTCTTTTTACCTGAGAATATCTATTGTAAAAGTTCGTTTGAATATATACGTACAAAACGGTGATGATAAACAACAATCCAAAGAGCCAGTTTCGGTTCTCTTGTGGCCTCGCTAGCGGATGATGAGAAGTGGTTTTTAACTCGTGTTTGCCAAAAACTGAAGCTACGTAAGAGATTGAATCATTGTGGTAATACGAAGCGGAATCAAACCATGAAACCCAATTTTGAGGGGTGTGAATCTTAAGCACAGAATCCTTGTAGCTGAGCTTAGTCGTCGCTAAACTATCCGCTTTTACAATCGTGTCTGAAATGCCAATTTTCACCATCCCTTGGTTTGAATTTGTTTTTTGCAAAAGTACAAAAAATTGGCGATTACTTTTTTGTTATTTCAAAACTGCAAATATTTCTGAAAGAAGAACCTTCGGGGGAATACAGTTAACAGTGATCAGTGTGACAGTTAACAGAGCGTCCCGAATTTTTTCAAAATTCGTGGATCTGCGAAAGCTCGGCTCGCTTCGCGTTTGGACTCGCTTTCGCATCGTCGCTTTGCGGTCACCCCGTTACTCCGTCACCCCGTTACCTTCTTCCCTTTCTCAAAACTTCATTCTTCGGAGTAATAACCCCCAAACTCTCTACTCTAAAGTAATTTTTCCTGCAAAAACCTCCATTATTTTATTCTTAATGATACAAAATTCGTTAACTCGCAAAAATATCTTAACTTTGCAGCCAAAATTATAACGTTATTTAATACTAATATATCATGTTAAGAACACACACTTGTGGCGAACTCACAATCAATCACCTTCATCAAAAAGTAACCCTAAGCGGATGGGTTCAACGCGCTCGCGACTTAGGCGGAATGACTTTTATTGACCTTCGTGATCGATACGGAATTACCCAACTAGCGTTCAACATGGAAACAAGTGCTACCCTTTGTCAGCAAGCTCGTAAACTTGGTCGCGAATGGGTTATTCAGGTGGAAGGAACCGTGACTGAGCGTTCGAACAAGAATGCAAACATGAGCACTGGCGACATTGAAATTGTTGCGGATAGAATAACCGTTTTAAACGAATCGATTCATCCTCCCTTTACCATCGAAGACAATAGCGATGGTGGCGACGAGATAAGAATGAAATATCGCTACCTCGATTTGCGTCGCAATGTGAACAAAAACAACCTCATTTTGCGCCATCAAATTGGAATTGAAATACGCAATTTTATGAACAACATTGGATTTCTTGAAATAGAAACTCCATTTCTTATAAAATCCACCCCCGAAGGCGCTCGCGATTTTATTGTTCCCTCCAGAATGAATCCAGGTCAGTTCTACGCACTTCCACAATCGCCACAGCAGTATAAACAACTTTTGATGGTTTCCGGTTTCGACCGTTACTTTCAAATAGTTCGCTGCTTCCGTGATGAAGATTTGCGTGCCGATCGTCAACCTGAATTTACACAAATCGATTGCGAAATGGCTTTTGTGGACCAAGAAGACATATTAACCACCTTTGAAGGACTTGTAAAATCACTTTTTTCTTCCATCAAAGGACTTACATTCGACAGCTTTCCACGCATGAGTTATGCCGATGCCATGAAATATTATGGTTCGGACAAACCAGATACTCGTTTTGAAATGAAGTTTGTGGAGTTGAATGAGTTGACAAAAGGAAAAGAATTTAAAGTTTTCGACGATGCTGAATTAATCATTGGCATCAATGCCCAAGGATGTGCATCGTATACTCGCAAGCAATTGGATGAACTTACCGATTTTGTAAAACGCCCACAAGTAGGAGCTAACGGATTGATTTATATTCGCTACAACGAAGATGGAACGTTAAAATCATCGGTAGATAAGTTCTTCAGCGAGGCAGATTTGCTGAAAATTGCGGAAAAGATGAATGCGAAAGCTGGCGATTTAATTCTTATTATTCCAGGCAACGAAGAAAAAGCACAAAAAGCACTTTGCGAATTACGTTTGGAAATGGGAACACGCATGGGACTTCGCGCTCCAGGAACTTTTTCCCCATTATGGGTGGTTGATTTTCCATTGTTGGAGTGGGACGAAGAAACCCAACGTTTTTATGCCAAACATCATCCATTTACTGCCCCAAAACCTGAAGATATATCGCTGTTAGATACCGATGCAAAAGCCGTGAGAGCCAATGCGTATGATTTGGTTATCAACGGAGTAGAAATTGGTGGTGGCTCTATTCGTATTCACAATAAAGAGTTGCAAAATCGCATGTTCTCCATTCTTGGGTTTACGCCCGAAGGAGCTCAATCTCAGTTTGGTTTCTTGATGAACGCTTTTGAATATGGCGCACCTCCTCACGGAGGAATCGCTTTTGGATTCGATCGCTTGTGTGCAGTATTCTCTGGAGTAGATTCAATTAGAGATTTTATTGCATTCCCAAAAAACAACTCAGGTCGCGACCTAATGAGTGATGCTCCTTCCGAAGTAAGCAACGAACAATTGAAAGAACTTTTTGTAAGAGTAGCCGATTTGCCAGTAAAATCTTAAAAGACCTAGTAATCTTTTACAGTTAACAGTGATCAGTTTACAGTGATCAGTTAACAGTTAACAGTGTGACAGTTATCAGAGCGTCCCGAATTTTTTCAAAATTCGTGGATCTGCGAAAGCTCGTCTCGCTTCGCGTTTGGACTCGCATGCGCATCGTCGCTTTGCGCGTCACCCCGTTACTTCGTCACCCCGTCACAACTTTTCTGCGATTTTTTGCAATTACATATAAAAAAAGGTCCAAACCGAAGTTTGGACCTTTTTTTATAATTGACAAGAAAACTATTCGTCATCTTGTTGTGATTCTTCGTAAGCTTTAAGCAAAGCTGTTTGAACATCCATC
>JBBRGJ010000043.1:0-22890 GCA_038240835.1 Bacteroidales bacterium | reverse complement strand
GCTTCGGTCGCTCCACTACGTTCCGCTCCTTACGCGAGCAGGTGTTCTCTAAAACAAGAGACGTTCTTATATTTTTTTTAATCAAAACTGGCGAAAAGCAATTGCGAGAAACTGGTGAAAATAAATTTGCTAATTACATCAGTTGTCAGTTGACAGTGAGTTGTTATCAGGAGCGTCCCGAATTTTGAAAAAATTCGTGGATCTTCGAAAGCTCGTTTGAGGAAAGTGACGAGTGACGGGTGACGGGGTGACGGAGCGAAGCTCGAATCGCTTCGCAAGAGTCTCGCTTCGCGGTCACCCCGTCACTCCGTCACCCCGTCACTTTCTTCCCCCTAAGATTACAAAGATTCCAAAGCGATCTCTTTAAATTCGTTCAAAATCATAGCGGTTGCTCCCCACACGATTCGATTGTTGATGGAAAAAGCTGGAACGGTCAACTGTTGGTCGATGGCATTTACCTCTGTGATAATGATATCTGTATGGAATAGAAAATTGTGAATATCAAATTCAATAAATTCAATTACTTCTCTTTCATCTATAATAATAGTAGGAGCGAAGGGCAAAAATGAAATATAAGGATATACTGCAAAACGACTTATTGGAATGGCAATAGGGGTTAATGATCCTAAAACATCCTCCCGATTTGATTTTACCGAAATTTCTTCAAAAGTTTCTCTGATGGCGGTGTTTATCAAGTTTGTATCGTTATCCTCATATTTACCACCAGGCAGACTTATTTGGTTGCTATGAGCTCCATTATAAGAAGGACGCTGAATAAGTATCGATTTTAGTCGATCTTTTCTATAATATAAAAGCAATAAAACAGCACTTTTTGTGAATTTTTGTGCTTTTTTATCATCTACTAAAAAAAAATCACGGTTTTTTGGTAAAAATAATTTATGAAAAATTTCACCATTTTTGCTTTCTTGTAGCCTGATTTTTAATGTGTTAAAGAATGTTAAATCAATGTTCTTCATTTGTTATCAACTGTTTGTGCAAAAATAATTAAAATAATGTTTGTGTATGTCAAAAAGTTATTGCAATTTTGTAAAGGAATTAAAACAAAAAACTATTCACTAAAAACAAAAAAAATGAAAAAAGTAGTTAGTTTATTATTAGTAGTTGTAGCTATCGTTGCTTTCAACTCATGCAAAAAATCAGACACTCCAGAAGCAGTTGCTGAAAAGTATTTAAAAGCAATCGGAACTCAAAAATTTGACGATGCAAAAGCTTTAGTTACTGAAGAATCAAAAGCAACTATCGATTTTATGGCTCAAATGGTTACTATGGGTGGCGAAGAAGCTAAAAAAGCTGCTGCTGAAGCTAAAGTTGAAATCAAAGACATGAAATGCGAAACTAAAGAAGACGCTGCTGATTGTACTTGTAAAGTAAATGATGGCAAAAAAGAAGAAGAAACTAAATTGCACCTTGTTAAAAAAGATGGCAAATGGTTAGTTGAACAAAAAAAAGAAGGTGGTGCACCTGAAGAAGAAGTAGCTCCTGCTGCTGACTCAACTGCAACTGCTGATGTAACTGAAGAAGTTAAAAAATAATTAGAACACAATGGTGAAAAAAAGACTCTTTCGAGTTTTAATAATCACCGGTGTAATATTATTCGCAATTATATTGTTCCTGTTCATCTACGAATATCGTAGTGGGCAGGAACAATCGTTTAATAAATATCGGTTATCACAAACGGAGATCGATTCATTACACGACGGTGATTTTATTTTACGACATGGATTTGGTGTTGTAAGCGATATGATAGGCGAGACGATGAATGAAGAGTTTAGCGTTTCGCACTGCGGAATTGTTTGTCGCCCTACTCCCGATAGCATTGTTATCATACATTCTGTTTCTAGCTCCTTGTCCAATTTTGATGGCGTTCAAACTTGTGCCCTCAATAAATTTATGCAAGAGAGCAAGCCAAACAGCATTATGGTGGTTAGGTACAAACCTAAAATTGATAAAGATTTATCTTGTATCAGCAAAAGAGCAAATGAATATTTGCAACAAAAAGTGCAATTTGACGATGATTTTGACATTGTAGACCATTCAAAAATATATTGTTCCGAACTTCCTTTCCTCGTTATTAAAGAAGGTTTTAACCAAGATATTTTCAATTCTACAGATACTAAAGAAACGACACATAAACTTTTTAAATCTTTTTGGGATACCACTCAATTCTCAATTATAATAAATCATCAGTTAAGAAAAAGATAGATTTATTGGTTAAAAAATCTTATAAGTTGTCACTGTTGCTTAAATTGTCCTTATAAATGACTTAATTTTGCACTTTGAAATATTAAAACTAAAAAGAATGAAATTACTCGAAGGAAAAGTTGCACTCATTACAGGAGCCTCTAGAGGTATCGGAAAAGCTATTGCGATTAAATATGCACAACATGGTGCTAGTATAGCTTTTACAGATTTAAAATATGATGAAGCTGCTCAAGAGTTAGAAAAAGAACTTCAATCTCTAGGCGTGAAAGCCAAAGGTTATGCTTCGGATGCTTCGTCGTTTGATGATACTGAAAGAGTTGTTAACTTGATTTCTACAGATTTTGAACGTATTGATATCTTAGTGAATAACGCTGGTATCACTCGTGATAACTTGTTGCTTAGAATGAGTGAGTTGGATTGGGATTTAGTGATGAAAATCAACCTTAAATCAGTTTTTAACCTTACCAAAGCGGTTCAAAAAATAATGATCAAACAACGTGCGGGTTCTATTATCAATATGTCCTCAGTGGTTGGTGTTCATGGAAACGCGGGTCAAGCGAATTATTCTGCCTCTAAAGCTGGAATGATTGGTCTTACTAAATCAATTGCCTTAGAATTAGGCTCACGTAATATCCGTTGCAATGCAATTGCTCCTGGATTTATCGAAACCGAAATGACTGTTCAGTTGTCTGATGAGGTTAGAAATAGCTGGATTAATTCAATTCCACTTCGCCGCACTGGATCTCCTGATGATGTCTCTAACGTTGCTTTATTCTTTGCCAGTGAATTGTCATCTTATGTCTCTGGACAAGTGATGAGCTGCGATGGCGGTATGAGAACCTAACGGGACTTCTAATAATTCATTTTTCATCGTTAGATTTCAATTTTAAAATCCTTGTTTCGGCTTGCTCAACACATCGCATTTACAAAGGTAAACTTCGGTTTTAAAATTTCATCTGCCTCGGAAAATTAAATTTTTAGAAACCCTCTTAATCTAAAGGGGCTTAAAATATTGAAAGTCGAGAGAAATCTCGACTTTTTTGTTGGATGAATGCTCCGTTTTTGTAGTTTTTCTACTATCTTTGCAATGCTCTATAAAATGGGAGTGCTAATTTAAATTTTTATTATCTTGAATATCATCACGACATATCCTCTTTGGTTGATTTTGGTTTGCATTGCTTTTAGTGGTTTTGTCACTTGGATGCTCTATTATTATAAGAAAAATAGTGATATTAGTCCGAAAATCAACTACTTACTTTCTGGACTTAGGTTTCTATTCGTTTTTCTACTATCGGTTCTGTTGCTCTCTCCCTTGGTGTTGCGAAATGTGAAAAACATAGAAAAACCTCTCGTTGTGTTTGCCCAAGATGATTCTAAATCGATTATCTATTCTCCGGATTCGTTATATTACCGAGGGGAGTATTTAGAAAAAATAAAATCAATCTCAGAAAAGCTTTCGGAGAAATACGATTATCGGTTTTTGACCTTTAGTAGTGATATTCACAAATCAGATTCTGTTCAGTACAATGGGACTGAAACTGACTTGTATCAGCTATTTCAGGAATTAAAAACCACATACTCTGGACGGAACGTAGGGGCAATTATTCTTGCTTCCGATGGAATTTACAACAAAGGGGGAAATCCTACCGCACTTGCAGAGAGTATGCCTTTTCCAATTTACGCTATCTTGCTTGGCGATAGCACTCAAAAAACAGATCTTGCCATTCGAAATGTAGAATATAATAGGACAACATTTTATAAAAATACGTTTCCTGTTGAAATTCAGCTGAATGCATTTAATTTACAAAATCAAAGATCAACTCTTTCGATCTCTCAGAATAATCAGACCTTGTTTTCAAAAGAGATTAATATTTCGAACAAAAAATATTTTGAAACAGTCCGCTTTTTTGTCGATGCAACTCAGAAGGGATTGCAACGTTATCATATCTCCTTATCACCGATAGAAGGGGAGTTTACGACGAAAAATAATGAATATGATATTTTTGTAAACGTATTGGATGCGCGCGAAAAAATCTTAATTACGTATCAAACTCCGCATCCAGATATTGCTGCGATCAAACAAGCGCTGGCTTCTTCGGATATGTTTCAAGTGGATGTTAAGCAGGTTCAAGAGATTGATAAACCCATTAGTGAATATAAAATTATTTTTGCCCATCAACTTCCAAATGTGACCAATAGCGCTGCCAATCTTTTTGCTTCGGCCAAACAGTGGTCTATTCCCGTGGTTTTTCTCTTGGGAACTCAAACTTCTTTTTCTCAATTTAATCAGTTAAATGCTGGTTTACAGGTGGTTCAGAAAAACGGTATTTGGAATGATGCATTTCCTTCGCTGAATAACAACTTTGTATTGTTTAACCTAAATGCTGGTTTTAAACAGTATATCAGCGACTTACCGCCCACACAATTGCCGTTTGGTAATTACTCCACTTCTCCATCGGCTTCTGTTTTCCTTTATCAACGTATCGGAAACTTTGTCTCTACCATGCCTATGGTGGTTTTTAACGATCAGTTGGGTTACAAAAGCTGTGTGATTGCAGGTGAGGGAATTTGGAAGTGGAGATTGGCTTGTTATCAACATTATAATCATTTTCAATATTTTGATGAACTGATTCAAAAAATTCCTCAATTTTTGGTGGCTAAAAACGATAATTCAAATTTTAGGGTTAAAATCAACCAACTTTTTAGTCAGAATGAGTCTGTAAATGCTACGGCTGAACTTTACAACCAATCGATGGAATTGGATAACGCGCCCGAAGTCTTTTTTGGAGTGACTGATAATCAAGGAAAAGAGTTTCCATTTACTTTTTCCCGCGAGAATAGAAGTTACCGCCTGGATGTTGGATTGTTGCCCTTGGGTGAATATAGATGGGTGGCCAAAACTCAGCTTGGCGAGAATAAATATTCTAAATCGGGTGCTTTCATTGTCCAAAATGTCAACATTGAAGCGTTGAATATTACGGCAGATTTCACGTTGCTCAACTCGCTTTCTAAATATCGAGGTGGAAAAGTGATTCCCGCCAGAAACGTTGAATCTATTGTCTCCGAAATTGAAAACAACGCCAATATTAAACCAGTTTCGTATTATGCTAAATCATACAACGAGCTTTCAAATTCCTGGATTTATTGGGTTTTATTGATTCTAATTGGTGTTACTGAGTGGTTTATTCGTAAATATAACGGTTTATTCTAATGTCATTCTTTTTTATCATTTCTAAAATTCTCTCATTTGCACTCAGTCCACTTTTTTGGATTGCACTGCTTTTGCTTGGGGCGCTGTTTTTGAAAAAGAACAATCGATCGCGAAAATGCTTGATAGGAGCAACGGTTCTTTTTTTCTTTTTTACAAATAGCTTTTTTATTGATCTTGTATTGCGAGGATGGGAATCTGAAATGACTTCGATGGAAACGCTAAAACCTTCGTACGATGTAGGCGTGGTATTAGGAGGCGGCATGGTGAGTGTGGATCATACGTATCACCGAAAAATATTTAGAAATAATACCGACCGCTTTTTGCAAGCCATGGATTTGTATAATAAACATCGCATTAAATCAATTTTAATCTCCAGTGGTGCTGGTTCTATTCAGTTTAGAGATGTGATAGAATCTGATTTGATTAAAGAGTTTTTGGTGGACAATAATGTTCCTGATTCTGCTATTTTTATCGATAATAAGTCGGATAATACCCATGAAAACGCGATGTTTACCAAAGATTTACTCAAAAAGAATAATCTAAAAACGGTTTTACTTATAACTTCTGCTACTCATATTCGGCGCTCTAAATGGTGCTTTGAAAAACAGGGGGTGGAAGTAGATATTTTTCCAACGGATAAATTGGTCTCCATTTGGCGCTATGATCCTGAATATCTTCTAATTCCAAACTATAATGCACTTAAACGATGGGATACTCTTATCCATGAGGTGGTGGGCGTTGTTGTTTACAAACTGATGGGCTACATTTAGCGATATTTAATATTATTTTTTTATGATTACCACTACTACCATTTTCATCACCATTGTATCGCTCATTGTTTTCAATTTTTTATTCGATTTTTGGTTGGATTATCTGAATCATCACCATCACCTGAAGCCATTGCCCGACATTGTAAAAGATGTGTACGATCCGCAAAGTCTTGAGAAACAGTGGAATTATCATCAGGCAAATTACAAACTGTCGATGATTACCTCTTCGCTCTCTTTTGTATTTACGTTGGCTGTAATTTTGGGTTATCTGCTGCCATGGCTGGATTTGGTGATTTCACAGTTTGTTTCTCATGAGTTTTTACGTGCTGCTCTTTTTTTCGGGACTATTGGTTTGATGGCAGAGATTTTTTCTGTTCCATTTTCGTTGTATGATATTTTTGTGATTGAGCAACGGTTTGGTTTTAATAAAACGACGGTGAAGACTTTTTTTGTTGATATGTTTAAATCAATGGCAATTTCGGTGGTTATTGGCGGATTGCTTCTGTTTGTGGTAATTTGGTTCTGGCAAACGACTGGTGTTAGGTTTTGGATTTATAGTTGGGCAATTTTCTCACT
This sequence comes from Bacteroidales bacterium, assembly GCA_038240835.1. Classification (GTDB taxonomy): domain Bacteria; phylum Bacteroidota; class Bacteroidia; order Bacteroidales; family WCHB1-69; genus JBAXTE01. The sequence goes on along the minus strand of JBBRGJ010000043.1, from coordinate 16,110 downwards.
CTTTTCTCTATTTATGATGTTGTTTTACTCTACCTTAATCGTTCCACTTTTCAACAAGCAACAACCTTTGGTAGAGGGCGAATTACGTAATTCCATCGAAAGATTCGCAAAACAGGTAAATTTCAACATCAACAATATCTTTGTCATCGATGCCTCTAAGCGTTCTTCTAAAACAAATGCCTATTTTTCGGGGTTTGGAAGTGAAAAACGAATAGTGCTTTACGATACACTCATCGAAAAACACTCTACGGAAGAGATTGTCGCCATTTTAGCCCACGAAATCGGTCACTATAAACATAAACACACTTTGTTTGGCGCCTTGATGTCTATATTATCCATGGGGTTTTTCCTTTTTATTTTTGGTCTCTTTGCCAACTATCCTATTTTTTCTCAAGCGCTTGGTTTTAGCCAGCATTCGTTTCATGCAAGCATCATCGCATTTGCATTTCTGATAGAACCCTTGTCGCTGTTAACGGGATTATTCTCGTCAATTATCTCGAGACGATTTGAATATCAAGCGGATAGATTTGTGGTGGAGCATGGACTGGGAAATGCATTGTCTGGCGCATTACGGAAACTGTCGGCAGATAACCTGAGCAATGTCAATCCGCATCCTTGGTATGTCTTCTTTCATTACTCGCATCCGCCGTTGCATCAGCGATTGAAACAGTTGATGTAACTGAATTTCTGGAAATTACAATTCACACACAACTACTTTAAGTTAACAAATTGATATTGTATTTTTCCATACATTTGGATAAAAATAGAATATCACTTTAAAAAAGACAATCATGAAATCAAGACTTATTTGGAGAAACAGTTGGTATAACAACGAAAAAGATTCTTTTTGGATTGAATGTACAGATCAAGAGGTAATTGATCATATTTTACCGCTAAAATCGGATCCAGATTTTCTTCAGGAAATCGAAAGGAACATGGGACCTTCAGGGATTAATAAAAATCAAAATGAAGTAATTTTCTGTAACTTTTTTTTTAATATCCACCGATTTAAAAGACATTAAAAATCTCGGCTGGGTGTATCCATACGCAGGAATGTGGAATGCTTCTAATCCATTCGAAAGGATTAATGTGGTTGATTTTGACAGACTTGATCAACTGATGGAAATCTTTGATAAAATAAAGCAATAGTAGATTATATGAAAAAAAAGCACTTAAAGTGGGGGATGTAACTGAAATTTATGCTCTGCGAACAGCTTTTCGAATTAATATTACTACAAACCGATTAAAGATATACTTTTAGGATAAACGAACCATTAAAATTATGAAAACAGTATCATTAAAAATCGACGACTCTATCTTCGAAGAAACTGAAAAAATCCTTTCTAGCATTAAAATCCCTAGAAACAGGTATATCAACGAAGCTATTGAGTTTTATAACAAAATTCAAAAAAGACAAATTTTAGAGAAAAAACTCAAGCTAGAATCTAGTTTAGTTAAAGAAATATCAATGAGTGTATTAAATGATTTTGAAAGCATTGATTCTGTTGATTAATCAATTTTAAATCTGGATAACAGATTTAAACCCACAAATTGGGACAGAACCTGGGAAAACAAGACCAGTACTAGTAATTCAAACAAACTTATTAAACAAAATTCCACATCCATCCACGATTATTTGTCCAATTACAACAAATGTGGAATATGAAGCCGACATTTTAAGAGTCCATTTAAAAAAAGGAATGGGAAACTTAAATGAAAATTGTGACATTTTAATTGACCAGATTCGTGCAATAGATAACAAAAGACTTCTAAAAAAAGTTGGAACTTTACCGCTTGAATTAGTGCAAAAGGTTAAAGAAAACATGATGATAATTCTGGATTTGGAATAAAAGGTATGATCTAAAAGCAATATTAATTAACATCCTTGGTCACTGAAAATATTTTCTCTGAAGTAGAATTGTTTTTAAAAATAATTAGCAATTCCGTAAGGGCGTTTATCACCCCTTGGCGCGTGAAAGGCTGTCCTGATTTAAAGTCTAAGAAAAAATAAAAAGTCATCCAGAGAATAGCAAGACTTTAAATTTGCTTGTAAAAATAGTGGTTACAGTATAATTAATCATTTTGCAGTGGTCAGCAAAACGATAGAAATGCCCAAATCAGCATTAAAGCAAATAGTTGATTTTAAACTTTCGCGCTACGCCTGTTATTTAATTGTTCAAAATGGCGACCCGCAAAAAGAAGTGATTGCCTTAGGCCAAAGCTATTTTACCATTTAAACTCGAAGGCATTAGGGTTTGTATAAAAAAAAAGGCTCTCTAAAATTAGGGAGCCTTTTCAATATAAAAAATACTATTTGCCTTTTTTCGGTTTCTCAATTGAAATCTTAAGAACGGTTTCGCCTTCTACAAAATCGACAATAATGTTTGAATTATCTTCTGGTTTTGTTTGGATTATCTGTTCTGCTAATTCATCTTCGATGTATTTTTGGATCGCTCTTTTGAGGGGACGAGCACCGTATTGAGCATCCCAACCACGTTCTACCAAAAAGTCCTTGGCTGCAACCGTTGTCTCTATGGTATAATTCAAATCGTTGATTCGTTTGTAAAGAGATTTAAGTTCAATATCAATAATTTTATGAATATCATCTCTTTCAAGTGAGTTGAATATTACAACGTCGTCGATACGGTTTAGAAACTCAGGAGCAAACGCTTTCTTCAACGCATTTTCAATCACCCCTTGATTCTCTTGGTGGACTGAGTCTATTTTTGCTTTTGTCTGAAAACCAACTCCTTGACCAAAATCTTTCAATTGGCGACTTCCAATGTTTGAAGTCATAATCACGATTGTGTTTTTAAAATCCACTTTTCGTCCAAGACTATCGGTGAGTTGACCATCATCAAGTACTTGCAACAAGAGATGAAATACATCGGGGTGCGCTTTTTCAATTTCGTCGAGTAAGATGATAGAGTAGGGCTTGCGTCTCACTTTTTCGGTCAACTGTCCACCTTCTTCATACCCCACGTATCCTGGAGGCGCTCCCACCAAGCGAGAAACGGCAAATTTTTCCATATACTCACTCATATCGATACGAATCAGAGCATCTGTATTATCAAATAAAAATTTTGCCAACACTTTTGCAAGATATGTTTTTCCCACACCCGTTGGTCCAAGAAAGATAAATGAACCAATCGGTTTGTTTGGATCTTTTAATCCTGCTCTATTTCTTCGAATGGCTTTTACCACCTTTTTAATTGCCTCATCCTGACCCACAACCGACATTTGTAACTCTTCGTTCATGTTCATCAATCGATCGCCTTCATTTTGTGCAATTCGTTGCATTGGAATACCAGTCATCATGGCTACTACTTCCGCTACATTATCTTCACTCACCGTTTGGCGATGGATTTTTGCATCTTCATCCCATTTGCGTTTAGCCACTTCTAAATCTTCAAACAGCTGACGTTCAGTATCTCTAAAACCAGCAGCTAGCTCATATTTTTGAGCTTCAATGGCTTTTTGTTTCTGAACTTTAATGCCTTCAATTTCACCTTCAAGTTTCAACACATCTTCGGGCACATTGATGTTTTTGATGTGAACACGCGCACCTGCTTCATCCAAGGCGTCAATTGCTTTGTCGGGCAAATGTCTATCGCTGATGTATCTGGTGGTCAAATTCACACAAGCTTCAATGGCTTCCTCCGAATAAGTAACCAAGTGATGATCCTCGTATTTGCTTTTAATATTGTTTAAAATCTCAATGGATTCAGAAATAGAAGTAGGTTCAATCAGTACTTTTTGAAAACGACGCTCCAAAGCACCATCTTTTTCGATGTACTGACGATATTCATCCAAAGTGGTAGAACCAATACATTGCATTTCGCCACGCGCTAAAGCTGGTTTAAACATATTGGAAGCATCCAAAGACCCCGAAGCATTCCCAGCACCTACGATGGTGTGAATTTCATCGATAAAGAGAATCACATCTGGATTTTTTTCAATTTCATTAAGAACTGCTTTCATCCGCTCTTCAAACTGTCCTCTATATTTAGTTCCTGCGACAAGTGAAGCAACGTCGAGTGTAATAATTCGTTTGTTGAATAGTGAACGAGGGACTTTTCGTTGCACAATATGAATAGCCAAACCTTCGGCCATGGCTGATTTACCCACACCTGGTTCGCCAATAAGAATTGGATTATTCTTTTTTCTACGACTTAATATTTGTGCAATTCGTTCGAGTTCGTACTCTCTACCCACAATTGGATCAAGGCGTTGCTCTTCGGCCATGCGAGTTAAATCTCTTCCAAAATTATCTAAAACAGGAGTTTTCGATTTGGGGTCGTTCATCTTTTTTTGTACAATTCCAGAATGAGCATTTTCTTCTTCATCTTCTTCGCCGCTATTGGAAGCTTCGAAACGAATATCCGATTTTTTTATCTGTGAGATATCATCGTTGGAGTCAATCTCTTTGATGTAACTTTCAGCCGTTTGATAATCGAACGAAAATCTATTTAGAATTTGAGTGGCTAAGTTGTTCTTGTCACGTAAAATAGATAAAAGTATATGTTCGGTTCCGATCACCTCTTTGTTGAATTTTCTAGAGATAAGGTAGGAGAGTTTAAGCACTTTTTCCACCTGTTTATTCATAGGTACACTCGAAGAGTCGTCGGTATTAACGTTTTCGCTGTATTTTTTAATTGCGGATTCAATGTGTTTTTTAACCATTTTTACATCAATATCAGCTAAATTGATGATGGTAATTGCCATTCCAGACTCGCTTCTGATAATTCCTAACAGTAAATGCTCTACGCCAACATAATCACTTCCAAAGCGAGTAGCTTCTTCGCGACTAAAAGAGAGAACATCGTAGGCATGTTGAGAAAATTTAGCTTCCATTTTTTTCTTATTTAAATTGCAATATTTGCTAAGATACTTATTTTTAATAACATACTCCTTGTTTTTGATAAATTAAAATCACAAAGAGAGATTATCCCAAATTTTATTCAAAATTACAAATCCCAAAGAATAAAACTAGTATAATTACATCATTTTTTTAACACAATATTGTTAGTAATAAAACATAAAAAAATGCATAAAGTTTGATAATTTTTTCGTATCTTCGTAAACAAATAATATGAATATTAACGTGCTGAATAATAGCTAATTACAAATTAAAAATTATTCATTTTATCAAATTTATGGAAGAAAAGGACAAAATTATTCAGGTAAATATCGAAAATCAGATGAAATCTGCTTATATCGATTATTCAATGTCTGTTATTGTTTCTAGGGCATTGCCTGATGTTAGAGATGGATTAAAACCAGTTCACCGTCGTATTTTATATGCGATGTGGGATATGGGAATTACGGCTAACAAGCCATTTAAGAAATCGGCTCGTATTGTTGGGGAAGTTTTAGGTAAGTATCACCCACACGGAGATACTGCTGTTTACGATTCAATGGTTCGTATGGCGCAACCTTGGTCGTTACGTTATGTTTTAATAGACGGACAAGGTAACTTTGGTTCTATAGATGGAGATAGTCCAGCTGCAATGCGATACACCGAGGCACGATTAAAAAAAATCGCTGAGGAGATGTTAACAGATATCGAAAAAGATACCGTTAATATGCGCAAGAACTTTGATGACTCTTTGGAAGAACCCACAGTTTTACCATCAAGAATTCCCAATTTACTTGTAAATGGAGCTTCTGGAATCGCTGTAGGGATGGCTACCAATATGCCTCCTCACAATTTAAGTGAAGTAATTGATGGCACCATTGCTTATATCGACAATCGGGAAATTACCATCGAGGAGTTGATGAAGCATATAAAAGCTCCAGATTTCCCAACGGGTGGAATTGTTTATGGATACGAAGGGGTAAAAGAAGCATTTTTAACAGGTAGAGGTCGTGTGGTAATGCGTGGCGAAGCCAATATTGAAAATGAAGAACATATCAATGGTCGTGAAAAAATTATCATTTCTTCCATTCCTTATCAAGTAAATAAATCGGAGTTAATTAAAAAAGCGGCGGAACTAATCAATGATAAAAAAATTGAGGGTGTTGCCGATCTTCGTGATGAATCCGACAGAAATGGAATGCGCATTGTTTTTGATTTGAAAAGAGATGCGGTTGCCAATGTTGTTTTAAACAAATTGTACCAATATACTGCGCTTCAAAGTTCATTTAGTGTGAACAACGTAGCCCTTGTTGATGGCAGACCCTACACGCTTAATCTAAAGCAATTAATTACTCATTACGTAGATCATCGCCACGAAATAGTTGTTAGAAGAACTCGTTTCGAACTTGCCGAGGCCGAAAAAAGAGCGCATATCCTTGAAGGATTGTTGATTGCTTTGGATCATATCGACGAAGTAATTAAATTAATCCGTGCTTCCAAAACTGTGGAAGAGGCTCGTAATGGCTTAATGGCTACATTTGGATTATCCGACCTGCAATCTCGTGCAATTGTTGAAATGCGTTTACGCCAGTTAACTGGATTGGAACGTGAGAAACTTCAAGATGAATATGACAATTTAATGAAACTCATCGAGTATTTAAAAAGTCTATTGGATGATGAAGCGTTGCGTATGGAAGTGATTAAAAATGAACTTTTAGAGATAAAAGCGAAATATGGCGATGAGCGTGCGACAAAAATTGAGTATTCTGCTACTGATTTTAGAATTGAAGATACCATTGCCGATGAGAGCGTAGTGATTACTATTTCTCACTTGGGTTACATCAAACGGACTCCGTTGGTGGAATACAAGGTTCAAAACAGAGGTGGTACTGGTTCAAAAGGAAGCAAATCGCGTAATACCGATTATACCGAACAGTTGTACATTGCTACCAACCACAACTATTTACTATTCTTTACCGAAAAAGGAAAATGTTACTGGTTGAGAGTGTTTGAAATTCCAGAAGGTTCCAAAACTACAGTTGGAAGAGCAATTCAGAATATGATTAACATCGAACCGGATGATAAAATTAAAGCTGTTATCAATGTGCTTAATTTATCAGACGAAGAGTATATCAACAATAATTTTGTGATTTTATGTACCGAAAAGGGTGTGATTAAAAAAACCTCTTTAAAAGCATACTCTCGTCCACGTGTTAATGGAATCAATGCCATTACAGTTCGTGAAGGAGATATACTTTTAGAAGCACGTTTGACCAATGGAAGTAACATTGTGATGATGGCACTTGAGTCGGGTAGAGCTATTCGTTTCAACGAACAATTGGTTCGTCCGATGGGTAGAAATGCTTCGGGTGTTAGAGGAATCCGCTTAGCACACGATCTCGATAAAGTAATTGGTATGATCTGTGTTAGTGACATGAGTTCTAATGTGCTCGTAGTTTCTGAAAAAGGGTATGGAAAACGTTCTTTGATTGACGATTATAGAGAAACAAATCGTGGTGGTAAAGGAGTTAAAACAATCAATGTGACCGATAAAACTGGAAAATTGATTGCCATTAAAGATGTTACCGACGAAGATGATTTGATGATTATTACCATCAACGGTATTGCCATCAGATTAAGAGTTTCCGACTTACGTGTCATGGGAAGAGCAACGCAAGGAGTTCGCCTTATTAACATCAAAGGAACTGACGAAATTGCAGCTGTGACCAAAGTAGAAACAGACAACGATCCTGACGAAGAGATAGAATACGCCGAAATAGTAGGAGAAGTATTAGAAGCAGATCCTAATTTCGTCGAAGAAGAAGAGGATGACGAAGTGGTTGCTGACGATGCAGAAGACAATGAAGAAACCGAAGAATTAACTGAAGAAAACGAATAATAAAAAATATAAAATAGAAAAAGTTATGAAAAAAATCACACTAATACTTGCTTTTTTCTTTGTAACCGGAATAGCAAGTGCCCAAAGAACTAATTTGAATAATGCATTTAATAATCTGAGAAAAAACAATATTGAAAAAGCCAAAAACTTTATTGATTTAGCCAGTGAACACGATGATACAAAAGATGGAGCCTCTACTTGGTTTTATAAAGGTTGTATTTATTTATCAGTGGCTGTAAATGAGGATAAAGAAATATCTTCGCTTGATCCGGATGCTCTAAATAAAGCGTACGAATATTTTAATAAAGCAATTACGATTGATAAAGAGGTGTACAACGACATGCTTAGTATTAACACTCCTCAAAAAGGAATTCAAATTATTGGGATAGAGTGGGCGAATAGAGGTACAAAAGCTTATAATACTGGCGATTTTTACAATGCGTACCTTTGTTTTGACAAATCAAATACTCTTTCTGCTAACGATTTGACAAAAATTAATGCTGCGACAAGTGGCTACAATTATGAGCAAAACAGAATTGCAAGAAGAGATACAGTGAGTCCTAATTTATCAAAAGATGTTAAAAAACATCTTGTGCAGTTAACCAATAAATCTACGCTCAATGAGAGTGTTTACAACTTTTTGGCTAACATGTATATGACAGATAACGACACATTAAAAGCCATTGCATTGGTGAATAAAGCGGAAACTGTTTTTCCTGATAGCGTAAGTACTTTATTGTTAAAAGCCAGTGTATTGTATTGGGCTGACAAAGGTAGTGATGCTAAACCCGTGTTGGATAAAGTGAAATCAAAGGCTCCAAATGATCCCAAAGTTTTTCAAAACATTGGTTACATACTAGAAAAAGTAAGTTTTGAAGAGTCTGAGGCTGCTTATAAAAAATCAATCGAATTGGATCCTACGAATTACAATACTAAGTTTAACTTAGGAGCACTCTATTTTAATAAGTTTAATTCGATTAAAAAAGTGTATTCTAACTTAAGAACGAATCAACAAGCTGAGTATGATTCTTTGAAGGTTGTGTCTGAGCAATACATTGATTTGGCACTTCCAATTTTAGAAAGCTGTTACAAAGAGACCCCAAAAGCGTATGATGTTGTGTACATGCTTAAACAAGTTTATGCAAACTTAAAACAAATAGATAAAGCAAAAGAGATGGATGCAGTGTTAAAATCACTAAAAAAATAATCTTTTAGCTTAAATTATAATGAAACCTCGATTATTAATCGAGGTTTTTTTTTATCTTTGAGTCTGAATATGAATTCACGATTAAATCTTTTCTTCTATAGTATTCGGTTTCTGATTGAATGTCTGCTTTCTTTATGTTTCTTACTAGTACTAAATGAATCATTGATTATGAAAATGAAATTTTTCTTGCTCTTAATATTACTTTTGGGAATGGGAGAGTTATACTCACAAAATAATATAGCTCTAAATAAAGATGTTCGTTTTGATAAAATAATCAAATCACTGAACAATTGGGATATGAAATCAGCGGTGGGTGAACTTCTGGAGATTTCCAAATCAACCAATCCTGCAGATGAGGGCTTTTTCTATTTCTTTAAAGCAAGCATCACCCTCAATACTTATATACAAGTAGATTCCACCCAAGATAACAATGCATTGAGTTATGTGGATAGTTCGGTGAAATATTTTGAACGTGCTATTATTACAGGAACAACCATTGATTTTCCAGAACTATACATTCAAAATCCACAGCAGGGATTGGATACATGTGCCGGAATTATTGGGAAACGAGCAATGCAGTACTTTATAAGTGATGATCCATTAAAAGCGATGTCTCATTATGAAAAAATCATTGATTTTAAACCTGATGCGCCAAACTTACTCAATGCAGCCTTAACAGCCATGAGACTTACGAGTTACAAAAAAGCAGAAATATACTTCAAGCAATCCCTTGCATTAGATCCAAAAAATGAGAAAGCGTGGATTGGATTAACCGAAACGTATAAACGAATAAATGATACTTTAAACGCTATTCAAACCGTAAATAACTCTATGCAATACGACTCTTTGAATCGGGATTTGCTGATTAACTTATACAATATTGCAATTTTCTCAAACAATCAAACCTTGATCGATCATACAATTCGGCGATTAACCGTTGCTAATTCTACTTCGGACTATGCTTTATTGCTTGGGAATTTGCTTGTAACGAAGAGAGATTTTCTAAAAGCGGAACCCTATTATTTGTCAATCAAAGACAATGAAGAGACTAAATGTTATGTATTGATCCGCTTTTATTACAATTGGTATTTGAAACTCTATGCCACCAATTTATTAGAAAATTTAAAAGGGAACTCTCACACATATTGTTCAAATGTGGTTAGTAATGAGCATTTTATTAAAGAGAAACTCAAAAAATGTCTTACTAAGGAATCAACTAATGTCCAAATAAAAGCGATTATTGATTTTTTAAACAATGAATTTAATAAGTAAAAATACTCTAAATACATAACAAGATGATAAACAAACAACATCTATTCGCTTTTATATTACTTGCAATTTTTCCCATCCTTGTATTTTCACAAAATAATAGTGAGATTAAAATTTCTGGAATTAAAGGAAAGTATATCAATACTGATTTGATGATAGAACGTGGCATTTATTGTTCTAAATCTGAGGAAGTGGTGCTTTCATTTAAAGTCTCGGTGGTTGTAAATGGAGAGAATAAAGATTTTAAATCCAGTTCCAATCAGTTTAGTGCTGATTTTTTATCTTTTTGTCCCTCAATTCCATCTGGTTCTATCCTAAAATTTGACAGTATTGCACTTCAATCAAAATCAAAGGTGAAATATTTGCCAGCGGTTGAGTATACGGTCAAAAGGGAGGCTGTATTCAGTTTTATGTCCAAAAGTAAATTTAAAACGGAATTTTCTGTGGATGAAATTTTATTCTACCACTCATTAAATTGTTATCCAGAGACTTATAAGGTTATTTCGTTCGATTTATTAATTATTGCAGATGAGCAAGTACAACGGTTTATAGGCAGTTCCAATGGATTTTCATCAGAAATGGTTGAAGCGATTGGTAAATTAAAAGGGGGAGAAGTTTTATGGTTTCAAAACATTGAAACTATTTTCAACTCTAATTCTTATTGGATTCAGCCTTTTAAACTAAATGTAATCGCATCTAATAAGGATTTTCCTTGCACGCTGAATGGAATATCGTTTGGAGAGTGGAAAAATCAGAAAGTAGAAAAAGAATACATCTTAAAAGTTCCTTCAAAAGAGGTTGAAATTCAATCGTTTAGTATGACTTCATACGCCAAAGGTGTGGTAAAAACTCTTAAACAACCCTCTGGATCTAAATTGACCTCAGAAATGGTAACCATGCTCAACAGTTCCACTCCGTCGACTGTGATTAAAATAGATCAGATAAAATCAAAAAAAGAGGATGTGGTTATAAGATTAGAGCCTATTTATTTAAGAATTCCTGGCGATATAGCGTTGAATAAAGCCGTAATTGGAAAAACTTTTTTTGGAGAACAATCTTTTGACTATATAACTAGCAATCCAACCATTACCATCGATGGAAAGACAGCAAGTTCGTTTATGGTAAGAACCACTGATGAACATCTATTCAGTTCTTCAGATGGTAATATATCTGATACACAGTTGGATATGATGAAAAATTTGCCCAAAGGCACTGTGTTGCAATTTTACAATATATTACGCAAAGACCAAGATAAGCTTCTGAAAGCCAATGATGTTTGGATTAAAATAAAATAGGATTAAGCGAAAAATGCAATTCCACCTTCTGCAGTCTCTCTATAAATACTAGGCAAGTCGTGACCCGTTTGTTTCATCACTTTAACAATTTTATCAAACGAAACGATATGATTTCCATCCGACAAAAGTGCATAAGTAGCTGCATCTAGGGCTCTAGTTGCTGCAAAAGGATTACGTTCGATGCAAGGCACTTGAACCAAACCTGCAATCGGATCACAAGTCATTCCCAAATGGTGTTCCATGGCCATTTCGGCAGCATATTCTATTTGTAGGGGAGTCGCTCCAAAAATTTGAGCCGCCGCAGCAGCGGTCATCGCACATGCAGTACCGATTTCACCTTGACAACCTACTTCGGCACCAGAAATTGAAGCATTATGTTTCACCAAATTACCCACAATTCCAGCAGTTGCTAAAGCTCTCAATATTTTTATGTCCGAATAATCGTAGTTCATCTTTAGTGAATACAAAACCCCTGGCAAAACGCCCGCTGATCCACAAGTAGGAGCGGTTACAATTTTTCTTCCACAAGCATTTTCTTCGGCCACAGCCAGTGCAAACGCGTAGGTTAAACTTCTTCTTTTGAGTGTAGAACGATAACTTTTGGATTTTACATAATACGAAGAGGCTTTTCTTGATAGTTTTAATCCACCTGGAATAATTCCTTCATTTTCGATGCCTCTAACGACCGCTTGTTGCATAATATCCCACACAAGTGCTAGGTGTTCCCAGATTTCTTTTCCTTCTACTTGTTCCACGTATTCCCAAATGGCACCACCCGTTTCTTTGCACCACTCTAAAATTTCATTCATCGACGATCTATCGTAAATCATCGTTTGTGAAATCTCTTCTTTCTCCTGATCGTAAACGATATTGCCACCGCCTACACTGTAGACCAATTGCTCTTCTATAAGTACGTTATTGCTATCAAAAGCACATAAATTCAAAGCATTTGGGTGATAATCTTTTGGGTTGTTTGGAAACCAATGAATAATTAAATTATCCCCTAAAATTTGAGTTAACGCTACGTCAGTTAAGTGACCTTTTCCGGTAGCAGCTAGACTTCCAAAAAGGGAAACTTCAAAATGAGAAGCTTCAGGATGGCTGTTTTTGAAACTAGTAGCTGCAATAGCAGGTCCCATTGTATGGCTACTAGAAGGGCCAAATCCAATTTTAAAAATCTGTTTAATAGATTCCATTATTGTTTTATATTATTATTGTTATTTGAGATCTAGAACATCACGCATCGTAAAAACTCCTTTTTTGTCAAAAATCCACTCAGCAGCCAATACTGCACCTTGAGCAAATCCTTTGCGATTGTGCGCAGTGTGACTCAGTTCGATGGTGTCAATTTTAGATTCGTAGGTAACGATATGAGTCCCAGGTGTATTACTAATTCGCTTTGATTCTATTTTAAGCGCTTGTTCGTCGTCAATTTCTGGCGAATTTATCCATTTTGATTTTCGTTTAATCACATTCAAGATATCATCTGCAAGTTTGATTGCTGTTCCACTAGGAGAGTCAATCTTTGCAGTATGATGAGTCTCTTCAATATTTACATTGTATTCGGGAAAATCTCGCATCAATTCTGCCAATTTTCGATTGGTTTCGAAGAAAAGATTTACTCCAATACTAAAATTGCTAGCATAAATCAACGTCTGGTCCATTTTTGTGCATAAGGTTTTAATTTCTGGAAGTCGTTCTTTCCAGCCAGTAGTGCCAACTACAATCGGAAGATGATTGTTAAAAGCATTTCGAATATTCCCATATACTGCAGATGGACTGGTAAATTCAATGGCTACATCGGCTGTTTTAATCTCATCGGCAAATTCAATCCACTCGTTTTCGTTGTCTACGATTGAAACAATTTCATGTTTTCGAGCAATTGCTAATTTCTCAATCTCTTGTCCCATTTTACCATATCCGATTATTGCAATTTTCATACGTAAATATTTTAAATAGTGTTATAAATAATATCTGTATTCCGCCTCTATGGCTATTGATTCCACGAAAGCGATTCTTGTTTTTTTATAAATAGTTGCTGTTTAGTTGAACTTAGAAGGTCTCTTTTTCGCTCCCCAATTGGGCGATAATGTAAGCTGAATTCCGCCGTTTAATTTTTTATCGTAATTGGGAGCAACGAATGAATTTACATTTAACGATAAGTTGTCGGAGATGTCGAATGAGTACAAATGGCCATCCACAGTGGCATCTATGATGTTTAATGCATATAAAACGACAAAACCAATGATGCTCAATTCACGATTTCGCTGGTAATAGTTTTTGAGTTCTAAGATATTGTCATCGGAAGTCTTTGTGAAATCTGGATTAAAAATAGCGCTATCCTTGTTAAGCCTGTTGGTGAATTCATTTAAATATTCAGAATATTTTTTGTCTGCAAATAAGTATGAGTAAGTTAATGCACCAGCACCTGCGTAAATAATAGGCACTTTCCAATATTTTTTATTGTACACCTGACCTAATCCAGGTAAAACTGCAGAGTAAATAGTTGCTTTTCTGGGCGAATGCTGTTCAATTTCAGCTTGTTTTAAAGAGTCTTTTGGAAGGGGTTTTTGAGCGTATACATAAGAAGTGCTAACAGAAGTTATCACAATTATAATACTTATTATCAATTCCTTAAAACAACTCATTTAAACAATAGATTTAAAGATTCAGCAACTCAGTTATTCGTTTAAAATCATCATCAGATTTAAAATGAATTGAGATATTTCCTTTTCCTTTGATGTTTCGTTTTATGTCAACTTTTGAATTAAACAATTTGTGTAATTCAGTCTTCTTTTCTATAAAATGTTGAGGAAGAGAGAGGACTACGGTTGTTTTTTCTTCTTGCGTTTCTTGGTTAAATTTACGCACCAATGTTTCCACTTGTCTAACAGATAAATCGTTGTTGATGATATCGTTACAGACAGAAACTTGGACTTCTGGATCATCAATACTCAACAATGCTCTTGCATGTCCCATGGATATTTGGCTATCACGAACAAAAATCTGAATAGGAGTAGGCAGTTTCAAAAGTCGAAGATAGTTTGTAATAGCCGAGCGACTTTTACCCACTTTTTCACTCACTTGATCTTGAGTAATGTTGCACTCATCAATCAGACGTTGGTAACTCAAAGCGACTTCCATGGAGTTCAGATTTTCCCGTTGAATATTCTCAACCAACGCCATTTCAATCATTTGCATATCATCGGCAGTTCTAATGTATGCAGGAATTTGAGTAAGATTTGCAATTTTGGAAGCTCTCAATCTACGTTCACCCGAAATCAACTGAAATCTGCCATCCACTTGGCGAACAGTAATGGGTTGAATAAGTCCGTGAACTTTTATAGATCCGGCTAGTTCGTGCAATGCATTTAATTCAAATTCTGTCCGAGGTTGCCAAGGATTGGTGTCAACTAAGTTAATATCAACGGAGCTAATATCGTTAAGTTTAATTTTACTTGGAGAATTTGATGAGATTACTTCATCGTTCGGAGTTGAGTTAAGCAGAGCACTTAAGCCTCTTCCTAGCGCTTTTTTTTGAGCATTCATTATAGTTCGGTGTTTATCAATTTATCTTCGTTCTTAATATTGGTCAAATCATTCTTTTGCAGAATTTCACGCGCAAGATTCAAGTAATTGTGAGCGCCTTTGCTATCAGCATCGTACATGATAATGCTTTCGCCATAACTAGGAGCTTCGCTTAATTTTATGTTTCTGTAAACAACCGTTTCGAAAACTAAATCTTGAAAATGCTGTTTTACATCTTCTATTACCTGATTGGCTAATCGAAGGCGAGCGTCGTACATGGTTAATAAAATCCCTTCGATGGTTAAATCTGGATTTAAATGTGATTTGATAATTTTGATGGTGTTTAAAAGTTTTCCAAGTCCTTCTAAGGCAAAATATTCACATTGAACAGGAATAATCACACTGTCAGCAGCAGAGAGTGAGTTTACGGTGATAAGTCCCAAAGAAGGCGCACAATCGATGATGATAAAATCGTAATCATCACGAATTTTGTCAATAACACCTCTCATTTTTGTCTCTCTGTTGGGCAGATTTATCATCTCAATTTCGGCACCGACTAAATCAATGTGCGCAGGGAGTAAATCTAAATTTGGAGTAGATGTTTTATAAATAATGTTTCTTGGCTCGATATCGTCAACAATACACTCGTAAATACTTGTTTTTACCGACTGAGGATCAACGCCCACACCCGAAGTAGCATTTGCTTGTGGATCAGCATCAATGAGTAAGGTACGATGTTCTAAAACAGCCAAACAAGCTGCTAAATTGATACTTGTAGTTGTTTTTCCTACTCCGCCTTTTTGATTTGCTATGGCAATTACTTTACCCATTCTGAGACTATATTAATTTGATGTTTACTTTGCAAATTTACGAATTTTTCTTGTTAATATGGCGGATGTTGATAACTTACTATTTTCTGTTTTTTTTTATTACTAAAATCATTAAAAAGTGGTAACGGAGTGAAGAAGTGGCCATGTGGCGAAGTAGCCGAGTAGCCAAGTGCGCGAAGCGATACTCTTGCGAAGCAATCGCCGCTTTTCTTTCTTCTTTTCAC